>NZ_JAPNNL010000027.1 GCF_027620315.1 Nonomuraea corallina | reverse complement strand
TCGGCGATGGCCGCGCGCAGCCGGGCCTCCTCGGCCCGGGTGTCCAGCGTCGGCGGAACCTCGGCGCGCAGCCGGTCGAGCAGTTCCCTGTCGTTCATGAGCCGTGCTCCTCATACGTCGTGGTCGGATCGATGTCACGCAGGGACCGGCGGAGCTTCTCCCTGGCCCTGTTCATCCGCGATCGGACGGTGCCCACGGGCACGCCCAGCGCGGCGGCGGCCTCCTCATAGCCGAGCCCGCCCCAGGTGACCAGCAGCAGCACGTCGCGGTGTCCGGCCGGCAGCCGCGCCAGGGCGCCCGCGAGCGCGGCCCGCGCCCCCGACGCGTCCACCCGCGACTCCACCCCGTCGGTGAACGGCTCGGTGACCGGGTCGACGCCGGTGCGGGCCAGCGCCCGGTAGAGCGCGATCTCGCCGCGGCGGTGGCGGCCGATCAGGTTGGTGGCGATGCCGTACAGCCAGGGCCGGGCGTCGGGGCGCGTCAGGTCGTAGCGGGCGCGCTGGCGGAACGCCGCCACGAACGTCTCGGCCACGACGTCCTCGGCCGCCTCTGCGCCCAGCCTGCGCACCGCGTACCGCTTGAGCGCGGGCGCGTGCCGGGTGAACAGGACGGCGAACCCCTCGGGGTCCTCCCTGGAGCGGGCGATGATCTCGGCATCGTCCAGCGTCTCGGGATCCATCAGCGGGCTCTGTTGTCGCATCGGCTGCCTCTCCGGAATCGGTGACGCCTGTGATTGCCGCGGCGGCGATGCGCAGTTCCCATTGTCACGAAATTTTTCGGGTCGCTCCCGTACGACGCCTCAGCAGGGACGCTCCGGCCCTCACCCCGGCCCCCGGGTGCGGGCGGCGGTTTACCCCCGGCGGCGGCGGAGCAGGTTCCAGCCATGAACCAGGTGACATCCGGACACGACCACACCAGGTGCACACCCGCGGAACTCTTCGAGATCACCGTCCTGGACACCACGGGCGAGGCCGCCAGGTGGCACACCATAGGCTGGGGCGTCGGCCGCCGTGACGCCGACGCCCTCGCCCGGTCCTACGTGACCCGCCAGCTCTGCCCGTACGAGCGAGCCAGGGTCAGCCGCAACGGCTGCCTGGTCGCCGAGCACCGCCGCCCGGCTCACTGACCCGCCGGTCCGCCCGGGACGCGGCCCGGCTCAAGCCGGTGAGACGATCTCCCGGGACGGCCGCACGTCGTTGGCGAGCGTGCCCACGCCGTCGATGACGATCTCCACCCGGTCGCCGGGCAGCAGCGTGAAGTCCGACCCCGGGACCATGCAGGTGCCGGTCGACAGCACCACCCCGCGGGGATAGCGCTCGGCCGCGAACAGGCAGCTCACCAGCTCGTCGAGGCGGCGGTGGAGCTGGCCGGTGTTCGCCCGGTCGGACCAGGCGGTGACGCCGTCGCGGGTGATCGTCACCGTCATCGCCAGGTCGTACGGGTCCGGCACCTCCCAGGCGGGGCGGATGCCGGGGCCGAGCGCGGTGGCTCCCGCGTACATCTTGGCCTGGGGCAGGTAGAGCGGGTTGTCGCCCTCGATGGAGCGGCTGCTGACGTCGTCGCAGACGGTGTAGCCGGCGATCTCGCCGCTGGCGGTGACCACCACGGCCAGCTCCGGCTCGGGCACGTCCCAGGTGGAGTCCTCGCGCACGCCGATGGTCTCGCCGTGGCCGCGCACCCGCCAGCCGAGCGACTTGAAGAACAGCTCGGGCCGTTCGGCGTCGTAGACGCGCTGGTAGATGTCGGGTTCGGTGCTCTCTTCGACCCGGGCCTCGCGGGAACGGCGGTAGGTGACGCCGGCCGCCCACACCTCGGTGTCCGCGTCGACGGGAGCCGCGGGGGTGACCGGCTCGACCGGCTCGGCGGCGCGGGCGAGCCGGTCGCGGAAGTGGCCGAGGTCGGCGGACAGGGCGTCGCCGAGGGAGAAACCGGCGGGCAGCGCCCGGTCGCCGTCCTCGGCGCGGACCACCCAGCGGGGCGATTGAGCGGACCTGACGAGGTGCATGCGTGCCCTTCTGGTGAAATGCCGGGAGTGCCAGCCTAAGACATCGCATGAAAGTTTCCATAGGTTTCGGCAGGCAGAAAGGCCGCCGAGGCCGGCGCGCTTGACGCGGCGGTGCGTCCTCGCTGATCTGGTCCTGGGAAAGCGCTTCCCTAATGGATGGGAGCAGACAGTGAGATCCGTTGCCCGAGCCCGGAGGTGCCTGCTCACCGTCCTGGCCGCCCTGGTCATGGCGCTGGCGGGCGCCCTCGTCGCGCAGCCGCCGCCCGCGGCCGCCGCCACCGTCGAGACCGACGCCTGGTACGTCCTCGTCAACCGGCACAGCGGCAAGGCCCTCGACGTGTACGAGCTCGCCACCAACGACGGCGCGCCGATCGTGCAGTGGGCCCGCAACGACGGCTACCAGCAGCAGTGGCAGTTCGTCAGCTCAGGCGACGGCTACTACCGGCTCAGGTCCCGCCACAGCGGCAAGGTCCTCGACGTGTACGCCTGGAACGCCGAGAACGGCGCCCAGATCGTCCAGTGGTCCGACGCCAATGGCTGGAACCAGCAGTTCAGGCTGGCCGACTCCGACGGCGGCCACGTCCGGCTGATCAACCGGCACAGCGGCAAGGCCCTGGAAGCCTGGGAGTGGTCCACCGCCGACGGCGCCCGCGTCTCCCAGTGGGACGACCTCGGCGGCGCCAACCAGCAATGGCAGCTCGTCAAGGTGAGCGGCGGCTCCTCCTCCGGCTGCGGCAGCGGCTCCTACAACGCCGAGGCCGTGCTCAGCGGCGGCACGTGGACGGCCAGGAACGGCGGCGCCACCCTCTACACCGGCAGCAGCATGATCGAGGCCATGCGCCGCGCCGTCGGCAGCCTCACCCCGGGCCGCACGTCCAAGCAGAAGGTGGTCGTCCGCGGCTCCGGCGGCATGAACGCCAACCAGTCGCTCGACCTGCCCAGCTACACCGTCCTCGAGGTGTGCGGCACGATCGACGTCTCCGGCACGATCAGCGCCAACAACGCCGTCGTCCGCGCCCAGAACGTCACCGACGTCGAGGTCACCAGGCTCGCCGTGACCGGCAACCCGTACTTCGCGGTCTTCGTACGCAACGGCACGAACATCACGTTCGGGCAGCTCGACCTGCGGCTCGGCTCGGCCGGGCTGGGCGTGCGGATCGACAACCACGCCAACAGGAACGTCCGCACCAGGAACGTCCGCATCGACAGCGTGTACGCCTCCGGCGGCGGCAGCCACGGCGTGGAGACGTACGGCGTCGACGGCATCACCATCGGCACCGTCACCGCGCGCAACACCGGCGAGTCCGGCCTGCTGCTGAACGACACGATCAACGCCACGATCGGCACCGTGGACGCCGAGGGCGCCGGCACCGGCACCGGGTACGCGGCGTTCCGGATGGCCAACCGCAACGGCCGGATCGGCAGCTCGTACCCGGTGAACGTGCGCGTCGGCACCGTCAAGGCGCGCGGCGGCGGACGCGGCGTCTTCTGCGTGTCGGAGAGCGGCGGCGCGGTGATCGACCGGGTGGACATCGCGCAGACCGGCAGCAACTCGATCCTCATCGAGAACTGCTACAACGTCACGATCGCCGCCCAGAGCGGCACCGTGAACGGCTCCGACATCCGCCTCGCGGCCCGCAGCGAGTTCCCCGTCACCTCCGACATCACGCTGCAGAACCTCACGCTGACGAACTCGGCGATCAACGAGAGCCCGTGCGGCGTCAACATCGTCATCCGCAACATCAATCTGGTGAACTCCCGCATCAACCGCTGCTGACCGCCCTGCGGTTCTCCACAGGTGAGCGTGCGGCCCGCCTCATGGTCCGAGCCGGGTCGCCGCTCCTGGCGTGCGCGCCATGATCCTGAGCGCCCTGGCCGGGGCGCTGGGCACGGTGTTCTGTCAGGAGAAGTAGACGCCGATGCGGCTGCCGCCGATCTCGTGCACGCCGATGTCCAGGTCGTAGACCTCGCGGAGCAGCTCGGGCCGCATCATCTCCGCCGTGCTCCCCTGCGCGATCACCGCGCCGTCCCGCATCGCCACGATCGTGTCGGAGTGGCAGGAGGCGAAGTTGATGTCGTGCACGACCAGGACCACGGTCTTGCCGAAGTCGTCGGCCATCCGCCGCACGCGGCGCATCATGTGCACCGCGTGCCGCATGTCGAGGTTGTTCAGCGGCTCGTCCAACAGCACGTAGTCGGTGTCCTGGCAGAGCACCATGGCCACGTACGCGCGCTGCCGCTGGCCGCCCGACAGCTGGTCGAGGTGCCGGTCGGCCAGGCCGTCCAGCTCGAAGTAGCCGATGGCCTCGTCCACGAGCTCGTGGTCGCGGGCGGTGAGCCGGCCGCCGGAGTGCGGGAAGCGGCCGAAGGCGACCAGCTCCCGCACGGTGAGCCGGACCGACATGTGGTTGTCCTGCCGCAGCACGGCCAGCCGGCGGGCCAGCAGCTCGCCGGGGGTGGTGGCCACGTCCAGGCCGTCCACGGTGACCGTGCCGGCGTCGGCGGGGATCAGTCGGCTGATGATCGACAGCAGCGTCGACTTGCCCGCGCCGTTGGCGCCGATGACGGACGTGACGCCGCCGGGCCGGATGGTCAGCGACACCCGGTCGACCACGGTGGTGTCGCCGTACCTCTTGGTGACGTCCTTGATCTCGATCACCGTCGGGACTCCCGGATGAGCAGGGCGATGAAGTAGGCACCGCCGACGAAGTTGATGATCACACTGAGCGCGGTGTTCATGGTGAACACCCGTTCCAGCACGAGCTGCCCGCCGACCAGCACGATCACCGAGATCAGCGTCGCGGCGGGCAGCAGCGTCAGGTGGCGGAAGCTGCCGGTGAGCTGCCTGGCCAGGTTGGCGACCAGCACGCCGAGGAAGGTGAGCGGGCCGACCAGCGCGGTGGACACCGACACCAGCACCGCGACGACCACCAGCGCCTGGTTGACCACCGAGGCGTGGTGCACGCCCAGGTTGAGCGCGTGGTCGCGGCCGAGCGCGACCACGTCGAGCCGGTGCGCGAGCCGTACGGTCCAGGCCGCCATCACGGCGACCAGCACGGCCGACAGGGCGAGCAGACCCGGGTCCACCTGGTTGAAGCTGGCGAAGAGGCTGTCCTGCAGCACCACGAAGTCGTTCGGGTTGATCAACCGGGCGGCCAGCGAGGACAGGCTGCCGAACAGGGTGCCGAAGACGACCCCGGCCAGCACCAGCACGTAGAGGTCACGCCCCTCGCGACCGAACAGCCACCGGTAGAGCAGTCCGGCGAAGACCACCATGACCGTCACCTGACCGGCGAACAGCAGCCGCGGATCGGCCGTGCTCAGCGCCAGCGCGCCGAACAGGAACACGATCAACGTCTGGACCAGCACGAAGAGCTGGTCGAAGCCCATGATGCCGGGCGTGAGGATGCGGTTGCCGGTCACGGTCTGGAACAGCACGCTGGAGCAGGCCACCGCCACGCCCACCGCGACCATCGTGGCGATCTTGCGTGACCGGATGCCCATCGCGTACTCCCAGTTGCCGGTGAGCCCGACCAGGCAGAACCCGGCGACCACTGCGACGGCCACCAGCGCGAGCACGGCGAGCCGGCGGCGCTCGCGGCGGCGGGCGGCGGCGAGAGCGGTCCCGGTCGGCGCGGTCATCGCAGTCCCATCCGCTTGCCTCCGCCCAGCAGGGTCAGGAAGACGGCGCTGCCGATGACGCCCAGGACGGTCGAGACCGGGATCTCGTACGGGAACCGCACGACCCTCCCCAGGATGTCGCAGAGCAGCACGAACAGCGCCCCGGTCAGCGCGGTGGCGGGCAGCGCGTACCGCAGGTTGTCGCCGAGCGCCATCGTGACCAGGTTGGGCACGATGAGGCTGACGAACGGAACCTCCCCGACCGTGACCACCACGACCGCGGTGATGACCGCGGCCAGCACCAGCCCGGTGTTGACCACCCGGTCGTAGCGCACGCCGAGGTTGATCGCGAAGCTGCGGCCCAGCCCGGCGACGGTGAACCGGTCCGCGTACAGGTAGCCGAGCACGGTCACCGCGCCGGCGATCCACAGCAGCTCGTAGCGCCCGCGCAGCACGCCGGAGAAGTCGCCGGCCGTCCACGCGCCGAGGCTCTGCAGCAGGTCGGCCCGGTAGGCGACGAACATGGTGGCGGCGCCGATGACGCCGCCGAACATGATGCCGGCCAGCGGTACGAGCATCATGTCGCGAAATGTCAGGCGCCGCAGCACCGCCATGAAGAAGAAGGTGCCGAGCAGCGCGAACGCCACCGCCATGGCCATCTTGACGATCAGGGCCTCGCCGCCGGCGAGCAGCGTGGCCACGAGGACGCCGAAGGTGGCCGACTCGGTGGTGCCCGCGGTGGACGGGGTGACGAACCGGTTGCCGACGAGGTGCATCATCACCAGACCGGCCACGCTCATAGCGGTGCCGGCCAGCAGGATGGCCACCAGCCTCGGCAGCCGGGACTCGACGAGGACCCGTACGTCGTCCGGCCGCCCGTCGAGCAGGCCCGCCAGGGTGAGGTCGCTCACGCCCACGAACAGCGACCAGGCGGCCAGGACGGCGAGCGCCGCCGTCCCGGCCACCAGGTGCCAGGCGCGCAGGCGCGTCACGACAGGCTGTCTCCGACGGCCTTGACCATGGCGTCGACCGAGCTGAGCGCGGTCGGCGCGAGGTACCAGGCGAACGGGTCGAGGTAGACGATCTTGCCGTTCTTGGCGGCCTTGGTTCCGTTGACGAGCGCATTGTCCAGCACCTGCTTGGCGGCCGCGCCGCTCTCCCCGATGGCCGCGTCGCGGTCGACGACGTACAGCAGGTCGGGGTCGGTCTCGCCGATGAACTCGGCGGAGATCGCCTCGCCGTGGGTCTCGGTCTTCAGCCCTTCGGCGGCGGGCTTCACGCCGAGAGCGTCGTGCACCATGCCGAACCGGCCACCGGGGCCGTGCGCGCTGATCTTGCCGCCGGTGGTGAGCACGACCAGCCCGGTACGGTCGCCCGCCTTGGCCTTGACCTCGGCCGCGGCCGCGTCGATGGCGTCGAGGCGCTGCTTGACCTCCGCCTCCTTGCCGAAGATCGTGCCGAGCGCCGTGGTCCGCTCGCGGAAGCTGTCCAGGAACGCCGCGTTGTCCACGGTCAGGTCGACCGTGGGGGCGATCTTGGCTAGTTCCGCGTACGCGGCCGACGACCGGCCGGCCACCACGATGAGGTCCGGGTCCAGCGCGTTGACCTTCTCGTAGTCCGGCTCGAACAGCGAACCGACCTTGGGGTAGCCGTCGCCGGCGTACTGGGAGAGCTTGTCCGGCAGGCCCTCGACCGCCGGCACTCCGGCCACCTTGACCCCGAGCTCGTCGAGGGTGGTGAGCACGCCCAGGTCGAAGACCACGACCTTCTCCGGCTTGGCGGGGAGTGTGGTGCTGCCCTGGGCGTGCGTCACGGTCACTTCCGGAGCGGCGCCTCCGGTCGCGGCGGCCACGTCGGTCGCACCCTCGCTGCCGCAGGCGGGCAGCGCTAGCACGGCGGGGGCGAGCAAGGCCCCGAACAGGCGGACACGGAAGGGACGACGCATGGGCACTCCAATCAGAAAGTTAGGCGAGCCTAACCTAATACACCTCCCAAATCGGACAAAAGGCACCCCCCGGCTTGCGATGAGTTGTCCCCAACCCCGCCGTCGACGACCTGCTCCCCCAGGTCGGCTCCCTCCTCGTGGGCAACCGCTCCTACGGCGGCGACGACCCGTACAAGGACACCGAGCACGAGGGCGAGGCGTTCGGCGGAGGCTGGAGCGGCCCCCAGTTCGTGCTCACCCACAACCCCCGTGCACGCCCGTACCAGGCGTCACCTTCGTCACCGACCTCCACACCGCGATCAGCCTCGTCGCAGCCTTGGGCGATGAGGGAAGTCAGTTCCGCATTCTGAAGTCTTGGAATTCGGCGAGGACATCGAAGCCGGCCAGACCGACCCGGCCCACACCTTCTGGGTCGACTCCGGGCACCTCACGCTGGGACACCCGTCGACCGTCCACGTAGAAGGTATAGGTCGAGCCCTTCCTGGTCACCTTGAGCGTGTGGAAGTCATCGGGGTCGAACCCGAGCGGCCATGGGATGCGCTCCCAGCTGAACGCGCCCTTCTCCATCACCAGAACGGTGAGCATGCCGCCTGCGGTGAGCGGTTCGACGTAGTAGCCGATGTCGTTGCCCGGCTCCGTGTTGGAGAACAGCAAGCCGTACTTCGGGGTCTTGTCCCGGCGGCCGAGCTCGAGCAGGCGCGCGCGGACCGAGAGTGTGAAGCTGGTGCTCATCGGCCGTTTCGTCCACATCAGGAACCCCCAGCCGGGGCCTCCGGGTCCTTCGGGGTATCGGGTCAGCTTGGCACTGCGCGGGCCGGTGATGTCCCACTCTGACACGTCACCCTTCATGTCCCAGCGTCCAGACGCCGCGGGGCGTCGGGTGGGGGTTGTCTTCGGGGTGGGAGTCGTCGTCGGGGTGGGGGTTGGAGTGGTGGCCGACGATGAGGTCGGGCTGGTGCTCGAGGTGGCCTTCCGCGCGGAGGCCGGCGGGGTCGTGCCGGCTGGCGTGGCAGGCGCCGGCGATGCGGTAGCGGGCGGGGCCGAGGCTTGCGGGCCGAGCGTGGTGGTGGCCGCCAGGTCTGCGACCGCGGGCCGGCCGGGTAAGGGCGCGGGCCACAGGATGTAGACCGCACTCACCGTCACCGCCACCCCCGCCGCCACCGCCACAGGCCGTCCCCACTTGGAGGTACGGCGCGCGGCATGGTCTCGTCCAGGCGCCCCGGGTGTGGTTTCACGGCGAGAAACCCCGGGCTCGCCGGGGCCGTTGTCCCTTTTGGGTTCACTGGGCACGCTGTCCCTGGGAGCCTCAGCGGGTCCGTTGTCCCTGCGAGAGTTGTCGCCGGGCACGCTGTCCCGGGAAGGCGTCACGGGTCCGGCGGCCGGGGAGCCGTCCATCAGCGCGTGCCAGGCCGTCTGGGCGTCAGGGCGCAGCGCGGGATCCTTCTGAAAACACGCCGTCAGCACGTCACGCAGCGGCTCACCGATGGCCCGGAGGTCAGGCTCCAGGTTGAGCACCCGATGCATGACCGCAGGGATGGAGTCGAGGCCGAACGCGGGCGAACCGGTGGCGGCATAGACCATCGTCCCGGCCCACGAGAACAGATCAGAGGCGGGCCTGATCTGCTCGGCCCGAATCTGCTCGGGCGACATGTAGCCGGGCGAGCCCACCACACTGCTGGCGGTGACGGAGGAGGCGTCCAGCGCCCTGGCGATGCCGAAGTCGATCACCCTGGGCCCGTCAGCGGCCAGCAACACGTTGGAGGGCTTGAAATCGCGGTGCACGATGCCCGCCCGGTGGATGGAGATCAGCGCTGTCATGGTCGCCACCGCGAGCCGTATCAGATCGTCGCCGGTCAACGGGCCACGCGTGCGTACGGCCTGCTGGAGGGAGACGCCCTCGACCAGTTCGGAGACGATGTACGGCACGCCGCCCGCGAATCCGACGTCGAGCACGCGTGCCGTACAGAACTGGGCCACCCGGCGGGCCAGCTCGACCTCACGCCGGAAGCGCTGTACGGCGGCGGTGTCACCGGCGAAACGGGCGTGCAGCACCTTGGCCGCGATGGCGGTGCCGTCGGGTGCCCGTCCGGCGAAAACGGCGCCCTGGCCGCCTTCACCGAGGAAACCGAGAAGCACGTAGGGGCCCAGCGCTGTCGGATCCCCCTGCCGCAGTGGCTGCATGAAGGGGATCTTAGGGTGATTCAGGCGCGAATCAGCACCCAAATCTCCGGCGGAACCGACATTTCTAGCGGATCGCACAACTCGTCGGGATAGTCGGTGACAATTCCGGGCACGCCGAAATCGATCAGGCGCGCGGCGAGGGCAACGTCGTTGACCGTCCAGACCGTGACGTCCAGCAGATGGCAATGCCCCCGAACAGGCGGACACGGAAGGAACGGCGCATGGATTCTCCCTCAAAGAGCTAGGCAAGCCCTATAGTCATAAAACAGGACAAAACATACCCCGATGACTTTCTTTGCTCCGCGCGGTCTTCCTCCAGGTAAGGTCCGATCGCAGGAGGAACCATGGCGAAAATGCTCTACTCAGTGACCATGTCCCTGGACGGCTTCATCGCCGGCCCCGGCGGCGACATGTCCTGGCTGACCGAACACCTCGGGCCCAACCCGACCGTCGACGACCTGCTCCCCCAGGTCGGCTCCCTCCTCGTGGGCAACCGCTCCTACGGCGGCGACGACCCGTACAAGGACACCGAGCACGAGGGCGAGGCGTTCGGCGGAGGCTGGAGCGGTCCCCAGTTCGTGCTCACCCACAACCCCCCGGCCAAGCCCGTACCAGGCGTCACCTTCGTCACCGACCTCCACACCGCGATCAGCCAGTCGAAGGCCGCCGCCGGCGACAAGTACGTCAACGTCATCGGCGCCGACGTGGCCCGCCAATGCCTCGCGGCCGGCGCGCTAGACGAGATCCTCACCTGCGTCGCCAACGTCATGCTCGGCGACGGCGTCCGCCTCTTCGACCACCCCGGCGGCGCCGACGTCAAGCTCGAACGCCTCAGCGTGACGCAGGTCCCCCACGCCACCAACCTGTGGATGCGCGTCCTGTGAAGTACGTCGATCTCGACGCGTCGATGACCCTGCCCGGCGGCGAGGTCGTCGACGGCGTCATCGACCCGTCCGGCTACCTGGAGCGCCTCCCCGAACTCGCGGACGCCCTGCCCCCGGGCGCCCGAGCGTTCGCCACGGATCCGCTGCACTACGACTTTCTCGGCCCGCGGTGTGTGAAGGACCTCACCCTGGCGCGGATCTCGTACGGGCCGGACGGCGCGGACCCGTCCCTGGAGCTCGCTTTCCGTCACAGCTGCTTCAAGCACGACGAAGACCTGACGATCACGTACCAGGGCGTGACGAGCTGCGTGCTGGACCTCGCCGGGATGCGCGGCGAGGTGATCCTGGACGAGATCCTGCCCGACCCCGCCGGATGCGCCCACGAGATCGCCTTCCGGCCCGGGACCATCGCGGTGCGCTGCCGCGACCTGGCCGCCACCTGGGAAACGGCCGAGTGCGACCGGCGTCGCCCGCCGGTCAGGACGTGATCGCCGGGCGACGCGCCCAGGTGGCCCAGCGCCAGACCCACTCCAGAGGCCCCTGCCGGTACCGGCGCAGCCAGAGGGTGGAGAACGCCCACTGCGCGGCGAGGACGGCGCCCGCCGTGAGGAACGCGGTCTGGGAGGACTCCGCGATCGGCAGGCCGAGCAGGTGGGCGGCGGCCAGGACGAGCAGCGTGGCCGTCAGGTAGCCGGTCAACGCCATCCGCCCCAGAGGCGCGAAGACGACCCGCAGCACCGGCCGCAGCGGCGTCCTGAGCAGCACCAGCAGAGCGCACACGACCGCCCCCGCGACCAGCAGATCAGCCAGACCCGAGGCGAACGACGGCCCCGCCCCGGCCCGCGCCCCCAGCGCCGCCGCCGCCCCCGCCGCGAAGACCAGGCCCAGCCCCAGCGGCACCCAGGTGGACCCCTCGATCCGCTCCACCACCCCGTACCTGACCAGCGCCGAACCCACCAGGAACAGCCCGGCGATGAGCAGCGGCCCGCCCCCGGCCACCAGCGCGACCGGCACGAACACGACGGCGAGACCCGCGACCGCCCACCGCGGCAACCAACTTGATGGCAACAGCACCAACAGGCCGACGACGGCGTACTCGGTCAGGACCTCCCCCGGCCACAGCGCCATGTGCACCAGGCCGATCGCCAGCAACGCCACCAGCCGGCGCAGCAGCACGACCCGCGGCCGGTCGACACGCCGCGACGCGGAGTCGAGCAGCAAGGAGAACCCGACGCCGAACAGCAGCGAGAAGATCGGCAGCCCGAGCCACGGATCCCACTCCCCCAGCGGCCGCACCACGACGGCGGTGCCACCACCGGCGATCAACTGGATGTTGGCGAGCAGGATCTCGCACAACGTGAACCCGCGCAGCACGTCGAGCGCGACGATCCGGGACCTGCCGTCGGGAGCGGCCGGACGGTGACCGGCCAGGCCCTGAGAGCCCGGCCCTGGGGGGACATCCTCACGTGACATGGCCCCCCATCCTGCGGGCCGTCCCACGGCGCCACACCGGCCGAAAGCAGGGTACGCGTCCCCCGGCCTCATCCTTTCGGCCGTTTCACCGAGGGACGGAACGCGTCCTTCCGGCATCACCCGAAGCGCCCGAGCGGAGCGCCATCGGCCAGGACGACGCGAGAAAGGTCGTGGTAGAAAACGCTGGTGAGTGATCCGATTCCGCCTGCCATCGGCGGGCGTGGTGGCACGTCAACGGCCCTGTTCCTCACCTTAAGTCTGGTCATCGCTTTCAGCGTCGCGGTCATCGCGACGCTGACGGTGGTGTTACAGGAGCCTGACCAGTCCAGCTCCGGCCATGCGCCCGTCTCAGCCGCGCCGGTCACGCCAACGCGGACGGTCAACCTCGAGAACGACTACTACGAGCAGGAGAATCGTCTTCCGGCCGGTTCGGTCCTCCCGCTGTCGATCACCGAGGAGACCCGAAATCAGCTCGCCGCCGCCGCACGAGGCGCCACTGACGGCTCTGGCGGTCCCGAGAGAGCCGGGAGAGTGGCAGGCGGCGGCACCGTCCACGTCGGGATGATCTTCGGCGCCACCCCCGAAGACGACGAGTTCCACGTCGTGGCCCTGATCGACGCACAGTACTACTGGACTACGCGCGGCAAGGGCCCGTGGAAGTACCAGGGCGTGTTCGACGCCCGCGTATGCAGCCCGCCGGTGCCTGACAAGCTCGTCCGAGCCTGGGGTGCCCCGGGTCTGTTCGGTTCGACGGCCCCGCCTGGAACCAGCTCATGCACCACCTCCTGAGGGCAGCGCCCATCCCGCAGCCCAAGTCCTTGCGGACTTCACGTCACGCGGACAGCAGAATGGCCGCCTTCCGAAGTTCGGAAAGCGGCCACTGTCACGAGTCAATCGGGTGGGCTTGACCCGCGGTTGGTCACTCACCCCATCTGCTCCAAGATTCCATACGCCAGCACGAACGCTATAGTCAGAAGACCGCTGATGGTCATGACCTGGACGCGAAAGATCGCACGGGGACCAGTTAACGGTATCCAGCCGTCGCGCGGACTCGCTGCAGCGAAGATTACGAACGATGCGATGCCATTTGCGCCGGCCACTCCCACGCTCGGAAACACCAGATAGATCAAGCAGCCGAGAACAAGAACGCTGGCCACCGTGTAGAGCGCAAGCCTGCGAACCGCACTTTTCTCCCTAGCCGCCTGCTCGGCCGCTCGGGCGCGTCGCCGTTTTTCTCGCCTTCTTGAGCGCCTCGCGTTGCTCATTTGCCGCCCCCGCTCTTCGAGCCAGTCAATCATCGAACGCTTACGGTTTCGCTCTGGTTCCCGGATGACCCTCAGGTCCTCGAGATGCGATATCGCGGCACCCGACACGATGCCGGACCACGGTGGACGATAAGCCCATTCCGCGGGAACTCCGGGTTCTGCCATTTCCGTAAGCACTGTCCACTGACCTTGAGCACGCTCTGCGTATCGGCGCGCGATCTTCCTCGCCCTGGTGCTGGTCACGAGGCGTTCAGGTCCAGTGGCCTTATGTGCGGACCTGGACGGGCACTGGTTGAGGCAGCGGGAATAGTCGGCGCCATCTGTCGACTATCGAACGGTCTCCCTCCGATTGGGCCGCGCCGCCGGCGAGTACCTCGTCGATGGGTTGGTCAGTGCGGAGCAGGGTGAGCAGTGTGGCCAGGTCGGTGACCAAGGTGGCGTGGGGTCGGTCAGGCTCGTCCCGGCTGATGTCGATGTCCAACCATCTGGCATCGACCAGGCCACAAGGAGGCAGCTCATGCCCCGGTTCACCGTTGACGTCCCGCAAGGCGCGCCACCGGATGCGACGCAAAAGATGCCGAAGGAGATCACCGAGGCGCTCGACGAGGCGTACCAGATTCCCGACACCCGGGGTTGGCTGCGCGAGCACCCGGTGGAGAACGTCTCCCAGGACGGGCGGGTCGGCACCGAACCGGTGCGGCCCGTCTTCTCGCTGGAGGCGCCGGAACTGTTCAGGCTGGACGCCAAGCGCAAGGTGGTGCAGAAGATCGAGTCAGCCATCGCGGGGGCCTACAAGGGCATCGCCAACACCGACGAAGTGCTGGTACTGATCAACGAGTACCCGCTGCACAACGTTGGGATGGCGAGCCAGCCTGCAATCGGACAAGCCGGAAATCGTGGCTGCCGTAACCCAGGCCAACGGCTAGTCCGGCAGGCCCTACCAGTCGCCCGCGGAGTTCACACGCCCAAAGGCCACGGCTCCGCAGGCGACTCTGGGTCGCCGGCCCCGCCGCGAACTACATGCGCCGCCCCGGCGTCGACGATGAGTGTCACAGGCACGGCGGTGCTGCCGGTACGCGACAAGACAGTGGACTTCCCGGCCGGCCTGCCAGGACTGTCGATGTGGATCCATGCCTGCTACCTGGCGCCGGACGGCTGTGCCCCGGTGAGGGCGTCGCGCAGAGCGGTGGCGCGGCGGGACCTTCTCTGGCTCAGGAGGACGGCCGTACGGACTCCTCAAGCTGGTCTTCAGGTGTGCCCACGTGGGGGACGTGTTGGTTCCGGATATCCCGGTCCGGTAGCCGGTGAGCACCGCCTCGTGCTCACCCGGCACGCCGAGGCTGACCCCGCCGCGGCGTCGCACCGGGGTCGGGGTCTGCTCGTCGGCGGTGTCCGTGGCCATCGTCACCCGGCTACCTCTCTGATATCAGAACCAGTTCTGTGCCGATCCTGCGTGGATCAATATCGGAACGAGACCGGCCCGCGAGAGGCTGGGGCCGGACCACTGAAGACTTCCCGTAGGCCGGCCCCGTTCGGCTACAGCCGGATGTAGAGGCGGCGGCCCGCCGTGCGGAAGCCGACCCGCTCGTAGACCCGCCACGAGTCGTCACCCGACGCTTCGAGCCAGGCCAGGTCGGCGCCCGACTCGAAGATCTGCCGGCTGAGCGCGGCCGTGATGGTCCCGCCGAGACCGCGACGCCGGTAGGGCGCCCGCACCGCAATGCCCGCGATCTCACTGACCCCGCCGCCGGGTGGGACTGCCTGGCCTGCACCGGCACAGGGGCCGTCCGAGGCGAACGCCGCCATCTCGAAGCCGCCCTGCTGCCGCAGCGTTTCGAGGCGGTCTACGTCGGCGTCGCTCACCTCGAACGCGTCACCGAATGCCTCGCCTTGGGCGGCCACCATCGCCGCCCGCTCGGCTCGGTTCTCCGGTTGTCGCACGACGAAGCCGTCGACCGGCGGCGGCGAGACGAAGGATTCGGGCGAGCAGGTCAGGAACTCGTGCCGCTCCTCGACCGTGAAACCAGCCGCGAGCAGCAGCTCCTCAAGGGCGGGGGCGCAGTTCACGACGTACTCCAAACGGGGCCGTCGTGACGCGGAGCGGAACGCCCCCACCAAGCTCGCGACGTCGGAGGCGGTGATCTCCGCGCCAGGGCGTGGTGTCGCGTAGTTGATGTTGGGACTGTCGGTCGCCGGGTCGAAACCCAGGATGAACGGCCCCGATTCGACGGCGGCCGGACGGCGGGAGAGGACAGACTGCTGGATGCGAAGATCCACAGACAAGGTGGGAAGTCCTTTACGGCATGAGGAGTGGAATCACGACAAGACGTCGGACCGCCGCGACAGGCGGCCGCTGGGCACACCCGTGATCACTGGCTTCATTCCCTCATGCAGAAGACGCCCGCACACGCTGCGCGAGCGCCCAAAAGACTACCAGGATCACAGGTCTACCGGAAGCAGCTCCGCCCGGTGCTGCTGGAAGGGGCGGACGCGATGGACCAGATCTTCGGCGACTACACCAGCAGGCATAGTCCCTCAGAAGATCAAAAAGGCCATCTCCCATGATGGGAGACGGCCTCTGACATACGGTGGGGCTACCAGGACTTGAACCTGGGACCTCTTCCTTATCAGGGAAGCGCTCTAACCGTCTGAGCTATAGCCCCGCGCCACCGAAACCGTATCGCATCCACCGCGCGGGCGCGAACCGGTTGGTCGGCTGAGGAAAGCTTACCGCCTTCCGTACCCCGCTCGCGCCGCCGCTGGACGGCGTGAGCGGGGTGGACGGGTTACTCGGCCTCGCTGAAGGTCACTTCGACGCCGCCCACGAGGTCGCTGGAGACGTTGTAGATGACCGCGCCCAGGGTGGCGAGGGCGGTGATGAGAACGACGTTCACGGCGCCGATGAGAGCCGTGTAGCCCAGGATGCGCATCGGCTCGAACCAGGAGGCGATGTCGATCTGCAGCGACCCTTCTCCCTGCTCGCCCTGGCTCAGCTGGTTGACCAGGTCGACGATCGAGTCGAACACGCCCAGGGCCGACAGCACGCCGTACAGGACGGCGACCGCGACGAAGAGCACCACGAAGCAGACCAGGGACACCACGAAGCTGAACTTCATGGCCGACCACGGCTCGACGCGGCGCAGTACCAGGTGGGCCTTGCGGGGGAGGCGGGCGCCTCCGCCACTCGACGACTTCTTCTTCTTGCCGGGCAGTTCGATGGCCGGGGGAGCCTCGGACGCCAGCGACGGGCGTACGCGCGTGGTGTCGTTGTTGCCGTCCCGCTCCGGCGGCGCGGGCACCCGCGGGGGAGCCGACGGAGGAGCCGACGGGCCGGGGCCCGCGGACGGTGGCCGCGGCTGCTGCTGACCTTCCGGCTGAAGCGCCGGCTTCGTCGGGTTGCCCTCCTCCTCCTGTGCCTTCTGAGGCTTCTGATCAGGGGACTTGCTCGGCTGTTGCTGGCCGTTGTCCCGAGCCGCCTGGGTCCTGGCGGCGCCACCCTGGGCGCTCATCAATTACTCTCCTCCCCCGTCTGCTTCACTCTCCACCGAAGTCTCCATCGACTCGGCGTTCCGGGCGAGGGCCACCACGCTGTCGCCTTCGGCGAGGTTCATCAATCGGACTCCCATGGTCTGCCGGCCGGACTGCTTGATTTCGCCGGCACTCGTCCGGATCACCCCGCCTGCGGACGTGATCGCGAAGACCTCGTCCTCCGGGTTGACCATGACGGCTCCGACCAGCTTGCCACGAGAGCTCACGATTTTTGCAGTGAGCACGCCCTTTCCGCCACGTCCTTGGACTGGATACTGCTCGACGGGTGTGCGTTTCGCGTACCCAGCCTTCGTGGCGATAAGCACGTCTTGACCGTCAGAGATCCTGTTCATGGCCAGGAGTTCGTCGCCTTCGAGGAATCGCATGCCGATCACGCCGCTGGTGGCGCGTCCCATCGGCCGCAGCGCCTCGTCGGAGGCGGTGAACCGGATCGACTGCGCGCCCTTGGAGACGAGCAGCAGGTCGTCGTCCTCGGAGATCAGGCGGGCGCCGATGACCTCGTCGTCCTCGCGCAGATTGATCGCGATCAGGCCGCCGGACCTGGGGGAGTCGTACTCGGACAAACGGGTCTTCTTCACCAGGCCGCTGCGGGTGGCGAGCACGAGGTACGGGGCGACCTCGTAGTCACGCAGGTAGAGGACCTCCATGACCGTCTCGTCGGGCTGCATGGCCAGGAGGTTGGCCAGGTGCATGCCGCGGGCGTCGCGTCCCGCGTCGGGGAGCTCGTACGCCTTGACCCGGTAGACGCGGCCCTTGTTGGTGAAG
Organism: Nonomuraea corallina; assembly: GCF_027620315.1. Taxonomy (GTDB): domain Bacteria; phylum Actinomycetota; class Actinomycetes; order Streptosporangiales; family Streptosporangiaceae; genus Nonomuraea; species Nonomuraea corallina. The sequence continues at coordinate 37,079 of NZ_JAPNNL010000027.1, read as the reverse complement.
AAGAGCAGCCAGTGGTGGGTGGTGGTGACGAAGAAGTGGTCGACGATGTCGTCCTGGCGCAGCTGCGCGCCGCGCACGCCCTTGCCGCCGCGTTTCTGCGCGCGGTAGAGGTCGGTCTTGGTGCGCTTGGCGTAGCCGCCGCGGGTGATGGTGATGACGATGTCGTCCTCGGCGATGAGGTCCTCGATGGACATGTCGCCGTCGTGGGCGATGATCTCGGTCCGGCGTTCGTCGCCGTAGCGCGAGACGACCTCGCCCAGTTCCTCGCCGATGATCTCGCGCTGGCGGGACTCGCTGGCCAGGATCGCGTTGTACTCGGCGATCTGCGTCATCAGGTGCTCGAACTCGTCCTGGATCGCCTGACGCTCCAGGGCGGCGAGCTTGCGCAGCTGCATGTCCAGAATGGCCTGCGCCTGGATCTCGTCGATCTCCAGCAGCGACATCAGGCCCTGCTGGGCGTGGGAGGCGGACTCCGACGCCCGGATCAGCGCGATGACCTCGTCGAGCCGGTCGAGCGCCTTGAGCAGCGCGCGCAGGATGTGGGCGCGCTCCTCCGCCTTGCGCAGCAGATAGCGCGTACGGCGGACGATGACCTCGATCTGGTGGGCCACGTAGTGCCGGATGAACTGGTCGAGCCGGAGCGTGCGCGGCACGCCGTCGACCAGCGCCAGCATGTTGGCGCCGAAGGTGTCCTGCAGCTGGGTGTGCTTGTAGAGGTTGTTGAGCACGACCTTGGCGACGGCGTCGCGCTTGAGCACGATCACCAGCCGCTGGCCGACCCGGGAGGAGCTCTCGTCGCGGACGTCGGCGATGCCGGTCAGCCTGCCCTCGCGGACCAGCTCAGCGATCTTGAGCGCGAGGTTGTCGGGGTTGACCTGGTAGGGGAGTTCGGTGACGACCAGCGCCTGGCGGCCCTTGCCGTCCTCCTCGACCTCGACGACGGCCCGCATGGTGATCGAGCCGCGGCCCGTGCGGTAGGCGTCCTCGATGCCGCGGCGGCCGACGATGAGCGCGCGGGTGGGGAAGTCGGGCCCCTTGACCAGCCTGATCGAGGCTTCGAGCAGCTCCTCGTCCTCGGCCTCGGGGTGCTCCAGGCACCATTTGACCGCGGCGGCCACCTCACGCAGGTTGTGCGGCGGGATGTTGGTGGCCATGCCGACGGCGATGCCGCCCGAGCCGTTGACCAGCAGCTGCGGGAACCGCGCCGGCAGGACCTCCGGCTCCTGCGACTTGCCGTCGTAGTTGGGCCGGAAGTCGACGGTCTCCTTGTCGATGTCGCGCAGCATCTCCATGGCGATGGGCGCGAGCTTGCACTCGGTGTAGCGCATCGCGGCCGCCGGGTCGTTGCCCGGCGAGCCGAAGTTGCCCTGCCCGTCGACCAGCGGGTAGCGCAGCGACCAGTGCTGGGCGAGCCGGACCAGCGCGTCGTAGATCGAGGTGTCGCCGTGCGGGTGGTAGGTGCCCATCACGTCGCCGACGACGCGGGCGCACTTGAAGTAGCCGCGGTCGGGGCGGTAGCCGCCGTCGTACATCGCGTACAGCACCCGGCGGTGCACCGGCTTGAGCCCGTCACGTACGTCCGGCAGCGCCCTGGACACGATGACGGACATCGCGTAGTCCATGTAGCTGCGCTGCATCTCGGACTGGATGTCCACCGGTTCGATGCGGTCAGCCGGGGGAGTGGTGTTCACTTCCGTCACAGGTTGTGGTCCTTTTTCGTGATGCGGCTAGGCCGCTCAGACGTCGAGGAAGCGGACGTCGCGCGCGTTGCGGATGATGAAGTCGCGGCGCGCCTCCACGTCCTCGCCCATGAGCACGCTGAACAGGTCGTCGGCCTGGGCCGCGTCGTCGAGCGTGACGAGGCGCAGCAGCCGGGTCTCGGGGTTCATCGTGGTCTCCCAGAGCTGGGCGGCGTTCATCTCGCCGAGCCCCTTGAACCGCTGGACGTTGTCGCGCGGGCGCGGGTCGGGCTTGCCGGCGTCGATCCCCGCCTGGATGACGGCGTCGCGCTCGGTGTCGGAGTAGGCGTACGAGGCGTCCTCGCCCTTGCGGTCCCACTTGATCTTGTAGAGGGGCGGGCAGGACAGGTAGACGTGGCCGGTCTCGATGAGCGGCCGCATGAACCTGAACAGCAGCGTCAGCAGCAGCGTGTTGATGTGCTGACCGTCGACGTCGGCGTCGGCCATCAGGATGACCTTGTGGTAGCGCAGCTTGGCGAGGTCGAAGTCGTCGTGGACGCCGGTGCCGAGGGCGGTGATGAGCGCCTGGACCTCGGCGTTCTTCAGCACCTTGTCGATCCGGGCCTTCTCCACGTTGAGGATCTTGCCGCGGATCGGCAGGATCGCCTGGAACCGCGAGTCGCGACCGCCCTTGGCCGAGCCGCCGGCCGAGTCGCCCTCGACGATGAACAGCTCGCACTTCTCCGGGTCGTTCCACTGGCAGTCGGCCAGCTTGCCGGGCAGCCCGCTGCCGGACTCCAGCAGCGACTTGCGGCGGGTCAGGTCGCGCGCCTGGCGGGCGGCCATGCGGGCGCGGGATGCCTGCAGGCACTTGTTGATGATGTCCTTGGCCTCGCCCGGGTTGCGCTCGAACCAGTCGCGCAGGTGGTCGTTGCAGGCCTTCTGGACGAACGACTTGGCCTCGGTGTTGCCGAGCTTGGTCTTGGTCTGACCCTCGAACTGCGGGTCGGAGAGCTTGACCGAGATGATCGCGGTCAGGCCCTCGCGGACGTCCTCGCCGGAGAGGTTGTCGTCCTTGCCCTCCTTGAGGAACTTCTGCTCGCGCGCGTAGCGGTTGACGATGGACGTCAGCGCGGCGCGGAAGCCCTCCTCGTGAGTGCCGCCCTCGGCCGTGTTGATCATGTTGGCGAAGGTGTAGACGGACTCCGAGTAGGAGTTGTTCCACTGCATCGAGATCTCGACCGCGATGCCGTCGCCCTCGGTCTCGAAGGAGATGATCGACGCGTGGGCCGGCTCCTTCTTGGCGTTGAGGTGCCTGACGAAGTCGGACAGGCCGCCCTCGTAGTGGTATTCGGCCCGGTGCGCCTCACCGTTGACGTGGTCGGGGCGCTCGTCGGTGATCGTGATCGTCAGGCCCTTGTTGAGGAAGGCCGTCTCCTGGAAGCGGCGCGAGAGCGTCTCGTAGTTCCAGGTGGTGGTCTCGAAGACGTCGGGGTCGGGCCAGAACGTGACGCTGGTGCCGGTCTCGCCGGTCTCCTCGCCCTTGGCCAGGGGGGCGGTCGGCTTGGCGTGGTCGAAGAAGATCCGCCAGTAGTGGCCGTTCTGCTTGATCTCGACGTCCATGGCCGTCGACAGCGCGTTGACGACGGCCGAGCCGACGCCGTGCAGGCCGCCGGAGACGGCGTAGGCCTGGCTGTCGAACTTGCCGCCTGCGTGCAGGGTCGTCAGCACGACCTCGACCGCGGAGCGCTTCTCGACCGGGTGGATGCCGGTCGGGATGCCGCGGCCGTTGTCGACGACGCGCACGCCGTTGTCGGCGAGCAGCGTGACGTCGATCCGGTCGGCGAAGCCGGCCAGGGCCTCGTCGACCGCGTTGTCGACGATCTCGTAGACGAGGTGGTGCAGGCCGCGCTCGCCGGTCGAGCCGATATACATACCCGGGCGCTTGCGTACGGCCTCAAGCCCCTCGAGTACGGTGATTGAGCTAGCGTCGTAGGACAACTGCGTAATCCTCCTGCCGCGGACACGCGGCGGGGACGCTGAATGCGTGAAGTGCCCCTGCCGTGCCCGTCACCGTCGTGAGTGCCCCGATGCGCGGTCACCCAGGGGAGTCGGCTTGCCTGCCGGGGTGACACGCAAGCGGACGTGTCCGGAATCCGCTTTCATTCTACCGGGTTCGGAGCCCGAAGGTGGCATTGAACGCGCCTGTGATGCTCTCTGGCCCGTTTTCCCCCCGGATCAGCATCCCCCCTCCGGATCGGGGGGTCAGCGCGTCTGCGACCCCTCTGACCGCCCGGCAACCGCAGCCGCGCCTGTCACAGGCCGACCGCAGGCCGGGGCGGATCCAGGGTGGCCCCGGCCTGCGGCTGGACGCGGCTACCCATAGGTGTCACCAGGGCCGCGACTTCCGGTCACCCGCAATCCGCCCGATGGTCGCGGCGCATTCATCGGGCCTCTGACCTTCACCTTCGTCACGGTGTTGTCGCCCAGCTCCTCGTTGAGCCGGCGTACGAGGGTGCGCGCGAGCAGCCGGACCTGCGTCGCCCAGGCCGTGGAGTCGGCCACGACGAGCACCTCGCCGTCGGCGAAGGACTCGGGTTTGGTGTGGGCGGCCAGCTCGGGGCCGACGATGTCGGCCCACCGGCCGAACACGCCGCCCACCGCCGCGGACTGCTCCCAGCCCCGGGCCGCCAGCAGCTCGGCGATCGCCCGGCCGAACAGCTGCGGGTCCCCGGCGTCCCGGCGGGGGCCGGCCGCCCTGCGCCTGGGCTCGCTGCGGGGGAGCTGGCCCCGTCTGGCGGCGTCGGCCTTCGCCTGGGCGAGCTTCTCCCTGGCCAGGGCGGCGCCCCTGGCGGTGGCATCGTGGTCAGCGGACACGTCGCACGCTCCCTTCAGCGACGTCGAACCTGGCTCCGGACAACTCGGACGGCACGTCGTCGGCCACGGCCGCGGTGATGAGCACCTGCTCGGCCGGGGCGACGATCTCGGCGAGGCGGCGTCTGCGCTGCGCGTCGAGCTCGGCGAACACGTCGTCGAGGATCAGCACCGGATCGCCGCCGTCGGCCCGCAGGAGGTCGTAGGCGGCCAGCCGCAGCGCGAGCGCGAACGACCAGGACTCGCCGTGGCTGGCGTAACCCCTGGCGGGCAGCTCGCCCAGGCGCAGGATCAGGTCGTCGCGGTGGGGGCCGACGAGGGTCACGCCGCGTTCGAGCTCGGCGGAGCGGACCTCCAGCAGCCGCTCCCTGAGCCGCTCCTCGAGAGTTTTCCCCAGGCATGTGGATAACGTCTGCGCCTCGGGAGATCCCCTCTCACCGGGGATTTCGCCCTCCGAGTCGTCCCCACCTGTGGACAACGTGCTGCGATAGGCGAGCGTCGCGGGAGCGCTCGTGGGCGCCAGCGCGGCGTAGGCCGCGGCGACCAGCGGGCGCAGCGCCTCGACCAGCTCCAGCCGGGCGCGCAGCAGCTCGGCGCCGTGGCGGGCCAGATGGGCGTCCCAGACCTCCAGAGTGCTCAGCACGTCGCCGGCGCCCGCCGCCGTGAATCCGACCTCACTCTCGGCTCTACGGCCGCTCCTGGCCCCTCTGCGGGCCTGCGAGGCCGTACGCAGGAGCGCGCCGCGCTGCTTCAGCACCCGGTCGTAGTCGGCGCGCACGCCCGCGAACCGTGGAGCCCTGGAGACCAGCAGCTCGTCCAGGAAGCGGCGGCGCTCGGACGGGTCGCCCTTGACCATGGAGAGGTCCTCGGGGGCGAACAGGACCGTGCGCAGCAACCCGATGACGTCGCGCGCGCGGGAGACGGGGGAGCGGTTGAGCCGGGCGCGGTTGGCCCGGCCGGGGTTGATCTCCAGCTCCACCAGGGCGCGCCGGTCGTCCCTGTGGACGGCGCAGCGCACGACCGCCCGCGAGGCGCCGTGGCGCACCAGCGGGGCGTCGGCGGCCACCCGGTGACTGGAGTGGGTCGCCACGTAGCCCAGCGCCTCGACGAGGTTGGTCTTGCCCTGGCCGTTGGGCCCCACGAAGGCCGTGACGCCCGGCTCCAGGCCGAGCTCCACGGACGCGTAGGACCGGAAGTCGGTCAGCGAGAGGTGGGCGACGTGCACCCCACGAAGGTTAGCCCGCCACACCGACCTCTTCGGTCATCGGCGCACACCCTGTGGAAAACTCACCGCCGGTCGGCGTCGCGCGGCGGCGGGGTCACGTCGGCGCCCGGCGAGTCGGCCCCCTTGTCCGTGGAGCCCTCGGTAGCGGTGATCGCGTGGCCGCCGAACTGGTTGCGCAGCGCGGCCACCACCTTCATCGAGGGAGAGTCGTCCTGACGGGAGGCGAACCTGGCGAACAGCGCGGCGGTGATCACCGGGAGCGGCACCGCGTGGTCCACGGCGGCCTGCACCGTCCACCGGCCCTCACCGGAGTCCTGGGCGTAGCCGCGCAGGCCCTCCAGGTGCTCGTCGTCGTCGAGCGCCCGCACCATGAGATCGAGCAGCCAGGAGCGGATCACGGTGCCGGTGCGCCAGCTGCTGAAGCAGCCCCGGACGTCCTTGACGACGTCGGAGGCCTCCAGCAGCTCCCAGCCTTCGGCGAAGGACTGCATCATGCCGTACTCGATGCCGTTGTGGACCATCTTCGCGAAGTGGCCGGCGCCCACGTCCCCGGCGTGCACGAAGCCGTCCGTGCCTTCGGGCTTGAGCGTCTCGAAGATCGGCATCAGCCGCTGGACGTGCGGCCCGTCGCCGCCGCACATGAGGGCGTAGCCGTTCTCCAGCCCCCAGACGCCGCCGCTCACGCCGCAGTCGACGAAGCCGATGCCCTTGCGGGCCAGCTCGGCGGCGTGCTTCTGGTCGTCCACATAGTGGGAGTTGCCGCCGTCGACGACCACGTCGCCCTCGGACAGCAGCTCGCCGAGGTCGTCGATCGTCTGCTGGGTGGGCACCCCGGCCGGCACCATCACCCAGACCACGCGGGGCGCCCGCAGCCTCTCGACCAGCTCCTTCAGGCTCCCCACGTCGCTGATCGAGGGATCGCGGTCGAACCCGACCACGTCGTGACCGCCGCGGCGCAGCCGCTCGGCCATGTTGCCGCCCATCTTGCCGAGTCCCACCATGCCGATCTGCATGCTGCCCCACTACCCTCTCGTCCGGCTTCCATCATCATCGCCCGATTATTCAGCTGGACAGGCGGATCGGCATGATCAGGTAGCGGTAGTCGGGAGTGCCGCCTTCGTCCACAGGCTTGCCCCCGGTGAGGATGGCGGGCTTGGTCGAGGTGGTCATCTGCAGCCTGGCCACGTCGGAGTCGATCGCGCCCAGCCCTTCGAGCAGGAACTGGTGGTTGAAGGCGATGTTCATCTCCTCGCCCTCGTACTCCACCGGCAGCGCCTCGACGGCCTGGGCCTCGTCGCCGCTGCCCGCCTCCAGGACGACCTCGCCGCTCTTGAAGGCCAGCCGCACCGGAGTGTTGCGCTCGGCGACCAGGGCCACGCGCTTGACCGCCTCCACGAACGGGCCTGTGGACAGGTCGGCGCGCGCGGAGAACTCGGTGGGCAGCAGCGAGCGGTACTTGGGGAACTCGGGGTCGAGCAGCCGGGTGGTGGTGCGCCGGCCCGCGCTGGAGAAGCCGATCATGCCTTCGCCGGTGCCGCCCGCGGAGCTGAGGGCGATCTCCACCTCGGCCCCGGTGGCCCCCAGGGCCTTGGCCGTGTCGGCCAGGGTCTTGCCGGGGATCATCGCGATGGCGGAGAAGTCGGGCTGGCCCGGCTGCCACTTGAGCTCGCGCACGGCCAGGCGGTAGCGGTCGGTCGCGGCCAGGGTGACGGTGTCGCCCTCGATCTCCATGCGCACGCCGGTGAGCATCGGCAGCGTGTCGTCGCGCCCGGCGGCGACGGCCACCTGGCCGACGGCGGCGGCGAAGACGTCGCTGCCCACCCTCCCGGCCGCCGGCGGCATGGCCGGGAGCGTCGGATAGTCCTCCACAGGCATGGTGAGCAGGGTGAACCGGGCGCTGCCACAGGTGACGACCGCCTTGGCGCCCTCCACCACGAAGTCCACAGGCTGTGCGGGAAGCGCGCGGGTGATCTCGGCCAGCAGCTTGCCGGAGACGAGGACCACGCCGGGCTCGCCGGTGTGGACCTCGAGCGTCACCTCGGCCGAGACCTCGTAGTCGAAGCCGGACAGCTTCAGCCGCTGCTCGTCGGTCACCTCCAGGCGCATGCCGGCCAGGACGGGGACGGACGGCCGTGCCGGGAGGCTGCGTGCCGTCCATGCCACCGCCTCAGCGAGGACGTCTCGCTCGATTCGGAACATCACGGTGATCAGCCTCCTGGTTCGTCGTTGATTCCAAGTGTCTCGCCTCCCGCACGCGCGAACCGCGAGAACCCCTCTATGGGTCTTGAGTTTCTTCTTAAGAGATAAGTGGAGTCATCACACTAGGGGCGGTGGATACTGTGGACAACTCGCGTATCCGCTGCTCAGTGGCCCGATTTTCATCCACTGAGGGTGTGGGTGACGCCTGGGGGAAACTTCGGCGGCTGGGGATGAAGCGCCGTCGCCCACAGGGCATCCCCAGATCTTGGTGCCTTCGTCCACCGGTCATCCACCGGGTTTCCACCGGTTGTCCACGGGGTAAACGGGCCTTCCGCGGCCCTCTCGGAGACTGTGCACAGGCCGTCCCCAAGTCATCCACGAGTAGTCCCCAGGTTCTCCTCAGGATGTCCCCACTGTTATCCCCAGCCTCGGCGCGGAAAATTTCTGGGCATAGTGGGGCGTACGAACGGGCCCTCGGCGCGTTTCCCCTGATCCACAGTGTTTTCCACAGGGTGTGCATGACGACTAGGACCCGCGGGACGTCTGTTTGATCCGCATTGTCAGCTCGTTGACCTGGTTGTACATCGACCTGCGCTCGGCGATGAGCGATCGGATCTTGCGTTCGGCGTGCATCACGGTCGTGTGGTCGCGGCCGCCGAACTGCTGCCCGATCTTCGGTAGCGACAGCTCCGTCAGCTCCCGCGCCAGATACATCGCGATCTGCCGGGCGTTCACCAGCGCCCTGCTGCGCGAGCTGCCGCACAGGTCGTCGATGCTGATGCCGAAGTACTCGGCCGTCTTCGCCATGATCGTGGCGATCGTGATCTCCGGCCCCGACTCGGAGGTGATCAGGTCCTTGAGCACCACCTCGGCCAGTTGGAGATCCACACCCTGCCGGTTGAGGCTGGCGAACGCGGTGACCCTGATCAGCGCCCCCTCCAGCTCGCGGATGTTGGTGGAGATCCGGCTGGCGATGTACTCCAGCACCTCGGGCGGCGCCGCCAGGCCCTCCTGTATGGCCTTCTTCCGCAGGATCGCGATCCGCGTCTCCAGCTCGGGCGGCTGCACGTCGGTTATCAGGCCCCACTCGAACCGGTTGCGCAGCCGGTCCTCCAGCGTGATCAGCTGCTTCGGCGCCCGGTCGCTGGAGATCACGATCTGCTTGTTGGCGTTGTGGAGCGTGTTGAAGGTGTGGAAGAACTCCTCCTGCGTCTGCTCCTTGCCCTCCAGGAACTGGATGTCGTCCACGAGCAGGATGTCGATCGCGCGATAACGGCCCCGGAACCCGTCGGCCTTGTGGTCGCGGATGCTGTTGATGAAGTCGTTGGTGAACTCCTCGGAGCTCACGTAACGCACCCGGGCGCCGTCGTACAGGCTCTGCGCGTAATGCCCGATGGCATGAAGAAGGTGCGTCTTGCCCAGCCCCGAGTCGCCGTAGATGAACAGCGGGTTGTACGCCTTGGCGGGGGATTCGGCGACGGCTACCGCCGCGGCGTGCGCGAAACGGTTGCTGGCCCCGATGACGAACGTCTCGAAGGTGTACTTCTGGTTCAGCCGGGCCGGCTCGCTGGGCTTGTTGCTCTTGGCCTCCCACCGGTTCGGCGCCGGTTCCGGCGCCTTCTCCACAGGCGGTGTGTACGACGGAGGCGGGTCGAACGAGCCCTGGTCGAAGGAGCCTTTGGCGAAGGAGCCTTTGTCGAACGAACCTTGGTCGAAGGAGAACGACGGCTGTGGATAATCGGTGGACGACTGGCCCGGATCCGGCTGGGGAGAATAGAACTGCGGAGGCTCGGAAACCGCGAAATGCTGGGGTGCGGGCCCTTGTGGAAAACGGGGCTGAGGGTCCTGGCCTTGGGGATAACCATTACCCCCAGGCTGGGGATGAGGCTCCTGCTTGGGCGGCTCGGGGGCCGTCGTGTCGATCATCACGGCCAGGCGCATGGCGCGGCCCAGCTCCTGGGAGAGCGCGTGGGCGACGAGCGGGCGCAGTTTGCCCTCGATGAGGTCCTTCAGGAAGTCGTTGGGGACACCCAGCACGATCGTGTCGTCCGCGAGGGCGATGGGGCGCACCATCCCGAGCCAGGTGCGCTGCTGGATGGGCACGTTCTCGTTGAGAAAGTTGCCCAAGGCCCTGGCCCACACCGCGCCCAGGTCGACATTGTTCATCGCGCGTCTCCCCCTCCTTCCTTTCGCGGCCCCCCACGATCGTTATCCACATCCAGCGGGCCAACGCGTCGCGCCGTGCTCTGTCGTCCACAGCGTCGCCCCCGGCCGGGACGCCCGCGGTCTCCACAGGAGATCCACAAGCTATGCACAGCCCTCTAGCGGGCCTGGAAGGGCCGACAGTATCTATGTGCACAGCTGTGTTCAAGGCGTTGTCCACAGCCTAGTGGTACCTGAGTGCACAACATGTGGACGTGGTCCTGCCGGTGGAAAAGTCGCCTGTGGATTCGTGGATGACGACTCCGGTTTGACCTGGGGCGCTCCGCCGCGTAGCGTACGACGGTCGGCTTGTCACGCGTCGGCTATTTCGCGTGCCCTCGCCTTTTGACAGGCCAGCCATGTGTGTTCAGCGCCTCGTGCGCACCTTCAAGCCTGGAGCCCACTCGTGAGCAAGCGTACTTTCCAGCCGAACAACCGTCGCCGCGCGAAGACCCACGGCTTCCGGCTGCGGATGCGCACCCGGGCCGGTCGGGCCATCCTCGCCTCTCGCCGCCGCAAGGGTCGCGAGAAGCTGTCGGCCTGATCGTCCCGCGCCCGACTGTCCGCCCGCCGGTGAACCACACCGGCGGGCGATAGGCGTCTTCCATGCTTTCCCGGCCAACCCGCATGCGGCGGGGCGACGACTTCCAGACGGCGATCAAGCGCGGCAAACGCGCCGGCCGCCCCACGCTGGTGGTGCATTTCGCCGTTTCCGGGGAAGGGACGCCCCTCGTGGGCTTCGTCGTCAGCCGGTCCGTCGGGGGCGCCGTGGTGCGCAACAAGGTCAAGCGGCGGCTCCGACACCTGATGCGCGAGCGTCTCGACCGGCTTCCGGGAGGTAGCCTGCTTGTGGTACGCGCGAACCCCCCGGCAGCGTCAGCGCGATACGAGCACCTTGCCGCAGAGCTCGACTCCACTTTGGACCGACTGCTCAGGCGGCACGAATCCGCGATGGATGGGCAGAGATGACGGAGCAGCCGCAAGCGACACCGAGCCTCGCCGCTCGGGTGCTGATCGGCCCTATTCGGTTCTATCGGGCGTTCATCAGCCCGCTGCTCGGTCCACGCTGCCGCTTCTACCCGTCGTGCAGCGCGTACGGGCTCGAGGCGGTAGCCGTTCACGGGGCACTGCGCGGCACCTGGTTGACTGTCCGGCGCATCGGGCGGTGCCACCCATTCCATCCCGGAGGTATTGACCCGGTGCCCCCACGCCCGGTTCGGTCTCACGAATTGCAAGGGAGATAGCTCGGTGGAGCTGTCCTGGCTGAGCTGGCTCTATGAAGCCGTAGCCTTCGTCATCACCTGGATCCATACGGGATACAGCACGTTCCTGAATCCGGACAGCGGACTGACGTGGGCACTGACCATCATCACGCTGACCGTGCTGATGCGAATCTGCATCTTCCCGCTCTTCCTCAAGCAGATGCGCTCGTCGAAGAAGATGCAGGAACTCGCCCCGAAGGTGGCAGACCTACGCAAGCGCTACAAGAACGACAAGCAGCGCATGAACCAGGAGGTCATGGCGCTGTACCAGGGTGCGGGCGCGAACCCGCTCGGCGGCTGCCTCCCCGTCCTGGCGCAGTTCCCGATCTTCATCGGCATGTTCACCGTGCTGAACGCGATGGCCAGCGGCCAGCCGAAGTTCGGCATGACGCAGGAGCTGGTCGACAGCGCCGGCAAGGCGCACATCTTCGGCGCGCCGCTGCCGGCCTACTTCTTCATGCCCGAGCAGGACCTCGTCGCCCTGGACGCGACCCCGCTCACGACGCGGATCGTGCTGGCCCTCTTCGTCGCGCTCAGCTCGCTGACCACGTTCCTCACCGTCCGGCAGAGCGTCACCCGATCCATGGCGCAGATGCCCGACAACCCCATGGCCCAGCAGCAGAAGATCCTCATGTGGATCTCGCCGCTGTTCGCCTTCTTCAGCCTGAACTTCCCGCTCGGCCTGATCCTCTACTGGGTGACGACCAACGTGTGGACGCTCGGCCAGCAGCACTGGTTCTACAGCCGGCACCCGATGCCGCAGTTCGACGCCAAGGGCAACGTCATCCCGGTCAAGCCCAAGCCCAGCATGGTCCAGCGGCTGCGCAAGACGACTCCGGAAGTGGAAGAGGCCCCCGCGCCGCCTCCTCAGCCTAAGATCGTCAGGAACCAGCCCACCAAGCAGAGCCGCAGCAAGCGCACCGGCAGCAAGAAGTCGTGAACACGAAGGAGAGGCCGGCCATGACCGAGGCCGAGCAGGAGAAAGCTCCTGATCTCAACGCGCTCGAGCAGGAAGGCGAGATCGCGGCCGACTACGTCGAAGGGCTTCTCGACATCGCCGACATCGACGGTGACATCGACATGGACGTCGAGGGCGACCGCGCGCTGGTCTCCGTCGTCGGCATCAAGAGCACCGAGCTGGTCGGCCCGGAAGGCGAAGTGCTGGAGGCGCTGCAGGAGCTGACCCGCCTGGCCGTCCACAGGCAGACGGGGGAGCGCTCGCGCCTCATGCTCGACGTGGCCGGCTACCGTGAGCGCCGCCGCGCGGAGCTGAGCAAGCTCGGCACCGAAGTGGCCAACGAGGTCAAGGATCGCGGCGAAGCCCGCGCCCTGGAGCCGATGACCCCCTTCGAGCGCAAGATCGTCCACGATGCGGTGGCCGCCGCCGGCCTGCGCAGCGAGTCGGAGGGCGAGGAACCTCACCGCTACGTGGTGGTCCTGCCCGCCTGACGCATCCCTGGCATCCCGGCCGCCGGCCCGCCTTCGGGCGCCGGCGGCCGTTCGCGTTTCCGGAGCCCTGTCCACAACTTTCGTACGTACGAGCGAGCCGGGTTTTATCCACAGGCTTGTCCACAGATCCCGTCCCGAGCTGGGCTTCCGGATTGTGGAAAGGTCGAAGCGGCGTGCTCGCGGGGTGCCGTCCACGTGGGGCCGATAGTCTTCCAGTACTGATCGCCCCGCATAGCCTTGACACCGTCACCGTGAGAAAGGGTCACCCAGCAGTGAGCGACGAGCTGCCGCCTCCGCCTGACATCGCGCGGGATGTGTTCACCGGCGATGCCTGGGACCGAGCCCGGGAGTTCGCCGATCTGCTCGCCGGTCCCGGAGTGGTCCGAGGGCTGCTCGGCCCGCGCGAGGTGCCGCGGATCTGGGACCGCCACCTGCTCAACTGTGCCGTGGTGGCCGAGGTCGTGCCGCAGGACGTCCGCCTGGTGGATATCGGCTCCGGTGCCGGCCTGCCTGGGCTGGTGCTGGCCATCGTCCGGCCGGATCTCACGGTCACCCTGCTGGAACCGCTGCTCCGCCGTACCGTTTTCCTTGAGGAGTGCGTCGAGGCGCTCAAGCTGGACAACGTCGAGGTGCTGCGCGGCCGGGCCGAGGAGCTGCGGGGCGAGCGGCAGTTCGACGTCGCCAGCGCCCGCGCGGTGGCGCCGCTCGACCGCCTGCTCACCTGGGCGATGCCGCTGCTCCGCGAGGGCGGCGAGCTGATCGCGATGAAGGGGGAGCGGGCGGCGGAGGAGCTCGCCGAGGCCGAGCCGCGACTCAAGGCCGTCGGCGCCCGTGCGGCCGAGCTTGTGACCGTGGGGCGCGGTAAGGTCGAGCCGCCTGCAACACTGGTGCGCGTCGTAGCGGGTCGCGCGCCTGAGCAGAAAAGGTCGCGACGAAGGAGGTGACGGCATGCCAGTCGCGCACAGCGGCCTGGGCTGGCCCGATCTGCCTCCGTCCGAGCACGCCACGGGGGTTGGCTGGCCCGAAAAGGGCGTGTCGCGACAGCGAATTCCCGCCACCGGTACGCCACGGGTTGAAAGGATGGCCACCGTGACCCAGACCCCCCTGAACCCAGGTGATTCGCCGTTGGTACGAGAGGCGCTCAACTCAGTGGTTTCACGTGAAACACCGGCCACGAAGTTGCCCATTCAGGCGGGCGACTCCTTCCTTGACGATTCCTGGCCCAAGCCGGCGAAGACCCGGGTGATCGCGGTGGCGAACCAGAAGGGTGGGGTGGGCAAGACCACCACGTCGGTCAACATCGCGGCCGCATTGTCGATGAAGGGCGAGCGCGTGCTGGTGGTCGACCTGGACCCCCAGGGCAACGCGTCCACCGCCCTGGCCACCGAGCATCGCGGCGACGTACCCGACGTCTACCAGGTGCTGGTCGACGACCTGCCGATGGCGGACATCGTCAAGCAGGTGCCGGACATGCCCAACCTCTACTGCGCCCCCGCGACCATCGACCTGGCCGGCGCCGAGATCGAGCTCGTCTCCCTGGTGGCCCGGGAGGCTCGCCTGCGCCGGGCGCTCGCGGCCTACGACGCGGTCGACTTCGACTACGTCATCATCGACTGCCCTCCGTCGCTCGGCCTGCTCACGGTCAACGCCCTGGTGGCGGCGGACGAGGTCATGATCCCGATCCAGTGTGAGTACTACGCGCTGGAGGGCCTCGGCCAGCTCCTCCGGAACGTCGATCTCATCAAGGCCCACCTCAACCCGACGCTCCGGCTGTCCACGATCGTCCTCACCATGTACGACGGCCGCACCCGGCTGGCGTCACAGGTGGCGGACGAGGTCCGGGCGCACTTCGGGGACACGGTGCTCAGCACGGTGATCCCGCGGAGCGTCCGCCTGTCGGAGGCGCCCAGCTACGGCCAGTCGGTGATGACGTACGACCCGGGCTCCAGCGGCGCGATGGCCTACATGGACGCGGCCCGCGAGATCGCCCACCGCGCCATGGTGTAGGGGACCGGCTCGCACAGGATCGTCCCATCCGGTGTTGGCCGGACGGCTCGCGATGCTTGGCACACCGTCCGCTGCGGAAGGCCGCCACGCCCGGGACGAGCGGTCGTCAGATGTGCCGGGAAAGGCTCTGGCATCGGATGTTCAGGGCATGGTGTCGTAAATCCGGTGGGACGGTGCGTAGACGAGACACTGTGCGGTGCGCGCACCGGTAACCTCTCCTGGAGTGACGGGAATCAGCCCGGGTGGATGAGGAGACGCAGTGAGCCAGCAGCGGCGGGGATTGGGCAAAGGGCTGGGAGCTCTCATTCCGACGGGTCCCGTTGTCGACGGCACGGGGACGGTGCCGCCCGCCAACGGCTCGGCGGCGCACGACGCGGGGCCGAAGCCTGTCGCCGGCGCGTACTTCAAGGAAGTCCCCGTCTCCGCGATCGTGCCGAACCCACGGCAGCCGCGCGAGGTGTTCGACGAGGAGCGCCTCATGGACTTGGAGGCGTCGATCCGTGAGGTCGGTCTCCTGCAGCCCGTGGTGGTTCGCCCAGTTGGGGGTGGACAGTACGAGCTCATCATGGGGGAGCGGCGGCTGCGGGCCTCGAAGATGGCGGGCCTTCAGGAGATCCCGGCGATCGTCCGCAACACCCGCGACACCGACCTCCTCCGTGACGCGCTGATCGAGAACCTCCAGAGGGAGCAGCTCAACCCCCTGGAAGAGGCCGCCGCCTACCAGCAGCTCCTCGACGACTTCGAAGCCACCCACGAGCAGATCGCGCAGAAGGTCGGCCGTTCGCGATCGCACATCACCAACACCCTGCGCCTGCTCCAGCTTCCGCCCGACGTCCAGCTCAAATTGGCGGCCGGCTCCATCTCCGCCGGTCATGCGCGCGCCCTGCTCGGTCTGTCCACCCCCGAGGAGATGATCCAGCTCGCCAAGCGCATCGTCGCCGAGCTGCTGTCCGTGCGCGCGGTGGAAGAGATCGTCGCGCTGGGGAACGTCCAGGCAGCTCCCTCGAAGCCCGCCCGCGAGCGTCAGGTGAACAAGCCCACCGCCCCCGGCCTCGCCCACCTCGCGGATCGACTTTCCGACCACTTCGAGACCAAGGTGAAGGTGGACCTGGGCCGCAGGAAGGGACGCATCGTGGTGGAGTTCGCCACGATCGACGACCTGGAGCGCATCATCGGCACCATGGCCCCTGAGGCGGCCCGCGTCATGCGCGAGGCGGAGGAGTAGCTTCCTCGGCATCGGTCGGTGGGCGTGTGGCTGCGCTCTTGCGGCTGGTTCGGTACGAGTCGCTCCGAATCGAGTCGACACTTCTTGCTCGGCAACGAGAGTCGAAGTGGAAGCCTGGCTGGATGGGCTCTTCGGCGCCGTGGGCGTCCGCGTAGGAACCTTGCGTGTGGTTTCTTGTGGACGGTGTGGTGTAGGAGAGACCGTGAGTGAAGATCCTGCGAGGCATCTGCACAGGAACTTCCACAGGAAAGGCGAGAGCTACCCCCGGTCGTGGGCTCTGATGATTCTGCCTGGCCGTTGTTTCACGTGAAACAGGCGACTGAGACCCGGCGACCACGCTGATCAGCGCCTGCTCGGCCGGACGGCGCTGCTCCAGCAGTCAGTCCCAGCCGAGATTCCACGTGGAACCACTTCGCTCGACTGTGAGGTGAGGGCGCTCGGGTGTTGGCGATCTTTGCCTCGCCGTTCCATGACCGCGCCCTCACTCGGTGAAATCGCCCGACTGCCTTCCCTCTACCGTTGATGTGGTTCATACGGTCCGCACTTCTCTCCGGCAGCCAAGCTTCTGGCCCCGACCCCTGACGCCGGAGCGAGACGGCCGGGCGTTGACGACGTCGCTCCATGCTCTGCCGGGGCGGCGTCCGCTGAACGGGGATAGCCCTCGGCCGCCCGGTGGTAGCCGCGTGGGGGGCGCCGCTCCATCCCGTCGGCTGCCCAGGGAGCTTCGGTTCTGCTGTGGACTGGACTCCCACGTCGCTCGGTTCCCGTGGGCTGGACTTTCATGCCGCTCGGTTCCCCCTCGCTACCCTTCGGCTTTCCAACTCCAGTCATAGGCGGAGGTCGATGTTTCACGTGAAACGAGCGATCCGCATCGCATGCGGGCGGTGTTTCACGTGAAACGTGGCAGCTCGGCTCGGTCACATGGCTGCCTTGCGGATGTCGGTGAGGAAGTGGTCGACGTGGTCCGGCGTGGTGTCGAACGCCGTCATCCAGCGGACGACACCGGCCGCCTCGTCCCAGAAGTGGAAGCGGTGGCGCCGCTGGAGCGTCGTGGCCATCGGGATGGGGAGCCGGGCGAAGACGGCGTTGGACTCCACCGGGTGCTCAAGAGTGACGTCAGGGACTCCGGCGAGACCGTCCGCTAGGCGGAGTGCCATGGCGTTGGCGTGCGCCGCGTTCCGCCGCCACAGATCGTCGGTGAGCAGAGCGGTGAGCTGAGCCGAGACGAACCGCATCTTGGAAGCGAGCTGGAGCGACTGGCGGCGCAGGAAAGGAACCGCACCGGCGAGCGATGGGTCCAGGACGACGACCGCCTCAGCGGCGAGCGCCCCGTTCTTGGTACCGCCGAAGCTGAAGACGTCCACGCCCGCCGCCGTAGTGATCTCGTCCAGCCCGCAGCCGTGGTACGCCGCCGCGTTGGCCAGCCGGGCGCCGTCGACGTGGAGGCGTAGGCCGGCCGCGTGGGCGGTCTCGGCGAGGGCCGCGATCTCGTCGGGGGAGTAGCAGGTGCCGAGCTCGGTCACTTGGGAGATGGAGACGACACGGGGCTGAGGGTGGTGGTGCGCGCCCAGGACGGACAGGCGTGAGGCGACGTCGGCCGGGCGGAGCTTGCCGTCAGGCGTCGGCACGGTCACGAGTTTCACCCCGAGCAGGCGTTCCGTGGCGCCGGTCTCGTGGGTGGCGATGTGGGCGGTGTCGGGGCAGATGATCGCGTCATAGCGGCCGAGCATGAGTGCCAGGCCGACCAGGTTCGCGCCCGCGCCGTTCAGCACGGCGAACCCTTCGGCCTGTGGGCCGAACACGTCCTTGACGCGCTGCTCGAACGTCGCCGTCCAGGTGTCGCCACCGTACGCGGGCGCGTCACCGTGGTTGGCGTCTGCCATGGCTTCGAGGACGGTGGGGTGGACGCCGGCGTGGTTGTCGCTGGCGAAGCTCTTCGAGTAGATGGAGTCGATCACAGGCCAAGGCTACTTACGGGTGCGATCCGTCCTCGGTCGTGTCGCGGTCGCGATCCACCAGGGCGAGTGGTCGCGGGAGACGCGATCGCCGGGTCGTGGGGAGAGGCGTGCCGTGGTCCGTGATGTGCCGGGCGGCGTTCGTCGTGGTGCGGGTGGTGCTCAGCGGTTCGCGAGGGTGGTGCGGGGGCGGTTGGCGGCGTTCTGGAGCAGGGCGCGGCAGAGGTCGCCGAGGTCCTGGCCCGCCGCTTCGGCGGCCATCGGGAGGAGGGAGGTCTCCGTCATGCCGGGGGCGACGTTCACCTCCAGGAAGTAGGGCGTGTCCGTGGCGTCGACGATGAGGTCGGTGCGGGAGATGTCGCGCAGGCCGAGCGCCGTGTGAGCCGTCACGGCGGTCTCGGCGCAGGCCGCCGCCGCGGCGGGGGAGAGGCGGGCCGGGGCGAAGAACTCGGTGTGGCCGGCCGTGTAGCGGGCGGCGTAGTCGTACACGCCCTCGTCGGGGACGATCTCCACGGCCGGGAGCGCGACGGGGCCGTCGCCGACGTCCACGACGGAGACCGCCACCTCGACGCCTTCGACGTACCGCTCGATGAGGGCGATGTCGCCGTACGCGAAGCAGCCGACCATCGCGGCCGGGAGCTCCTCGGCGGTGCGGACGATGGACGCGCCCAGGGCGGAGCCGCCGCGGGCGGGCTTGACGAACAGCGGGAGGCGGAGCTGGTCGACGATGCGCTCCAGCACGGCCGTCGCGCCGAGGTCGTGGAATGTCTCCTTGGGCAGCGTGATCGAGGAAGGCGTGCGCAGGCCGACCGAGCGGACGACGGCCTTGGCCGTCGGCTTGTCGAAGGCGACCCGGCACGCGTCGGGGTCGGCGCCCACGTAAGGGACGTCGAGGAGCTCCAGCACCGAGCGGATCGCGCCGTCCTCGCCGGCGCCGCCGTGCAGCGTCACGAACACGGCGTCCGGCGGGTCGGCGAGGATGGACGGGACCAGGGACGCGTCGGTGTCGCGGGCCTCGACGTCGATGCCCGTCGCCCTGAGCACCTCGCTCACCCGGCGGCCGGAGCGCAGCGACACCTCACGCTCGTAGGACAGGCCCCCGGCCAGCACGAGCACGTGGCCCAGGTCGCTCATCTCGTCTCCTCAAACGGTCACCATGGTCCAGGCCGTTTTCCAGGCCGTGGTCCAGTCTGGTCCAACCGTACCGGCGGCAGGTGCGCCAGCGTACGACGGTGGCCTGGCGTCCATCACGAGCCGGGGCGGTCACCGTACACCCGCGTCTCGCGCGACCAGCACGCCCGCGCCCGCCGTGCCTGTACGCCCGCGTCAAGTGACTGTACGCCCGCGTCTTGACGACCACGCCCGCGTCTTGACGACCGTACGCTCGCGTCTCGCGGGGCGTGACCGCCGACAGGGCCGGGGTCCGTACGAGACCTCGGCCCTGTCGGAGGCGTCAGGCCAGGTCCGGACCCGGGGTGTCGACGCCGGCGTGGCCGCGCGTGGAGCCGGTGCCGAACATGTCGCGCAGTTGCATCTCCTGCTCGATGACGCCCGCCAGGCGGCGGACGCCCTCGCGGATGCGGTCGGGCTCCGGGTAGCAGAACGACAGCCGCATGTGCCGCGAGCCGCTGCCGTCGGCGAAGAATCCGGTGCCGGGCACGAACGCCACCCGTTCGGCCACCGCCCGGGGCAGGATCGCCTTGGAGTCGAGCCCTTCAGGGAGGGTGGCCCAGACGAAGAACCCGCCTGCGGGCCGCGTCCAGGTGACCTCGGGCGGCATCAGGGATGCGAGGGCGTCGAGCATGGCGTCGCGGCGCTCGCGGTAGAGCTCCTTGAACGTCTTGATCTGCTCGCGCCACGGCTGCGTGGTGAGGTACTGGCCGACGGCCAGCTGGGTGAACGACGAGTGCGACAGCACGGCCGACTCCATGGCCAGCACGAGCTTGTCGCGGATGGCGTGGGGCGCGAGGGCCCAGCCGACGCGGAAGCCCGGGGCGAGCGTCTTGGAGAACGACCCCAGGTAGACCACGCCGTCCGGGTTGTCCGCGCGCAGCGCGCGCATCGGCTCGCCGTCGAAGCCGAGGAGTCCGTACGGGTTGTCCTCGACGATGAGCACTCCGGCGCGCTGGCAGATGTCGAGCACCTGCTGCCGCCTGGCCGCGTTGAGCGTGACGCCGCCGGGGTTGTGGAAGGTCGGGATCGTGTACAGGAACTTGATCGGAGCTCCCGCCGTTTCCAGGGCGTAGATGGTCTGGGCGAGGGATTCGGGCACGATGCCCTGATCATCCATGGCGATATGCACCACTTTGGCCTCGTATGCGGCAAAGGTGCCGAGGGCGCCCACGTACGAGGGTCCCTCTGCCAGGATCACATCGCCCGGGTCGATGAAGATCCGCGTGATCAGGTCGAGTGCCTGCTGCGAGCCGACGGTGACGACGACGTCGTTGCCGCCCGCCTGGATCCCTTCCAGCGCCATGACCTCGCAGATCTGCTCACGCAGATGCGGGTCGCCCTGGCCGGAGCCGTACTGGAGCGCGACGGGCCCGCGTCTGGTCACGAGATCCGAGACCAGCTCGCCGACCATGTCGAGGGGAAGCGCCGTGACGTACGGCATGCCGCCGGCGAGCGAGACCACCTCGGGCCTCGACGCGACGGCGAAGAGAGCTCGGATCTCGGAGGCGACCATCCCGGTAGCTCGCGCCGCGTACCGGTCGACGTAGGCGTCGATCCGCGACCCTTGGGTCGCGGGCGTCTGACCGTGATCCTGCTCTGCTGTCACGGCCCACCTCCTAGGTGTATATCGATCCGAGACTCCAGATTACGCCAGTCGGACATGTCGCCCGTGACGGGGCCAGACGGCCGTGATATCCGCTTGTGGCACTGTCCCTGGGCTACGATGCCAGCTGGGGACGCGGTTTTCCCGCGCTTTTCCGGGTCTACGATTGGGGCCGTAGGTGTCGCGTCGGCTGGTCAATATCACCCTGGACAATCTGGAAGATCTTCCCAGGCGCTGCCGTCAGTGCGTTTTCTGGGAGCTCGACCCCGTCAGCGGCGAGCGGGCGGTGATGTCGGGCGACCCCGGGCTGGAGAAGGAAGCCTGGATCTCCGGCACGCTCCTCGAATGGGGCAGCTGCGGGAAGATCGTCTATGTCGACGGGGTGCCCGCGGGGTTCGTCCTCTACAGCCCTCCGCTCTACAGCCCGCGTTCGGTGGCCTTTCCCACCTCGCCGGTGAGCGCCGACGCCGTGCTGCTGATGACGGCGCACATCGTGTCCGAATTCTCCGGCGGCGGGCTGGGCCGGATGCTCATCCAGGGCGTCGCCAAAGACCTCACGCGTCGCGGCGTGAAAGCCATCGAGGCGTTCGGGGACCTTAAGTGGGAAGAACCTAGTTGCGTAGTTCCCGCTGAATATTTGCTTTCCGTGGGCTTTAAGACGGTTCGTCCGCATTTGCGGTTTCCCAGATTGCGGCTGGAACTCAAGACCGCCGTCTCCTGGCGGGAGGACGTGGAGGTCGCCCTGGAGCGGCTCCTGGGCTCCATGAGCCCCGAACGCGCCCTCCGCCCCGTCTGACCCCGTACGCCCCTTCCAGAGGGTCTTCAGAGCCCTCCAGCGGCCACCCGGCCGGGACCTGGCCGCGACGGACGCGGCGAGCCGTGAAACGCGCGAGCCCTCCACCCCGGAGGGCGGAGGGCTCGCGGCGGACGGGGCCTAGATGATGCCGTCGAGCTCCCGGAGCAGCATGGCCTTCGGCTTGGCGCCGATGATCTGCTTGACGAGCTCGCCGCCCTTGTAGACGTTCATCGTCGGGATCTGGAGGACGCCCGCCTGGCGGGGCACCTCGGGGTTCTCGTCGATGTTGAGCTTGACGATCTCCAGCTTGTCGCCGTGCTCGTTGGCGATCTCCTGGAGGATGGGCGCGACCTGCCGGCACGGGCCGCACCACTCGGCCCAGAAGTCGACCAGAACGGGCTTGTCGCTCTTGAGGACCTCGGCTTCGAACGTGGCGTCGGTAACTGCCTTCACGGATGCGCTCCCTTACTTCTCGTTTGAGGCGAGCCAGCGCTCGGAGTCGAGCGACGCCGAGCAGCCGGTGCCCGCCGCGGTGATCGCCTGGCGGTAGATGTGGTCGACGACGTCGCCCGCGGCGAACACGCCGTCGATGTTGGTGGCGGTGCCGGGGTGGGCGACCTTGATGTAGCCGTTCTCGTCCAGCTCGACCTGGCCCTTGACCAGCTCGGTGCGCGGGTCGTGGCCGATCGCCAGGAACAGCGCGTCGGTGGCCAGCTCGGACTCCTCGCCGGTCTTGATGTTGCGCAGCTTGACGGCCTCCACCTTGGTGTCGCCGAGGACGTCGACGACCTCGCTGTCCCAGACGAAGCGGATCTTGTCGTTGGCGAACGCCCGGTCCTGCATGATCTTGCTGGCGCGCAGCTGGTCGCGGCGGTGCACCACGGTCACCATGCGGCCGAACCGGGTCAGGAACGTCGCCTCCTCCATCGCGGTGTCACCGCCGCCCACGACCACGATGTCCTTGTTGCGGAAGAAGAAGCCGTCACAGGTCGCGCACCAGGAGACGCCACGGCCGGACAGCCGCTTCTCGTTCTCCAGGCCGAGCTCCCGGTAGCCGGAGCCCATCGCGAGGATGACCGACTTGGCGTAGTACGTCTTGTCGTAGGTCTTGATGACCTTGGGGTCGGCCTTGAGGTCGACCTCCACCACGTCGTCGGCGATCAGCTCGGCGCCGAACCGCTCGGCCTGCTTGCGCAGGTTGCCCATCAGGTCGGGGCCCATGATGCCGTCGGGGAAACCGGGGAAGTTCTCCACGTCGGTGGTGTTCATGAGCGCGCCACCGGCGGTCACGGAGCCCTCGAAAAGCAGAGGCTTGAGTTCGGCGCGTGCGGAGTAGACGGCCGCGGTGTAGCCGGCGGGGCCGGATCCAATGATGATCACGTTCCGAACGTCGTTCAACGCTCCCACGCCTCTCTGTCTGATGGTGCCGTTCGCCTCAACAGATCCTAAGCCGTCGCCATTCCCGGCCTTCGGGCGCACACGCGAAAGAGCCCGCCGAAGCGGGCTCTTTCGAGGTCACGGAGCTACCAGCGGCCCAGAGCGGGCTTGCGCAGGTTCTTGCAGTTGAACGGATCGACGACGTCGATGCGCAGCCGCTTGGCCTCCTTGTTCTTCCAGGACGCCATGACGATGGCCTCCTGGCCGTTGTAGTGGCCCTGGTCGACGGCGAAGACCTCCAGCTTGGCGCGGCTGGACACCTTGCTCACGCAGTGGTCGACCTGGTTGCCGCCGGAGTCGCCGCCGACGATCGGGGCCGGTGCGAGGAAGTCGCCGAGCGCCTGGCGCAGCTCCTGGTCGCTGTAGTTGTGGCCGCTGTCGGTGAGCGCGTAGGCCCTGGCCCGCGTCTCCTGCCGGGACGGCTGGCTCGACGCCGCGAGCTCCGGCTGCCGGGCGGCCGGCTCGCCGCCGCCGGAGGCCAGCAGGCTCGTCGTCACCACCGCGGTGCCCACCACCGCGGCCGCGGCCGCCGCGGCCACCGCGGGCATGGCCCACCGGCGCCGCCGGACCGTGCGCGTCCGCGCCGGGAGGACGGTGCCGTCGTCGGAGACGACCCCGAGGCGAACCGGCTCCTGCCGCTCCCATGGCGCGTCGCGCATGAGCTCGTCCCAGTCCGGCTCCTCGGCCAGGCCGATCCCGCCGCGCCGCGACTCCGCCTCGGCGGCCAGCGCCTTGTCGATGCGTAGTGCGACACCCATCGGCATGGCCGGGGTGGGGGTCGCCGCGAGCACCTCGCGAACCGCCGCCAGATCCGCCAGCAGCTCCCCGCATGAGGGGCACACCGCGAGATGGTCGCGGATCCGGTCGGCTCTGTCGACGTCCAGGAGACCCTCGGCGAAATCGGCGAGGGCGTCCAGATCGTAGTGCGTATCACCCGTCACGAAGTTCTGCTCCCTTCGCGGATGAGACGCGACTCAAGTCAGATCGGTTCCGCAGATGCGAAAGAATCGGGGCAAGTTTCGCGCGGCCCCTGGCGCACCTGCTCTTCACCGTCCCACTGGGCACCTGGAGCACCTGAGCTGCGTCTTCGACGGAGTAGCCCATCATGTCGACCAGCACGAGCGCGGCCCGCTGATCGGCGGGGAGCAGCTTGAGCGCGGCCGAGACCTCCATCGAGACCTCGCGCTCCAGCGTCTGGTCGGGCAGGTGGGTGTCGCGCTCCGCGGCCTCGATGAGCTCGTCGTCCGCCACCGGGCGCACGGACTTGCGGCGCATCCGGTCGAGGCAGGCGTTGACCACGATGCGGTGCAGCCAGGTGGTGACGGCGGCCTCGCCGCGGAACGAGCCGGCCTTGCGGTAGGCGGAGACGAAGGCGTCCTGCACGGCGTCGGCGGCCTCGTCGGGGTCGCCGAGCGTGCGCAGCGCGACGGCCCACATCCGGTCGCGGTGTCTCTTGACGATCTCGCTGAAGGCGTGAGGATCTCCCTGGATGTGCGCGGTCAGCAGACCGGCGTCGCTGACCGCGTCGCCGGGACGATCCGCTGGAGACGGAGTCTCGGGTGGGGAGTTCACAAGAGGGGTCCTGGTTAAGCCGATCCTGGAGAGTGCACCACTACTTCATAGATGGTGCCATGAAACTTGCCCGCGTCTGCCGGGAGTCGGGTAAACCAGATCAAAACGTACTGGCCGCTCGCCGTCTGTTCCGGCTTGAAGGTCGTCTTGCCGGAGGCGTCCTTCGCCTTGGCGACGGTCTTCAACGACGACAGGTCGGCCTCGTCGCCCACCCTCAGCTCGACGTTGGCGCCCGGCGTCTCGCCCAGCGTAGCCACCACGTCGCTGATCTGCATGGACTTGCCCAGATCGACAAGCAGGCCCACCCCGTCCTTGAGGTTGCCGAGCTCGGCGCTGTTGTAGTTGTCGGTCTTCCAGAACGTGCTCGGCTTGCCGTCGATGGTGAGCGCCGCCAGCTCGGCCTTCTCCTCCTTGTCGCCGAGCGGGTCGAACCCGGTCGCCTCCTCCGGCTTGACCTCCTGCGACTGGGCGGGGGACTGGCTGACGGCGGCGGTCGGGGACGGCTGCGCCTCCCGGTCGTCGGGGCTGCCCAGGCTCCGGCCGATCGTCCAGGCGCCGACGCCGACCGCGACGATCACCAGGAGCACCACGACGGTCATCAGCACCCGGTTGAGCAGGTTGCCGCCGCCGCCCTGCGTCATGACCTGCGGCGCCGGCTGCGGCAGCGGGGGCCGGCGCCGCTCGGTGTCGAGGCCCTCGCTCGGGGAGGCCGACGTCACGGACGGCGGGGAGGAAGGGTACGGGATCGAGATCGGCATCGGCCTGGCCACGCCGGCGAGCGCCTCGGCGACCTGGGCGGGGCTGGAGAGCGAGCCCTGGCCCTTGCGCGACTCGGGCAGGCAGGCCCGGATCGTGACCGTATCGAGATAACCGGGCACCCCCGCGGTCACCTGACGGGGGGTGCAGAAGTGGCCGTCGGTCATCGGCGCGGCCGGGAGCGTGCCCTCTTCCTCGTCGCCCGGCCAGTGGCCGGTCAGCCCCGCGTAGAGCAGGCGGCCGAGGCCCTCGGCGTCGTCCAGCGCGGGCTGGTCGGTGGTCAGCCCGTAGAGGGCGGCGTCGACCGCCACGCCCAGCACCTTGACCGTGTTGCCGGTGGTCCACACCAGGTTTCCGGGACGCAGGCACAGGTGGTAGAGGTCGGCCTCGTGCGCGTGGGCGAGCGCCTCGGCGGCCTCGGCGACCAGCCCGGCGGCCCGCTCCGGCTCCAGCGGACCGGAGGACAGCAGGTCGGACAGGGTGTCGCCGGTGACCCACTCGCTGACGACGTAGGAGTGCTCGGAGTCCTCCGCGGCGTCGAAGACCTGGGTGATGCGGGGGTCGGTGAGCCTGCTGGCGGCGCGGGCGGCGGTGACGACCTCGTGGACGCGCGGGAAGTCGGGCGAGAAGGTCAGCACCGCGACGGGACGGGCGAGGATCTCGTCGATGGCCTTCCAGTAGGTGGCGCCGTCGGACTCGCTGACCCGGTCCTCCAGCCGGAACCGCTGGGCGAGGCGGGTGCCGGGCTCGACTGCCGATGTGCTCACTGGCTCACCCCGCTGGCCCGATCATCCCTGGTCACGACTCTCCACGCCTGCGTGGCGGTGTGATGCGCAGGCACGCTATGCCGGATGGATCCGCCCACGCCCCTCCTGCTTCCATTCGCGCGTGTCGGCACCATGCTAGTGCCCGGGAAGGTTGCTCCCCCCGCTCTTTAGCGGCGTACCCGCCCGGCGACCATCCCAACGACCGAGCTGACCTCGGGAATGCGAACCCGGTGGGCAATCCACAGATACAGGAGCATCCCCAGCCCGCCTCCCACGGTCAAAATGATCATCGAATTGAGGAAGCCGAGCCCGCCGAAGACCTCCTGCACCGCCCACACCGAGGCCAGGGCGAGCGCCGCGGTGGGCAGCGCGGCGAGGTACATCTTGGTCATCGCCATGCCGATCTGCCAGCCGCCCAGCCCGCCGACCCTGCGGCTGGCCAGCATCCAGGCCGCGATCGCGCCGAGCCCGTACGCGATCGCGTAGGCCAGCGCCAGCCCCATGACCGCGTAGCGGGCCGGCAGCAGGCTGTAGAACAGCACCATCAAGGCGGCGTTGACCGCGGTGGTGCCGGCGCCGACGAAGACGGGGGTACGGGTGTCGCCGAAGCTGTAGAAGACCCGCAGCAGCATCTGGAAGACCGCGAACGGCACCAGCGCGAGCCCGTAGACCTGCAGCACGTTGCCGATGTAGATGGCGTTGGCCACGGTGTTGGCGCCGTGACCGTACAGCGGCACGGTGATCGCCGGTCCGAGCACCATGAGCAGCAGCGACACCGGCACCATCACCGCGCCGATGAGCCGCACGCCGGAGCCGAACTCCGTGCGGACCTCCGCGAAGCGCCCTTCGGCCACGGCCCGGCTCATCCGGGGCAGCATCGCGGTGATCACCGAGACGCCGACGACCCCGTACGGGAGCTGGAAGAGCTGGAACGCCAGGGTGTACGGGGAGATGCCGTGGCCGGCGACCGCGTCGCCGGCGGCGCTGGAGAGGTTGGTGGTGAGCATGAACCCGAGCTGGGTGACCACCACGTAGCCGATCGTCCAGACCCCGGCCCTGGCCATCTCGCCGAGCCGGGCGTTGCGCAGGTCGAAACGGGCGACGAAGCGGAACCCGGCCCGCTTGAGCGCGATCACCAGCACGGTGGCCTGGGCCACGATGCCGGCCGTGGTGCCGAGGCCGAGCAGGGCCAGTTCGCCGTTGCTGACGCTGTTGAGGTCGGAGCCGTCGGTGACGACGATGGCGTAGGCGATCAGGACGCAGATGACGACCAGGTTGTTGACCACCGGGGCCCACATCGGGGCGGCGAACCGGTCGCGGGTGTTGAGGATCGCCCCCGCCACCGCGCCGATGCCGAAGAAGGCGAGCTGCGGCAGGATGAACTGGGCCAGCCGCACCGCCACCTCGAACTTCCTCTCACCGCGGTCCCAGTCGGTGTAGAGGTCGATGAGCAGGGGGGCGGCCAGCACGGCCAGCGCGGCCACCACGATGAGCACGATGGTGGCGAACGTCAGCAGCCGCTGCTCGTAGGCGCGGCCGCCGTCGGGGTCCTGCTGCTGGGCTCTGACGATCATCGGCACCACGACGCTGCTGAGCACGCCGAGCAGCAGCAGGTCGAGGATGCTGTAGGGGATGGCGTAGGCCGCGTTGTAGGCGTCGCCGAGGAAGGCCGTGCCGATGGCGTAGGCCAGCACCATGGTCCGGATGAACCCGGTCACGCGGGACACCATCGTGCCGGCGGCCATGATGGCGCTGGCCCGCAGCAAGCGGCTCATGCGGTCTCACTCTCCCGAGTCCTGGCTGCCCGTGCGCCGCGCCGTTGCGACCTGCGCCGGAGTATCCGCGTCACCACCGCCGCCAGCATGACGGTCAGCGCGCATCCCACGATGACCAGCGCGATGCCGGTGTAGCCGGTGGTGCGCACGATCAGCTTGACCGGGTCGCCGTAGGGCCGGCCGTCGGCGGTCATGAGCTGGACGGTCACCGTGGCGTCGCCGCCGCTGGAGGAGGTCACGGTCATGGGGATCTGGACGGTGCCGCTCTGCTCGCCGTTGATGTGCAGCGGCTGCCGGAACTCGGACTCG
Organism: Nonomuraea corallina; assembly: GCF_027620315.1. Taxonomy (GTDB): domain Bacteria; phylum Actinomycetota; class Actinomycetes; order Streptosporangiales; family Streptosporangiaceae; genus Nonomuraea; species Nonomuraea corallina. The sequence goes on along the minus strand of NZ_JAPNNL010000027.1, from coordinate 8,814 downwards.
AGCAGGTCGGGGTCGTCGGACCGGGCCGTGACGTGCAGCGAGACGGGGACGTCGAGCTCGTTCTTGACGCTGATCGGGACCTCGCCCTCGCTGCCCGCGAGGGTGCGCGGCTGGTCGGGGCCGGCGCCGGTGATCGACACCAGCCTGGTCCGGTCCTCGACCGCGTCGCCGACCTGCTTGATGACGGCGCGGCCGACCTTGGCGCTGCCTCGCCAGGCGGAGGAGGTGAGCCTGAGCACCGCGGCGTCGAAGGACGACTGGCTCTGGCCGGTGATCAGGGCGGTCAGCTCCGCCTGCGCGGCGACCTCCTGGACCGGGGCGAGGTACTTGCCGCTGAGCTCCTGCTTGCGGTCCTTGTCGGAGTAGGTGAGCCCGGCGCGCTGCGCCGGCGTGGCGGACACCTTGATCGAGTCGAGGGGGGTGAGCGACAGCCACGGCAGCCTGCCGGCGGTCTTCAGCAGCGTCGAGACGACTGTCGGGCTGGGGTTCCAGCGCCGGGACGGGGCCACGACCAGGGACCGCGCCCGGGTCTGGCCGGGCTCGGCGGCGAGCGTCGCGGTCTCGGCGACGAACCGCTGCCTGCTCAGCAGGGTCGCGCCGCGCGTGCCGGCGGCGGGTTCGAGGAGGCGGCTCAGCTCGGCGTCGGCCACCAGCGCGGTGACGGGGCCCATGACGGTGTCGAGGGTGGCCGCGGCGTCGGGGGTGCCGGCGAGCGTGGTCGCGGCGGCGGCGGCGGAGGAATCCTGCGCCGTCGGCAGCGCCGCCGGATCGAGCAGCACCTTGTCGATCCGGGCGCCGCCGGGCGTGCCGACGGCGAGCAGGTCGAGCGCGTCGGCGTCGATCACGCCGCCGACCGGCCAGTAGGTCGACGTCACCACGTCGTTCTTGATCAGCGTGGCCTTCTGCCGGGCCAGCTCCAGCGCGCGGGCCGGCTGCCGGTCGAGGCCCCGGTGGGCCAGCGCGGTCACGTCGGGGTCGGCGTACGGGGTGGCGATGACGGCGTTGTCGGCCAGCGCCGCGCGCATTGAGGTGAGCCACTGGCCCGCGGCGGGCTCGGCGGGCCGCTGGTCGATGTCGTCGTCCTTCTTGACCCGGAACGGCTTGGTCATGGCCTGGACGTCGTCGAAGAGCGCCGGGTCGACGACCCAGGTGACGTTCGCGGGGGCGGTCTCGGCGATGCGGGCGAGGTCGGCCAGCCGGCCCTTGCCGGTGAGCTCGGCGATCAGCTTCTCGTCCACGAACGTGCCGTCGTCGGCCCGGCGCGGCTGGTCGATCACGGGCAGCACGAACGACAGCCGGTTGCGCACCGGCCGCGGCTGGGCGGTCGCGGGCGCGTACGTGAGGAAGGTGCGCTGGGAGGCGAGCTGGGCGGCGTCCCACTGGACCACCTCGACGGCGAGCGGGTAGGCGCCGAACGCGGTCAGGCCGAACTGCGCGGGCGTCATCGTCAGCTCGAACTCGACGGAGGAGTTGGCGGCCAGCTCGGGGATGACCATGCTCGACTGGGTGGAGACGTTGGGCGGCTGCGTGACGGTCGTGGTGTCACCGGCGAAGGTGCTGAGCGCGGCCCGGTCGGTGAAGCGCTGGGGGGAGTAGCGCACCCTGACCCGCAGGCCCGGCAGCGGCGCGGAGCCGCTGTTGCGGACCGTGCCGGTGACCTTGATCTCGGTCGCCCGTTCGGTGGCGTAGTCCGGGGTCACGGACGTGAGGGCCAGCTCGACGCCCTGCCTGCTGGTGATCGCGCTGCTGGTGATCGCGCTGCTGGTGATCGCGGCAGCCGGGCCCGGCGCCGCCGCCACCGTGATCGGGGCGAGCAGCGCTGCCGAGAGCACGGCGAGCAGCGTGGTCCTTCGGATCACGCTTCGGCCCGGGCTGGAGTACGACGCACGCCCGCAATGGTACGGGTTCAGTGCCCCTGCGCGACCGCCTCCAGGCCCGCGTGGGGGCCCGGCGCGCGAAGGTCGACGGTCTTGCCCGACAGGAGTGTCAGCAGGTCCAGGGCCCGCATGGTGAGCACCGCGTGGCGCTCGCCGATGGCGGAGAAGATCGGATCGGTGTCGGCGCTGAGCCGGTCGTCGATGAACACCGGCAGCTCTTCCGGCAGCAGCAGCGGCCCGACCAGCCCGGCGGCGTAGTCGGTGGCCTCGTTGACGAGGTGGGCTGGTGCGTGGCGCACGGTGCGGACGCCGAGCAGCCCTCCGACGGCTCCCGGGCGTGGCGGTGCGGCGAGCGAGTGGACGACGGCGACGACGAACGGGCGCCCTATCCTCGGTGCGACCTCGAACACCGTGACCGTCACGCACCTCTCGGGCGCGGCGGAGATCGTCGCGGGAAGCTCGTCCGCGCAAGTGATGGGGCGCGGAAGGCGTACGATCTCATGGTGGACCTGGTGTGCGAGGAGCCAGCGGTGGATCGCGAGGGCGTCCTTCATGAAAGACCTCCTTGCCTCGTTCCATCGCGCCGTCGGTCCCCAGACCGAAGGTAACCCGGCCCCGGTGTGGCTCGGGGGATATGTTCCGATTCGAAGGACCTACCCAGCTTGTCCGACTCAAATCTGACCGAAACTCAGCAGCGGGCCATGCGAGACCTGTTCCGCAAGATCGCCCCTGTGGCCGACGAGCTCGGCCGTCTGTTCGCCGACGGCGGCCACGAACTCGCCCTCGTCGGCGGCCCGGTCCGCGACCTCCTGCTCGGCCGGGTCGGCAAGGACCTTGACCTGACCACCGACGCGCGGCCTGAACGGGTGCTCGACCTCGTGCGTGACTGGGCCGACTCCGTCTGGACCATCGGCATCGACTTCGGCACGGTCGGCGTGCGCAAGGGCGGCTGGCTGATCGAGATCACCACGTACCGCAGCGAGAGCTACGACCCCAAGTCGCGCAAGCCCGAGGTCCTGTACGGCGAGACGCTGGAGGCCGACCTGGAGCGCCGCGACTTCGCGGTCAACGCGATGGCGGTGCGGCTGCCCTCCCACGAGTTCGTCGACCCCTACGGCGGGCTGGCCGACCTGGCCGCCAAGCGGCTGCGCACCCCCGGCCCGCCCGAGCGCTCCTTCGGCGACGACCCGCTGCGCATGCTCCGCGCCGCCAGGTTCGCCTCGCAGCTCGGCTTCACGGTCGACCAGGCGGCGGTGACCGCGATGACCGAGATGGCCGAGCGCATCGAGATCGTCTCCGCCGAGCGCATCCGCGACGAGCTCGACAAGCTCGTCTGCGGCCCTCATCCGCGCGACGGGCTGCGCCTGCTCGTCGACACCGGTCTGGCCGCGCACGTGCTGCCCGAGCTGCCCAAGCTGCGCCTGGAGATCGACGAGCACCACCGGCACAAGGACGTCTACGAGCACACGCTGACCGTGCTCGACCAGGCGATCGCCCAGGAGGACGACGCCCAGCCCGACCGCATCCTGCGCTGGGCGGCGCTCATGCACGACATCGGCAAGCCCAAGACCCGGCGCCACGAGGCCGGCGGCCGGGTGTCGTTCCACCACCACGAGGTCGTGGGCGCCCAGCTGACGAAGAAGCGGATGGGCGAGCTGCGCTTCCCCAAGGACGTGGTGGCCGACGTGTCCCGCCTGGTGGAGCTCCACCTGCGCTTCCACGGCTACGGCACCGGCGAGTGGACCGACAGCGCGGTGCGCCGCTACGTGCGCGACGCCGGCCACCTGCTGACCCGGCTCCACAAGCTCACCAGGGCCGACTGCACGACGCGCAACAAGCGCAAGGCGGCCGCCCTGTCGCGCACCTACGACCAGCTGGAGGAGCGCATCGCCCGGCTGGCCGAAGAGGAGGAGCTGGCCAAGATCCGCCCCGAGCTCGACGGCAACGAGATCCAGCGGGTGCTCGGCGTCGGCCCGGGCCCGGTGGTGGGCAGGGCCTACAAGTTCCTGCTCGACCTGCGGCTCGACAAGGGCGTCATCGGCAAGGAAGCGGCCACCGAGGCGCTCCTCGACTGGGCCGGGGACAACGGCGTGGTCACGGGCTGACCGGCGCGCGGGACCGAGTGATCATCCGGTAGGCCAGGCCGCTCGCCAGGTAGCCCACCGTGATGATCACTACTGCCGCGTACGACTTGCCGTCGGGCGGCAGGATGGCCGCCGACAGGGCCGCCGCCAGCACGTACATGCCGTTGAAGAGCATGTCGTAGAGGGAGAACGCGCGGCCCAGATAGACGTCGGCGACGTCGCGCTGGACGGTCGTGTCGGCGCAGATCTTGACGCTCTGCCCGGCCAGGCCGAGCACGAACCCGGCCGCCGGCAGCCCCCACTCCTGGAAAGGCGCCACCAGCACGCCCGCGAGCACGCCGGCCGACGACAGCGCGATCGGCACCCAGCCGGTGATGGTGAACCGCTCCGTCGCGTACGGGGTGATGATCACGGCGAGGAAGTAGCCGACGCCGGAGGTGGCCACGACCAGGCTGATGCCGCGCAGCGCCGCGTCGGGATCGCCGTCGGTGAAGTAGTAGCGGTAGAGGATGATGCCGAGCGCGGTGGCCATGCCGTAGAAGAACCGGTGGGCCGCCATCGCGCCCATCGTCGCGGCGGCGATCGGCCGGCCCGCCAGGTGGCGGGCGCCGTCGACGAGCCCGGTCACGACGTTGCGCAGCGCCTCGCGGGCCTGCGGCCGGTCCGGGTCGCCGGACGGGCCGAGCAGCGAGCGCTCCATCGTCCGCGCGACCAGCGAACTCAGCCCGAACACCAGGCCGGAGGTGACGAGCAGCAGCGCCACCCCCGTGTCACCGCCGCCGAACAGCTCCCGCAGCAGGAAGCCCACCCCCGCGCCGACGAACGTCACCACGGTGCCGGACGTCGGCGTGACCGCGTTGGCGGCCATCAGCCGGTCGGCCGGCACCACGTGCGGCAGCGAGGCGCCGAGCGCCGCCAGGAAGAACCGGTTGACGCCCAGCACGGCCAGCGCGGCCACGTAGAAGACCGCGTCGGGCACGTCGGCCGCGACCAGCGCCGCCGCGCCGACCAGCAGCACGCCGCGCACCAGCGGCGCGATCACCAGGATCTGCCGCCGCGACCACCGGTCGATGAAGACGCCCACGAACGGGCCCAGGATGCTGTAGGGCAGCAGGAGCACGGCCAGGCCCGCCGCGACCGCGAGCGCGGTCGTCTGGCTCTCGGGGCTGAAGAAGGCGAACCCGGCGACGCCGAACTGGAAGATCCCGTCGGAGAACTGGGAGACCAGCCGGGTGCCGAAGAGCCGTCTGAAATCCCGCCCTTGGAGCACCACGCGCAGATCGGCGACGAAAGACACGCCGCAAGCCTAACCTCGTGCGGAAACGCGCGGAGACCGGAGAGACAGGCGCCTCGGGTGAGCGCGGGGGTTCAGGAGACGCTCATGATCACGTACGCTTCATAGCGTGACGACTGTGGAACACGTGGTACTCGTTGACGGCTCCGGCCACGCGCTCGGCACCGCGCCCAAGCTGTCCGTGCACGGCCCGGAGACACCGCTGCACCTGGCCTTCTCCAGCTATGCCTTCGACCGCGAGGGCCGCGTGCTGCTGACCAGGCGGGCCGGACACAAGCTGACCTGGCCGGGGGTGTGGACCAACAGCTGCTGCGGCCATCCGCTGCCGGGCGAGCGGCTGGACCAGGCGGTCATCCGCCGGCTGTCGTTCGAGCTGGGCCTCACCGTCGAGCGCGCCGACCTGGTGCTGCCCCGCTTCTCCTACCGCGCGGTCATGGGCAACGGCATCGTCGAGCACGAGCTCTGCCCCGTCTACCGGGTGCTGGTCGACGGCTCCGCCAGCCCCAACCCCGACGAGGTGGGGGAGACGCGGTGGATGGCCTGGCCGGAGTTCGCCGACGGCGTGGTCAGCGGACTCATCTCCATCTCGCCGTGGTGCCGGGAGCAGGTGCCGCAGCTGTCGGAGCTCGGCCCGGACCCGCTCCGCTGGCCGACGGCCTCGGTCGAGGACCTGCCGCCCGCCGCGCGCCAGCCGTACGCCCCTTAGCGGGCGGCGCCGCACCAGCGGCGCCGCCGACGCCGGGGCTCAGCGCTCGATCTCGCCGCGGATGAACTTCTCGACCTGCTCGCGGGCCTCGTCGTCCGAGTACTGCACGGGCGGCGACTTCATGAAGTACGAGGAGGCGCTCAGGATCGGGCCCCCGACGCCGCGGTCCAGGGCGATCTTGGCCGCGCGGACGGCGTCGATGATGATGCCGGCCGAGTTCGGCGAGTCCCACACCTCCAGCTTGTACTCCAGGTTGAGCGGGGTGTCGCCGAAGGAGCGGCCTTCGAGGCGGACGTAGGCCCACTTGCGGTCGTCGAGCCACGGCACGTGGTCCGACGGCCCGATGTGCACGTCGGCCTTGGCCATCTCGTGCGGGATCTGCGAGGTCACCGACTGCGTCTTGGAGATCTTCTTCGACTGGAGGCGCTTGCGCTCCAGCATGTTCATGAAGTCCATGTTGCCGCCGAAGTTGAGCTGGTAGGTGCGCAGCAGCTCGACCCCGCGGTCCTCGAACAGCTTGGCCAGGACGCGGTGCGTGATGGTGGCGCCGACCTGCGACTTGATGTCGTCGCCGACGATCGGCACGCCCGCCTCGGTGAACTTCTCGGCCCACTCGGGGTCGGAGGCGATGAACACCGGAAGCGCGTTGACGAAGGCCACCCCGGCGTCGAGCGCGCACTGCGCGTAGAACCGGGCGGCGTCCTCGGACCCCACCGGCAGGTAGGAGACGAGCACGTCGGCCTGGCTGTCGCGGAGCACCTGGACCACGTCGGCCGGAGCCTCGTCGGACTCCTCGATGATCTCACGGTAGTACTCGCCCAGGCCGTCGTGGGTGTGTCCGCGCTGGACGATCACCCCGGTCGGGGGCACATCGGTGATCTTGATCGTGTTGTTCTCGCTGGCGACGATCGCCTCCGAGAGGTCGCGCCCGACCTTCTTGGCGTCCACGTCGAAGGCCGCGACGAACTCCACGTCGCCTACGTGGTAGTCACCGAACTTCACGTGCATCAGGCCCGGCACACGCGCGGCCGGGTCGGCGTCCTTGTAATAGTGAACGCCCTGGACCAGTGACGCCGCGCAGTTGCCGACACCGACAATGGCCACGCGAACCGAACCCATCGCACTCGCTCCCTTACTCATTGCTTGACGTGGTATCTGTTGCAGGGCCCTCCTGGGAGGCCCGTCTCTCCGTGGCGATCAGCTCATTGAGCCAGCGGACCTCGCGCTCGACGGACTCGAGCCCGTGCCGCTGGAGCTCGAGGGTGTAACTGTCGAGCCGCTCCCTGGTGCGGGCCAGGGCGGTGCGCACGCTGTCGAGGCGCTCCTCGAGGCGGCTGCGCCGGCCTTCGAGGATGCGCAGGCGGACTTCGGCCTCGGTGTGGCGGAAGAACGCGAAGTGGACGCCGAAGCTCTCGTCTTCCCAGGCGGACGGGCCTGCCTGCGTCAGCAGCTCCTGCAGACGCTCCTTGCCCTCCGCCGTGAGCTTATAGACGATCTTCGATCGGCCACCCACGATCGTGGGCTGATCCGGTTGCTCCTCGGCGATGAGCCCTTCCTCCAGTAGCGAGCGCAGGCACGGATACAACGACCCGTAGGAGAAAGCGCGGAACATGCCGAGTATGGTGTTGAGCCGTTTGCGCAGCTCATAGCCATGAAGCGGCGTCTCGTGCAGCGACCCGAGCACGGCCAGTTCCAGCACCCTGCGTTGTCCGCCGGCCATGGGAACCGCCCTCCTCTCGCGTCGATGTATCGAGCCGATACATCCAGAGGATACGTCGTGTCGCTATATCAAGCAATCGTGGACTTCCCCAAGTCGTTGGGATCAATCGGAAAAAAGCCGTAGTCTGGCGCCCATGTGGTCACAGCGAAGGGTGGTGGATTACGGCCTCGCGAAGCGGGCGGTAGTTCACTCCGTGCGCGCCGGGCGGACTTCGCCCGGCGACGTCTGCGACGCACAGCCGTACCTCCTCCGGGCGGCCCGCCACTTCGGCGAGCCGACCGACCGCCTCTGCCCCCTGTGCGAGCGGGGGAACGTCACCAACGTGACCTATGTCTACGGGGACTCGCTCGGCCGTCATGCCGGTCGGGCAAAGGGCGCCGCGGAGCTGGCGGAGATGGCTCATGATTACGACGAGTTCCGGGTCTACGTGGTCGAGGTCTGCCAAGGTTGTTCCTGGAATCACCTGACGGTCTCGTTCGTCCTCGGGAACGGACCGCCGGACGTCGTCGGCCCCGCATGGACGACCACCTAGACGACAGGCCGCACGACACAACCCGAGGACGGCGAGGAGTCACGCCCCAATCCGCCGTGATATCCGACGACGATGCGAGGACGCGTGAGTTACAGCAGCAACGAAGGGACGGCCCGCCCGGGAAGGCGCCGCCGCTCCGGCTCAACTCGTTCCGTGCCCCAGGAGCCGCCGCCGCAAACCGGCGACGCCCCTTGGGGCGGGCAGTCGCCCACCCGTCGTCCCGAGGCCGCCTACGAGCAGACCGGCACCATGGCCGCGCAGCAGTACGGCGACCCGCCCTCCGACCCGCGTCCCGCGCCGCCCGCCCGCGGCGGCTATCCGGTAGGGCCCGGCGGCCCCGGCCAGCGGCCCTTCCAGCAGCCCGGCCCTCAGCCGGGCACCCAGCCCGGCCAGCCCGCCCCGCGACCCGGCCCCCAGCCCGGCCATCAACCAGGCCAGCCCGGCCAACCTGGGCAGCCCGGCCAGCCTGGGCAGCGCAGGCGCGCGCCCGGCTCGCGGCGCCGCACCTCCGAGCAGGACACCCGCGTCCGCAGCAACGAGGAGACGGTGGTCAGCGACGGGCCGCGCCGCTCCCGCAGGTCCGGCGGGTCCGGCGGCGGGG
>NZ_JAPNNL010000269.1 GCF_027620315.1 Nonomuraea corallina | reverse complement strand
GAGGGCGTGCTGCCCCCGGCGGACCAGCCCTGGGCGACGCTGCTGCCCACCGGCGCCGCCGACTTGCGGACATCGGCGGGCCAGACGGGCTTGACGGCGTCCACCGCGAAGACGCCGCGCTGGTTCAGCGCGTGGGTGACCTGCTGCGCGAACGAGCCGGACACCGGAGAGTTCAGGAACACGCCGCGCAGGTCGAGGCGGACCCTGTCGGCGGCCTCCAGCAGGGCGGGGGGCAGGGTGGCGAACGCCTCGGCGAACCCGCCGTCCGGCTTCGCGCTGGTCACCGAACCGTCGGGGGAGGCCACGTACTCGTGGATGCCGTCGGCCTCCCGGACCCGCACCCGCGCCGGGACGCCGCGCTCGCGGGCGGCCAGGCGCGCGTCCTGCAGCACCTGGATCAGTCCGTGACGGCCGGTCTCCGGGACGAACCGGAACGGCTCCGCCTCCGGAGCGGAGGGGGGAGCGAGCCGTACGTCCGACTCCATCCGGGAGATGATCTCCTCAAGCTCCTGTTGGGTGAGGATGACGTCCGCCCAGCCGCTCGTGAGGCCCGTCCGGTGGGCGGGTTCGCCGACGAGCCGCTCCTCCTGGTTCGGCAGGCGGGCGACGTGCTGGTAGGTGGCGTCGTAGTCCACCCTGAACCGGACGATGAAGAGGTTGCCCTTCTCGAAGCTGCTGCGCTCGCGCCGGGCGCCGTGATGGTCGGTCACGCTCTCCGACGCCTGCTCGCCGCCGCGGACGCCGCCGTTGAGGCCGGTGGCGCCGTCGCTCTGGCCGGCGCTGAGGCCGAGGGGCAGCGCCCGGCTGCGGGTGATCGAGGCGTTGAGTGAGTCGGCCTTCCTGTCGACCTGGCCCTTCTCGCCCTCGAACGGTCCGGCGATGACGGTGAGGTCCGAGGTGCGGGCATGGATGGTGATCCGGGCGCCCTGGTTCCTGAACCGCAGGTCGTTGATCGGTATCACGATGCCCTCCGGTCCCGACATCCGCTCGAAGGCGGCCAGCAGGGCCGACCGCTTGAGACGCTCGTCCAGCACCGCCCGGCTCTCCCGGAGGGCCTTGGCCCCGAAGATCTTCGACACCTGCCGGCTGACCACCTCCAGCAGGTCGGGCTTGGCCGGATCCTCCCAGAGCGCCACGGGGAACTGCCCGGCCCGCAGTTCGGCCGGACGGGGGTCGCTCACGATGGAGACCGGCCCCGGGTCCCGGTCAGCGGGCGTGATCATGCCGGTCGGGACAGGCCGGGTCAGCGAGGCGTTGAACACGACCGGAGGGCCGAAGACCGGCTCGGCGCCCACCTTGTGCCGGGAGACGTCGATGACGACGATCAGGCCGTCCTGCTCGATCTGGTAGTTGCCGATGAACAGGCTCAGCCGGTTCAGCCGGGTGCCCTGCTCGTTGGCGGAGTGCGAGAACGCGTACCCCCGGTCCGTCCAGACGCCCGCCCCCTGGCCGTCGCCGTGGTCGCCGCCGCCGTATTCCAGACCGGCCGCGTAGGAGCCCGTCCGGGTCTCCGAGCGGGTGCGGTCGATGTAGTCGTAGTGCTGCTTGATGAGACCCGACGTCTGCGAATGCCTGAGGACCTCCGCCCGCCGCTCACCCGCCGGGTCGTCGTACAGCAGCCGGTACCTGACCGTCAGCTCCTCGGACGGCGTCGCCTGCGACAGGTCCATCCGCAGCCCGTAGGGCTTCCGGTGGCCACGACGTGACCACGCGTCGTCGACGTGGATCTTGATGGCTTTCTCGGAGAAGTCGCTGTCCAGCTGGGCCAGGAGGTCCGGGTCCTGGGCCAGCTCGGGGGCGCCGGCCTCGATGGCGGCCACCACGGCGTCGACCGAGGTGACGGCCTCGCCCTGGTCGTCGCTCAGGACGAGCGACTCCACCAGCCCCGTCCCTGTCGCGCTCACGAACGACGGCGCCACCACGACGTCGCGGGAGCGTTCGATGAGCTCGGCCGCCTCGCTCAGCGCGTTCTGGAGCCGCTGCTCCTCGCTGGTGTCCGGGGCGCCGGGGACCGGGCCGAGTCCGGTCAGCTCCTGCACCTTGGCGAGCAGCGCGGCCGGCGTGTGCCGGTCGGCGTAGCCCACGTCCTGGCCGGCGGCCCGAGCCTGGGCGACGTCCTTGAGGTACTTCTGGGCGAGGGGCACGGCCAGGCCGGCGTCCAGGGGCAGGCTGCCGTTGAGCAGGCGCTCGACGGCGTCGCCCACCAGGCGGCCCGGCAGGTTCAGCCTGCCCTCCGTGTACAGGACCAGCGCGTCGTACTCGGAGATCGACAACAGCCCGGTGCCCGTCGCCTCGGTGGTCCTCGTGCCCAGCCCGAGTCGTTCCGCGATCGGCAGCCCGGACGTCGCGGACTCCGAGCCGGTCAGCGTGAGATCGATCGACGCCCTGATGACGTACTGGCGGCCGAAGTCGATCAGGAGCTCCTCGGTGCCCCAGATGTTGAGGATCGACTGCGAGGTGGAGCTGCCCGACGAGCGGGCGGGGGCGCCCAGTGTGCCGCTGTCGCTGGTCTGCCCGCCGTCGTCCAGGTCGCCGATCTTCCCCGAGCCGCCGACGTTGTGGCCGGTCGAACCGCCCCAGGACACGCCGGCGCTGCCGAGCCCGAACAGGATCTTGCCGTCCACCTGGTCGACCACGGCGACGACCTCGGCCTGGCCCAGTTCCGCCGACACCGACAGCGACGAGCGCACCGGTATTCCCTGAGGACGGACGACCGTGTTGGTGAGGACGGGCCCGTTGAGGATCTTGGCGTGCGCGACCAGGTTGCGCACGTTCAGCGTCGAGAAGATCTTCTGGAACGCCGGAGAGTCCGTGCGCGTCGCCCAGGGCAGCACCTTGCGCGCCGCCTGCCACGCCCCGGGCACGTCCAGATGGAGCAGCGTCATCTTGCTCCTGGCCGCCGCGGGCACCTCGCCGAGCGGAGCCGGCGGCGTCGAGGTGTCCGATGGCAGCAGGTCCGCGGCGAACAACAGCCTGGCGGTGCCCCGCTCGGACGCCAGCAGCGTGGGCCTGTCGTCGTGCAGAAGCTCGACCGTCAGGTGGTGGGCCAGTGAGAAGATCGCGACAGGGCCCGTGCTCTCGTAGAGCACCACCTCGTTGGTCGTGTTGCCGCCGCTGGAACCGATCGAGCGGCCCCTCTGGTAGTCGTACCGGCCGCCGGCGTCGTGCACCGTCCCGTCCAGCCCTTCTGCGGGGCCGTCGCTCAGGCCGAGGAACCCGCCGACGCCGCCGCTCCTGGACCGGCCCGAGGCGCGGGCCGTGGTGTCGGAGCTGATCTCGAGATTGACCACCGTCTCGGCATCGGTGTGCCCGATGTAGCGTGCTCCGCCGCCGAAGTGCTGCTTCAGGGAGATCTTCAGCGTGAAGTGCTCAGGCGCGCCGTTGACGCCCAGCTTCACCAGATCGAAGATGATGCCGTCCTGCGCCAGCGAGTCGTACGCGCTTCTGATCCGATGCTCGGACAGCTGCTCGGTGACCTCCTGCAGATTGAGGATCTGGGCGGCGCGCGCGAGGTCGCCGAAAGCGTACTTCGGTTCGCCGTTCACGGTCTTCGGGATCAGGCCGCGTTCCGCGAGCTGGTCCAGCACCTTCCGCCGGACCGTGTCCAGCCCGTCGATGTCCTGGACGAGGCCGGGTCCCGCGCCGCGCATCCGCCCCGGGCCGTCGCCGAGCGACACCGGCAGTTCGGCCCTGCGGCCGGGAGGCGCCTCCGGGCTGGGTTCGCCCCGCACCAGCGCGTTCCCGTCGGCGTCGGTGACCGGCCGGCCGTTGCGGTACCTCAGCGCGTTCCGGTCGACAGGCAGGCCGAAGCGGTAGGCGGCCGCCTCCCGCATGCTCGCGGTCACCGTGCTGTGCAGCGTGGGCAGCGTGACCGGGGGCTTGCCGAACTTCTCCACGGTGAACGTGGTCTCCACCGCGAGCCGGTACGTCTGCTTCCGGCCGATCTTCCGGTGCACGCTCGGGTGGATCGCCTGCTTGTTGGCCGTCACCGAGGCCGATCGCGACCTGCCCATGGAGCCCTTGATCCTGGGGCCGATGCTGGGACGGTAGTCGCCGGGGCCGTTCACATCCTCCAACAGGGGATTGCGGAGCCCCGCCGAAAGCTCGCCGCCGACCGACCTGTTGGACGACAGACCGCCGGGGGTGGCGACGAAGTCCACGAGGACCTCTTCCTCCCACTCCTCCGCGGTCGCGCCGCCCAGCGGCTCGGCGGCCACCAGCACGATTCTGCTCTCGGCGCGCACCCGCGCGTGCGGCCTGCCGTCGACGGTGAAGACGCGTTCGATCCCGGTGTTGACCGCGTCCCGCAACCGGTGGGGCAGTTCGTGGGAGACGAAGGCGCGCAGGTTCGCCCGCTCGATCTCGCCGATCTTGGCATAGTCACCGCCGAGCTCCTGCGCGATCACGTCGAACGCGTCCTGCAGGCCGCTCATCTCGCTGACCACGACGTTGGGGAGCTGGTGGACGCGCTGATCCTCGGAGATCCGGACGAGCCTGCGCGGTGGCTGGTCGGTGTAGGAATGCGAGAACCACAGGCGTTGCGCGCCGGGGTCCCCCGGTGTGCCGGTGTCCACCACGGTGGTGTCCCGCCAGGCGGTCTGCTGCCCGGTGCGGATCTCGACGGTCCACGCGGCGGCGGCGTCGAAGAGCAGGGACTCGCTCCTGTTGTCCGCGACGGAGCCGCCCTGCGCGAACATGCCGGCGCCACCGGTAGCGGAGTTGCCGCGCCCGCCGCTTCCTCCGACGCTGACGCCCAGAGTCTGGGTCAACGCCTGATACCACTCGCCTTCCGGCATGAGCTTGGCCAGCACACTGGTGTCGAAGCCGCCGGACATGCCGCCGCTGCCCGACTGGGTCGCGGTGACCGTACGGGCAGCCTGGAAGAACAGGCCCACCATCATCTCCGACGCCTTGATGCCGGGGTTGAGCACCTCGGCCAGGTCGGAGAGCGTGAGCTTGAACCGGATCTCCGCAGCCGTGTCACCGTGGCCCACACGCAGCACCAGACCGTCGGGGGAGACGACCCGGTGGAAGTCCGCCCGCAGGACGCGTTCCAGCTCGTCCGGGGCGAACCGGTGCCGGGCTCCGTTGCGTGCCAGCAGGTCGTTGACGGCGGTGGTGAGGGCGGACAGGTGGGCGAGCGTGCCCGCGGGCAGGGTCGTGGTCAGGGCGGCCTGCCGCGGCAGCGCCCTGGTCAGGGCCCTGAGGTAGCTCTGGTGGCGCCGCCGCGCCGCCGCCTCGGCCCGCCGGGCGGACTTGGGCGGGGTCAGCTGCCCGAGATGGTTCGGCGCGGGCGCCCGCCGCAACGACGACAGGAGCTGCTCGTACGCCTGCCTGGACTGGCCGGCTCTCACCAGGGCGGTCTCGTACGCCTTGGCGATGCGGAGGTGCCGGCGTTGCGTGACCCGGTGTTGCAGGTGGGCCTTGCGCGCCTTCCTGGCGCGCTCGATCCGGCCCGAGTCGTGCTGCCGCAGCGCCTTCCTGGCTTCCTGGGTGGACTTGAGCGCTTCCTCGCGCGCCTGCGCGGCGCTGGCGGTCTTCGCCGCGATCTGGGCCCGGAGCTCCTGTTCGGCCCGGGTCAGCGTGTCGATGACGGCCTGCACCTCGTCGATGGAGGGCCGTCCCTCGGGGAGCGGCGGCGCGTGTCGCCGCCGGATCTCCTGCGTGGGCGCCCACGGCGGCAGGGGCGGGGTGTGGCCGCGGCCGAGCAGGTCGCGGTTCACCCCGTCGATCTCGACGGCGAGCAGCCGTTTGTCCGGCCAGGCCGGAGCGTTGTGCCACTGGTCGGTCAGCATCGCCAGCTCGTTGAACCGGGCGTCCACGCACGCGTCCCGCCTGGCCTGTTCGGGGGTGGGACGCATGAGGACGGGCAGCCGCTCGGCGCGGACCTGCTGCAGCGTGTCGGTGATCTCGTGCAGCCAGATCCGGGCCAGCTGGTCGTCGGCGACGCGCGGGTTGAAGCGGACCTCATGGGGGCGGCTCTCGTCGGAGACCCCCTTGGCGACCTTGGTCCGGGCCATCTCGTCGCGCCGGTTTCTCGAACCCACGACGGGCCTGAAGTAGTGGGTGCCCTCGGTCGAGGTGTGCACCGCCAGCGTCCGGCCGTCGTCCGACCAGGTGAGGCCGGTCACGCTCCCGTCGAGGAAATAGCCGGTGAGCAGCTCGTCCGTGGCCGCCCGCACGGCGTCGAGGGTCAGGTCGGGCCCCTGGCGGCCGTCGGTCACGAACCTGGTGCCGGCGATCGGCCGCGACGTGACGGTGCCCGGCCTGCTCTGGTACATGGTCGTGCCGCCGGGCGAC
>NZ_JAPNNL010000268.1 GCF_027620315.1 Nonomuraea corallina | reverse complement strand
CGTCCGCCAGGCGCCGCGCCGGGCCGAGCTGGCGGTGGGGGCGGCCGTGGTCGTCCTGGTGCTCGTCGCCGACCTGAGGGAGGCGATCGGGTTCTCGTCGTTCGGGGTGCTGGTCTACTACGCGATCGCGAACGCCGCCGCCCTGACCCTGCGCCGCGACGAGGGCGCCCCGCCGAAGGCCGTGCCGGTGCTCGGGCTGGCGCTCTGCCTCCTGCTCGCGGCCACCCTGCCGCTGCCGTCGGTGGTCGCGGGGTTGATCGTGTTCGCCGCCGGCGCGGCGCTGTGGGCGGTGCGCCGACGGCTCGCCTGAAGCGCCGCTTCCTCGTACGGAAAATCCCGGGAGAGGCGTGGGGCCGGTCGGTAGGATGGGCGGCATGACGGCGTTCCCGGTGATGATGGCCCCCTAGCGGGGTTCACCGGACGACGTCCTTGACGAGGCCCTGCGAGCGGGGCCTCTCGTCGTGTCAGGGGGCCACTGGGAGGCACCCGATGTACATCACGACGACCATTCCCTACGTGAACGCCCGCCCGCACCTCGGGTTCGCGCTGGAGATCGTGCAGGGAGACGTGCTGGCCCGCCACCATCGGGGGCGCGGCGAGCCGGTGCGGTTCCACACCGGCACCGACGACAACTCGCTGAAGAACGTGCTGGCCGCAGAGGCGGCGGGGGTGCCGGTGCGCGAGTTGGTGGACCGCAACGCCGCCGCGTTCGAGGGGCTGCGCGGGCCGCTGGACCTGTCGTTCGACGCGTTCGTCCGCACCAGCGCCGACCACGGCCACCGCGCCGGGGTGGAGCGGCTGTGGCACGCGACCGCGCACGACTTCTACCGCCGGCACTACGAAGGGCTCTACTGCGTCGGCTGCGAGCAGTTCTACCAGGAGGGCCCCTGCCCGGAGGGGCACGAGGCCCCGCTGCGGCCGGTGTCGGAGGAGAACTGGTTCTTCCGGCTGTCGCGCTACCGGGAGCCGCTGCTGGAGCTGATCGGGAGCGGCGCTCTGGCGATCGAGCCGGTCGGCCGCAGGAACGAGGTGCTGGCGTTCCTGGAGTCCGGGCTGGAGGACATCAGCGTCTCGCGGTCGGCGGCGCGCTCGCGCGGCTGGGGCATCCCGGTGCCCGGCGACCCCGGCCAGATCGTCTACGTGTGGTGGGACGCGCTGGCCAACTACATCACCGGCCTGGACGGCGACGACTACGGGCGCTGGTGGGAGCGTGAGCCGCACCGGATCCACCTCCTGGGCAAGGGCGTGATCCGCTTCCACGCCGTGTACTGGCCGGCGATGCTGCTCTCGGCCGGGCTGCCGCTGCCCACGCGGCTCTTCGTGCACGACTACGTGACCGCAGGCGGGCGCAAGATCAGCAAGTCGGGGGGCGTGACGGCCGACCCGGTGGCGCTCTCGGCCGCGTACGGGGTGGACGCGGTGCGATGGTGGCTGCTGCGTGAGGTGCCGCGCGTGGGCGACGCGGACTTCACCGAGGAGCGGCTGATCGCCCGCGCCGACGCGGATCTCGCCGACGGCGTCGGCAACCTGGTCCACCGGGTGGTCACGATGGTCCGCCGGTTCTGTGACGGGCGGGTGCCCGACGCCGCGCCGGAGCCGCTGGAGGCCGTGCGGAACGCGGGGGAGCGGGTGCGCGAGGCGCTGGAGGCGTTCGACTTCCGCCGGGCGGCGGGCGCCGTGTGGGCGATCGTCGAGGAGGCCAACCAGCACGTCGAGCGGACCAGGCCGTGGCGGCAGGAGCCCGCCGCCCGGGACCGCTCCCTGGCGACGCTGGTGCACGCCTGCCGGGCGCTCGCCGTACAGCTGGAGCCCTTCCTGCCCACGGCGGCGGGCCGGGTGGCCGCGGCGGTGCGCGAGCGGGAGGACGGGCGGCTGCCCGCGCCCGTGCCGCTCTTCCCCCGGCTGGGCCGGTAGTTGACGGCCCGTCAGTGCCCGCTTACGGTTGCGCCGACAGACCAGCCGGTACGGAGGTGGCCATGTCCGTCGTCAACACCGTCAAAGGCCCGGTCGATGTCGCCGATCTGGGCCAGACCCTGATGCACGAGCACGTCTTCGTCACCGCGACCGAGCACGTCGACAACTACGGCAAGGGCGCCTGGTGGGACGAGGAGGTCCGGGTCGCCGACGCGATCGGCAAGCTGAACGCGCTCGCGGCCAAGGGGGTGCGGACGATCGCCGACCCGACCGTGTGGGGGCTCGGCCGGCACATCCCGCGCATCCAGCGCGTCGCCGCCGGGGTGCCGGACCTCCACGTCATCGTCGCCACGGGCATCTACAGCTTCGAGGAACTGCCCCACCAGTACGAGCACCGTGGCCCCGGGCTGCTCCTCGACATGCCCGACCCGATGATCGACGACTTCGTCCGCGACCTCACCGAGGGCATCGCCGACACCGGCGTCAAGGCGGCCTTCCTCAAGTGCGTGGTCGACCGGCAAGGGCTGACCCCCGGCGTCGAGCGCATCTGCCGGGCCGTCGCGCGGGCGCACGCGCGGACCGGCGCGCCGATCACCGTGCACACCAACTCCGCCACCCAGAGCGGGACCACCGCGCTCGACCTGTTCGCCGAGGAGGGCGTCGACCTGACCAAGGTCGTGGTCGGGCACGCCGGCGACAGCAACGACCTGGACTACCTGCGGCGGCTCGCCGACACCGGGGCGACGCTCGGCATGGACCGGTTCGGGCTCGACCTCTACAACCCGACGCCCCAGCGGGTGGCCACCATCGCGGCCCTGTGCGAGCGCGGCTACGCAGAGCGGATGGTGCTCAGCCACGACACCGCCTGCTTCATGGACTACTTCCCCAACGAGTGGGACCAGGTCGCCGTCATCGCCCCCAACTGGCGTTATGACCATATTCATGATGACGTGCTGCCGGCCTTGCGCGCGGCGGGCGTGACGGACGCCCAGATCGAGCAGATGCTCGTGGTCAACCCCCGCCGATACTTCTCGTAAAGTATGGGGAAGTCATACGCAACGCGGGTAGGTGGAGCCGGGTGACTTCGGACCAAGCCTTGTCGATCAGCCTCGGCCTTCAAGGGCCGTGCGTCATCGCGAGGCTGACGGGCGACTTCGACTTCGGCTCCGCCGCCGAGGTCCGCGACCGGGTCACCAAGGCCCTCGACCTCACCCAGCCGCCGATGCTCATCATCGACATGCAGGCGGTCAGCGTCTGCGACTCCTCCGGCCTGTCCGTGCTGGTCTACCTCCACAAGGCCGTCACCGCCTCCGGCGGCAGGCTGATGCTGTCCGGGCTCAACGGCCGGTGCAAGCACCTGTTCGCGATCACCGCGCTCGACAAGTTCTTCGAGATCAGGCCCACCGCCGAGCTGGCCATCGCCGAGCTGAGCGAAGAGGGGAATTCCCCGCCGTTTACCGGGTAGTCGCCCCGGCATGTCGGCCGAAGAGCCCGATCTGCTCGGCGTCTACCTACGGCAGATCGGCAAAACCCCCCTGCTCTCCGCCGCGGACGAGGTCGACCTGGCCAGACGGATCGAGGCCGGCCTCTACGCGGACCACCTGATCGGCCAGGGCGCGGGCTCCCCGGAGCTGGACGACGTCCGCCGCGACGGCGAACGCGCCAAAGAGCTGCTCATCAGGTCCAACCTGCGGCTCGTCGTGGCCGCGGCGCGCAAGTACGCCCACCGCGGGCTGCCCATGACCGACGTCATCCAGGAGGGCAACCTCGGGTTGATCAGGGCCGTGGAGAAGTTCGACTACCGGCGCGGCTACAAGTTCTCCACCTACGGCATGTGGTGGATCAGGCAGGCCATCGAGCGCGGCATCCACGACAAGAGCCGTACGGTGCGGCTGCCGATCCACGTCGCCGAGGAGCTCTCCCGGCTGCTCACCGTGGAACGCCGGCTGGCCGCCTCGCTCGGCCGCGACCCGGAGCTCGACGAGCTGGCCGAGGCCGCCGGGCGCTCGATCCGCCAGGTGGCGACGTTACGGTCGTACGCCCAGGAGACGGTCAGCCTCGACACACCGGTGGGGGAGAACGGCGAGAGCAGCATCGGCGATCTGATCGCCGACGAGGACGGCGTGGAGGTGCAGGAGTTCACCGAACGCCGGGCGCTCAGCGCCGAGCTGAACGAGCTGGTCACGACGCTGCCGCCGCGCGAGGCGTACATCCTCAGGCTCCGGTTCGGGCTGGCCGGGCAGGAGGTCCGGACTTATACCGAGATCGCTGGGCATCTAGGACTGACCAGGGAGCGGATCCGGCAGTTGGAGAAACAGGCGCTCAAGCGCCTGCGGGAGGGCGGGCCGCTGCTGGCCTGGGCCTCGTAGCCCGATTTTCGGCACATTTGGACGTTGACGTCACTCTGGTGCCTCATGGTTAATCGGAATGCCGCTTTCAACAGGGGGAGGCGGCGGGGGCCGGGCCGTCATGGGGGCAACAGTGCGTGGACGACACCTTGCCGGGAATCGCGCCGGGCATCGCGCCGGGCATCGCGCCGGGCATCGCGCCGGAACGCTGTCGAGGCTGTGGAGACGCTGGCTCGACGGCGCGATCCGCTTCGACCTGCGCGCGTTGAGAGTGAGGGCCAGGGGCGAAGCGCCCCTGGCTGTCAGGCGGTGATCAGCAGGGCAAGGCCGATGAGGACCACGATCGGCACGAGCCAGACGACCGCCTCGGCAGCGAACTCCTTGTACATCGCGTAGAACTCCCTCTCAACGCCCGGGCGGGGGCAGCGTGAACGTCACAGCGAGCATATCCGCCCACGACCTGTGGATCGCCCCCGCCCACCACCCACCGACGCGCCGGGGCGTGCCGGCGGGGAGTGGCTACCGGGGGCGGGTCCGGGCGACGCGCTTGGCCAGGCCGGCCAGGGACTCGTCGGCCATGAGGGCGGGCAGCCGCGGAGCCTCCGCGGTGATCCGGTCATGGGTCTCCTCATGGTCGCCCAGGTGGCGCGTCCAGGCGCGCAGGACCTCGGGCATGGCGGCGATCGCCGCGTCACCGAGGATCGCCTCGCGCGGCAGCCACGACGTCAGGAACGCCGACACCCGGGCCGGGCTCCACCACAGCGGCCGTTCGCCCAGGAACTCCGCCAGGGCGCCGAACGCCTCGTCCGCCCCGGGCAGCGCGGGCAGGTCCTCGAAGGCGGTGAACGTCTCGTCGGGCGCGTGCCGTACCGGATCGGGGATGGACCGGGCGCGTGACAGCGCGAGCGCCCGGACGGCGGGCAGGCCGTCGGCCACCTCGGCCCCCATGAGCAGGTCGGTCACCTCGAACGCGTCCAGCACCCGCCCCGCCACCACGTCCTCCGGCGCCGGAGCCAGGCCGAGGTCGTCGAGGAACGTCGGCTCCTCCACCACCGCGTCCACCGCCAGCCCGCCGTGCGCCTGGTCGATGCCCACCACCAGCAGGTGCGGCTCCTTGCCGTTGGCGTAACGGAACGCGAGGGCCGCGAGCACCTGCTCGCCGTAACGGTCGCCCCGGCCGTACCAGGCACCCTCGCACCGCACCCGACCCATGCGAGCGGCCCACCCGGGCAGCCACGTCAACGCCTCCCGCCCGACCCCGGCGAGATCGGTCACCCCGCCGCCCTCGCCCGCCCCGTCCGCGGAGCGCTCCATCTCCGGTGCGGTGGGTGTCGCGGCCGGCTCCGAGTGGTCCGGCGGGGTGGGGTGGTCCGGCGGGGTGGGGTGGTCGGTCTCCGGACCGGTCGCCGGGGCGTCCGGGTCGGGGGGTGTGAGGATGTCCGCAGCGTCGACGGCGGCCAGGGCGGCGAGTGCCAGCCTCGCCTCCGGGCGCTCGGACCGGGCCAGCTCGTCCAGCAGGTCCTGGCCGGCCTCGGCCGCCAGGCGGGACGCCCAGAGCTCGGTGCGCAGCGGCGAACGCCACCGCAGGAGGTCACGGGCCTGCTCGATCGCGCGGTCGTACGTGGTCACCCTTCGACCGTATCGCCCCGCGCGGACGCCGGTCCTCCCCCCTGACGAGCACGGTGAGGGCCGCCGGTGCCTCCCGGGTGATCGAGGCGGCACCGGGGCAGCTCTTCATCGGTGAGGTCTGGTGCTCCTAGGCGATCGTGGAGGCACTGGCGCGGCTGCTTGTCGGTCAGCCCCGTGCCTCCCGAGGGAGGCACGGGGGCAGCTATGTGTCGGTGAGGCCTGGTGCCTCCTGGGTGATCCCGGGAGGTACGGGCGCGGCTACTTGTCGGTGAGGCCGGCCTTGCGGAGGGCCTCGGCCATGGCGCCCGTCGGCTCGGCTCGGCGCTGGGACTGGCCTCGCCGGTCGCGCTGGGCGTTGGCGCGCTGGTTGTTCTCGCCCCTGCCGCGCCGGTCGCTCTTGGAGCCGTCCCCGCCGTCA
>NZ_JAPNNL010000267.1 GCF_027620315.1 Nonomuraea corallina | reverse complement strand
GCGGGCAGCGGCAGCCGGTTCACCAGCATGAACTGCACCAGCACCGCCCCCAGCACCGCCACGACAGCGGTCATTCCGTCCCCTCCCTGCGCGGCAGCACGGCGTCTCTCGGGTCACGTGCCGGCGGCCGCACCACCACGCCGACCACGTCCAGCGCGGTCAGATCGGCGTACGGCCGCGCGTACGCGGTCCTCGTCAGCTCGCCCGCCGCCGTCTCCACCTGCTCGACCACCCCGATCGGCACCCCCGGCACGTACGGCGCGCCGCGGTGGGAGCCGAAGCTGACCAGGCGGGTGCCCCGCGTCACCGGCGCCGTCGCGTCGAGGAGCTGGAAGCGCAGCAGCCGGCCGTGCTCGCCCACGCCGTGCACCACGCCGATCTCCCTGCCGTTCTCCATGCGCGCGCCGGCCGCCGAGGCGGGGTCGCTCAGCAGCATCACGCTCGACGTACGGGAGCCGGCGTGGACCACCCGGCCGATCAGCCCGTCACCGTTGAGCACGGTCATGTTCGCCCGCACCCCGTCGTCGGCGCCGGCGTCGATCTCGACCGCCTCCTCGAACCCCGGCTGGCCACGCCGGGCGATCACATTGGCCGGCACCACCTTGTAGCCGCCGAGCGACGCCAGCCCGAGCATCCGCTTGAGCTGCGTGGACCGCTCGGCGTCGACCCTGCCGGCGGCCAGGTCGGACCGGAGCCTCGCGTTCTCCTTGCGGAGCCTGGCGAGGTCCTCCTGGGCGCTCGGAGCGGCGGCCAGGGCCTCGAAGAACCCGGTCACCGGCCGGATCACCGCCGCCCCCGCCCGCTCCGCCGTGCCGAAGGCCCACGACCCGGCCCCGCGCAGCGGCCTCAGCGGCGAGCTCTCCCCCATGCGGTGGTCGACGGTCAGGATGACCAGCGCCACCGTCAGGAGCGTTCCCAGGATCAGCCGTGCCTGGCGGGAGTCCCTCATCAGCGTCGCGACTCCGGGACCAGCACCTGCTGCAGCGCGTCGAAGTCCTCCACGCACCGCCCGGAGCCGAGAGCGACCGAGTCGAGCGCGTTGTCCACCAGGTGCACGGGCATGCCCGTCTCATGCCTGAGCCGCTCGTCCAGGCCCTTGAGCAGCGCGCCGCCGCCGGTCAGGGCGAGGCCCCGGTCCATCAGATCGCCGGACAGCTCCGGCGGGCACTGGTCGAGCGTGGACCGGACCGCGTCGGCGATGGCGTTGACCGGCTCCTCGATGGCCTTACGGATCTCCTCGGCCGACACGATGATCGTCTTCGGCATGCCGCTGACCAGGTCACGGCCGCGGACTTCGGCATGCGCCTCGTCGCCGTCGGCCCAGGCCGAGCCGACCGTCATCTTGATCTCCTCGGCGGTGCGCT
Organism: Nonomuraea corallina; assembly: GCF_027620315.1. Lineage (GTDB taxonomy): Bacteria > Actinomycetota > Actinomycetes > Streptosporangiales > Streptosporangiaceae > Nonomuraea > Nonomuraea corallina. The sequence continues at coordinate 4,963 of NZ_JAPNNL010000267.1, read as the reverse complement.
CGCCGAGCATGAGCGAGAACTCCTTCTTCACGTACGTGATCACCGCCTGGTCCAGCTCGTCACCGCCGACTCTGATGGACCTGCTGGTGACGACGCCGCCCATGGAGATGATCGCCACCTCGGTGGTGCCGCCGCCGATGTCGACGACCATGTTGCCGGTGGGCTCGTGCACCGGCAGGCCGGCCCCGATCGCCGCCGCCATCGGCTCCTCGACGATGTAGACCTTGCGCGCCCCGGCCTGGTAGCCCGCCTCCTTGACGGCCCGCTGCTCGACGCCGGTGATGCCACTGGGCACCGCGATGATGATGCGAGGTTTGGCCAGGTGGCGGCGTTTCTGGGCCCGTTGGATGAAATAGCGCAACATGCGCTCGGTGACCTCGAAGTCCGCGATCACCCCGTCCTTGAGCGGGCGGACCGCCACGATGTTGCCGGGCGTGCGCCCGATCATGCGTTTGGCCTCGACGCCCACGGCGACGATCTTCTCGGTGGCGGTGTTGATGGCCACGACTGACGGTTCGCTGAGCACGATGCCGCGGCCGCGCACGTACACCAGCGTGTTGGCGGTGCCGAGATCGACCGCCATGTCGCGGCCGAGAAAGGCGAGCTTGCTACCCATGGGGAACGGAGCCTTCCCGCGACGTTCGCATAGGACTACGGAGTCAAGACCCAATCCAAGGCCGCAATGACTACGGACTGAATTCGAATCGTAACGTGACGTACCCACCAGCTCCCGTACTGAGCCCGTGCGCCCCACAAAAATCTCAAGCCACTCCGCGCACCGCGATTTTGCCCCGATTGCGCGCTACCATCCGCGCCCTCGGGTAGGTCTGGAAACGCGGAGTGCCCGCGAGGCGTCGAGCCTGCGGGCACAAGATGCGCGTGGAAGCCTAGAACCGGTCCGGGAAGAAGATCTTGATCTCCCGAGCCGCCGACTCCGGCGAGTCGGAGCCGTGAACCACGTTCTCGCCGATCTCCAGCGCGTGGTCGCCACGGATCGTTCCGGGAGGCGACTTCACCGGGTCGGTGAGCCCCGCCAGCGAACGGAACGCCTCGACGGCGCGGTGACCCTCGACCACCATCGCCACCAGCGGCCCCGAGGTGATGAACTCGACGAGCTCGCCGAAGAACGGCTTCTCGGAGTGCTCGGCGTAGTGGGCCTTGGCGGTCTCGCCGTCGAGGGTGCGCAGGTCCATCGCCACGACCTTGAGACCCTTGCGCTCCACGCGGGCGATCACGTCACCGATCAGGCCGCGCTTCACCCCATCGGGCTTGATCAGGACAAGAGTGCGCTCGGACACTTGGAGTTCTCCTTCGAACAGGGGTCGCGGATGCGGGCTACGAGCAGCGCTACGAGCACGGCCTGGCCCGGGACGCTCCGCCGCACAGGCCACGCGAAGCTGCGGCACAGCTTACCGCCCCGAACCAGTCACCCTTCCCCGACCGCTCAGGCTCGGCTCCCAGGTCCGGGTGTCAGGCGCGGGTGTCAGGCGCGGGTCTCAGGTCCGGGTCTCAGGTCCGGGTCTCAGGCTCGGCTCTCGGGCGACTGGGCGGGTGGCGGCACCGGCGGCACCCCCCAGCCCGTCTTCTCCGGGTCGGACGGCGTCTCCCCGTCCTCGTCACCCTCCGGATCACCCTCCTCGTCACCGTCCCGGTCACCGCCGGGGACCGCGTCCCTGCCGTCCTTCGCCGCCGGGTCCCGGCGCGACATGACGGACACCAGGACGATGACCGCCACCACCAGGAAGCCCGCGACCAGCGCCCACAGATGCAGGACGCCGACGTAACTGTCGACGAACTCCTGCCTCGACCCCTGGTCGAGCAGCGCCTTCTGCATCCCCGTACCGAGGAGATAGCCCGCCAGCACCCCGGGGAAGCACAGCGCCAGCCCGAACAGGCCCGCGCCCGCCCCCGCCTCGGAGAGCGCCGCCGTGAGCGCCACAGACGCGCCGACCGCGAGCAGGGTGAACGGCACCACCAGCACCAGCCCCTCCGCCGACGGCACCACCAGCCGCACCGCGGACAGCCCGGCCACCATGGACAGAAGCCCCACCTGGGTGAGCCACTGGCCGGACGCGGCCGACCCGCGGACCGTGACCGCCGCCACGACCGCCGCGACCCCGGCGACGCTGAACGGGATCCACAGCCCTTTCAGCCCCGGCCCGCCCATGCCGCCCATCTCCGCGAACGTCACCTGGGCGACCGTGGGCAGCACCACGACTCCGACCGCCACCAGCGCGTACGCGAGCGTACGGCTCTCGCGCGTGCCGATGGACGCCAGCGCCAGCGCCCCCACCACGGCGAGCCCCGCCGGCACGATCATCAGCAGGGCGCTCCAGTCCGCGCTCGCCGCGCCGATGGCCACGACGGCCACGCCCGCGGCCAGCGCGGTCGCCAGGAGAACGCGGTGGCGCTCCCCCGGATCGGCGGGCGGCAGGGGCGTCCGGCCGCGCACCAGCCAGAGCACGAAGTAGACGGCGGCCACCGCCAGCGCGACGCCGCTGACCAGCGGATAAGGCTGCAGGGTGACCCGCCAGTCCGTCGTGCCCGCCAGCGGCCAGAGCGCCAGTGCCTGCGCGCCCAGCAGGCTCAGCGCCAGCACGCCGGCCCACAGGCCGCGCAGCCGGCGCGACCGATCCCAGACCGCGACCAGCGTGGCGGGGACGAGCAGCCCGCCGCCGACGCCGTGGGCCACCCGCAGCACCCCGACCATGGCGGAGGAGTCCGCGTAACCGCCCGCCGCGTCGGCGACGGCCACCAGCGCCAGCCCGGCGACGAGCACGGGCGCGGCCCTGACCCGGCGCAGCGCCAGGGCGGCGAGCGGGACGGTCAGCATCATCGCCGGCAGGGCCAGCCCGTGCGCGCGCACGAGCCCGACCCGGTCGATCCCGGCGGGCAACAGGTCCGCGACCACGGACACGGTGTTGGGGATGGCGACGATCGCCACCGGCAGCGCGACCACGATGAGCAGGCCGAGCAGAATGTCGGACACCCACGCGGAACCGGCGGGTGGCGCGGCCTCAGGGGACCGCTGAATAGAGGGGACGGCCATGAATCCCGACTTTAGCGGGAAGTCACGCCCTCGACACGGCGAGCGACGAATATCGCCGTGATCCACAGCGCGGCGAAGATCGCCCCGAGGAAGAACATGGTCGGCACCAGGAACCCGGTGCAGATCGCCAGCACCTGCGCCACGCTCCCGAGCACGTACCCGACCGGCTTCTTGAGCAGCCCCGCGGCGACGACGCAGAGCACGGCCAGACCGATCCCGGCCGTCACCGCGAGCGCCGGGGCCACCCCGCCGACGCTGATCGCGACCGGGGTGAAGAGGGCGACGACGATCGCCTCCATGCCCAGCACGCTCGCGCCCAGCCGCCGCATCCCGGGCGTCACCTGGAAATCGAGCACGCCCATCACGCCCCCTCCGCCTTCAACAGGAACCGCGCGTCCCCCACCGTGACCACCGAACCGGTGATCAGCACGCCGGTGCCGGCGAACTCGCCGTCCGCGTCGGCGATGCCGATGGCCTGGTCGATGGCGTCGTCGAGGCGTTCTGTGACCCTCACTCGTCCCTCGCCGAAGAGGGACTCCGCCAGCGCCCCCAGCTCGGCGGCCGGCAGCGAACGCGGCGAGGAGTTACGGGTGACGACGACCTCGTCGAGCACGGGCTCCAAAAGGTCGAGCAGCCCTTCGACGTCCTTGTCGGCCATGACCGCCAGGACGCCGACGAGCTTGGGGAAGTCGAACGCCTCGTGGATCGCGTCGAGGGTGGCCTCCATACCGCCCGGGTTGTGCGCCGCGTCCAGCAGCACCGTCGGGTTACGCCGCACCACCTCCAGCCTCCCCGGGGAGGACGCCTGCGCGAACGCCGCACGCACCAGCTCCACGTCGAGCGGGTCGTCACCACCGGTCAGCGCCTCGACCGCGGCCAGCGCGCAGGCGGCGTTACCGGCCTGGTAGGCGCCGTGGAGCGGAAGGTAGACATCGTCGTAAACGCCCTTCAACCCGCGGAAGGTGACCAGCTGCCCGCCGACGGCGACCTCGCGGCCGAGCACCCCGAACTCCAGGCCCTCACGCGCGACCACCGCGCCCACGTCGGCCGCCCGCCGCATCAGCACCTCGGCCGCGGCCAGCTCCTGCTGCGCGAACACGGCGGTGGCGCCCGGCTTGATGATGCCGGCCTTTTCCTGGGCGATGCTCGGGATGTCGGGGCCCAGCCTGTCGGTATGGTCGAGCGAGATCGGCGTGACGACGGCCACGGTGCCGTCGGCGACGTTCGTCGCGTCCCAGGACCCGCCCATGCCCGTCTCCACCACGGCCACGTCGACCGGGGTGTCGGCGAACGCCGCGAACGCCATGGCGGTGAGCAGTTCGAAGAACTGGATGCGCCTCCCGCCCTGCGCGTCCGTCAGCTCCACGAAGGGCGCGATCTCCTCATAGACCTGAACGAAGCGCTCCTCGCTGAGCGGCTCGCCGTCGACCGTGATCCGCTCGCGCATCGACACCAGGTGAGGGCTGGTGAAACGGCCCACCCGCAGGTTGCGCTCACGCAGCAGGCTCTCGATCAGCCTCGCCGTGCTGGTCTTGCCGTTCGTGCCGGCGATGTGTATGACCTGGTAGGCCCGCTGCGGCGAGCCGAGCAGATCCAGAAGGGCCGCGATCCTGTCGAGCGTCGGCTCGAAATCCCACTCGACGCCCCGCTCCAGGATCGCGCGTTCAACCGCACGAAAGTCCACACCTCAACCCTACTGACCATCACGACCGCTCACTCACCCCCCACCTGGACACACAGCTCTCCGTACGGGACGTCAACGAGCGGCCTGGGCCAACTGCGATCCTCAAGGGGACCTCCGGCCTTGAGCCAGAGACGCGCGTGGATCTGAAGTCGAAACATCCCGGCACATGCTCCGAAGCACCCCGGAAGCGCGCAGGAAGCGCTCCAGAAACGCGGAAAGGCCCCGAGCAT
>NZ_JAPNNL010000266.1 GCF_027620315.1 Nonomuraea corallina | reverse complement strand
GGAGCGCCGCGGCGCCGAGCAGGCTCACGCTTCTCATGGCAACCTCCAGTTCGTCACCTTGTTGGATGCGCGGGAGGCGCCGCAGGTTCACCAGTGATCGTCACGGCCGGGCCGGCGCCCCGCTCCAGCCGGAGAATCCGGACCTCGCGCCCGCTCAGGGCGCCAGCCGGAGGATCCGGACCTCGCCCGCCGGGAGGGTCAGCTCGCCCGTCACCTCCTCGCCGGTGAACAGGTCGGCGCCGGTGGTCCCGACGACCGCGGCGTCCCCGGTGTGGTTGATCGCGAACAGGTAGGCCGGGCCGTCCGGGTGGGCGCGCCGGACGAGTTCGACGCCGGGGATCCCCGAGGCGGTGACGCCCGCTTCGGCGCAGACCGCGCGCAGCACGCCCGCCAGGTCATCGCCCACCGGCAGCGTGGTCAGGTAGTGGGCGGCCCCCTCGCCCCAGGCGTTGCGGGTCCAGGCCGGCTCGCCGGTGACGTACGTGTCGAGCACCGTGGCGGTGGTGACGTGCGCCGTCTCGCTCCACACGGTCCCGGCGCCGCCGCCCGACAGCGGGAGGCGCTCCCCCGGCTCCAGCGGGAAGAACTCCTCCACCGTCACCCCGAGCAGGTCGCGCCAGGCGCCCGGGTAGCCGCCGAGCCTGACCCGGTCGTGCTCGTCGACGATCCCGCTGTACGGGCCGGCCAGCGCGGTCCCGCCGCCGGCCACGAAGCGTTCGAGCGCGGCCGCGCCCCGGTCGCTGACCAGGTAGAGCGCGGGCGCGAGGACCAGGCGGTAGCCGGACAGGTCGGCTTCCGGGTGGACGACGTCGCAGGTGACGCCCTGCTTCCACAGTTCGGCGTGCCAGCTCTTGATCACCTCGACCGGCTTCAGCTCGCCGGTGGGCTGGGCCGGGTGGTCCTGGGCCCACACGCTCGCGTGGTCGAGCAGGATGGCCGTCTCGGCCCTGACCGTGCTGCCCGTCACCTCGGCGGTGGCCCGCAGGAGCGCGCCGAGACCGGTCACCTCGCGCCAGATCTTCGTGGCGGTGCCGGCGTGCGGCAGCATCGCCGAGTGCCACTTCTCGGCTCCGGCCCGGGACGCCCGCCACTGGAAGAACATGATCGCGTCGGCGCCCCTGGCCAGGTGCTGCACCGCGTTGCGGGTCAGCTCGCCGGGCCGCTTGGCGCGGTTGACCGGCTGCCAGTTGACCGCGCTGGTGGAGTGCTCCATCAGCACCCACGGCCGGCCGCCGCCGAGCGATCGGGCGTAGTCGGCGGCGAACGCCAGGTCGATGTGCGGGTCGGGGCCGATCAGGTAGTGGTCGGTGGAGACGACGTCCACCTCCTTGGCGAAGGACCAGTAGTCCATGTCCCAGTGCGCGCCCGCCATCAGGTTCGTCGTGGCCGGCACGTCAGGGGCGAGCGCGGCGAGCAGGTCGCGCTCGGCTCGGTACAGGTCGAGCAGCGCGTCCGAGCTGAACCGGCGGAAGTCCAGCTGCTGGCCGGGGTTGGTGAACGACGGGGTGGCTCGGGGCGGCAGGATCTGCTCCCAGGAGCTGTAGCGCTGCGACCAGAAGGCGGTGCCCCAGGCGTCGTTCAGCGCGTCCAGTGTGCCGTGCCGCTCGCGCAGCCAGTCGCGGAAGGCGGCGGCGGAGACGTCGCAGTAGCAGCGGGCGTTGTGGCAGCCGTACTCGTTGTGGACGTGCCACATCCGCAGCGCCGGGTGGCCGCGGTAGCGCTCGCCGATCCGCTCCACCACGCGCAGCGCCCTGTCCCGGTAGATCGGCGAGCTGGGGCAGAAGCCCTGCCGGCTGCCGTGGTGGAGCCGCCGGCCGTCGGCGTCGACCGGGAGCGCCTCGGGGTGGGCGTGGCCGAACCAGGGCGGCGGCGACGCGGTCGGGGTGGCGAGGCAGGCGCCGATGCCGTGGCCGGCGAGCAGGTCCATGACCCGGTCCAGCCAGCCGAACGCGAACCCGCCCTCGACCGGCTCCAGCAGCGACCAGGAGAAGATGCCGACGCTGACCTGGTTGACCCCGGCCTCGCGCATCAGGGCGACGTCCTGGGTCCAGATCTCCTCGGGCCACTGCTCCGGATTCCAGTCGCCGCCGTAGCCGATCAAGGGGGCCCTCCTCGTGTGGTGGTTCGAGGAGGATTAAAACGTTCTTCCACTACGGGGGCAAGCCCTCACCACTCGGCCCGAGGATCACCCGGACAAGCCGGTGTTGAGGGCTTGATTCGATTCAAGACTCCTGGGGCAGCGACAGGTGCTCATGGACCATCTCCCAGCCGCCCCCGCGCCGCCGGAACACGCGGGTGCCCCTGGACATGACGGGCTCATTGCCGCCCACCCGGATGCGGTCCAGGCCCCACGTCACCGCGAGGTCGTCCCGTACCAGCACCTCCAGATCGGGGATGTCCCAGGTGACCGTCGCGCCGGCCGCCGCCTCCAGGCCGGTCCGGCACACCTCGCGCAGCTCGTCCACCCCCTCGTACCGCAGCGGGCCCTGCTGCTCGTAGGCGACCACGTCGTCCGCGATGGCGGCCATCATGCCCTCCAGGTCCCCGGCCGCCGTCTGCTCCGACCAGCGCGTGAACCGCTCGCGCACCTCCCGCTCCCCGGCCTCCGAATCGGCCAGCGGGAACGAGTGGTGCTCGTGCGCCACCACCCACCGGCCGTCCTCTTTGCGCAGGCCCAGCGTCAACCGGAGCAGGACCTTCGGGTCGTAGGCGCCCGGCATGCCGCAACGCAGCAGCGCGAACGCGTACCCGACGTCCTCCCCCGCCGTCACCTCCAGCTCCACCAGGTCGAAGGTCGCCCCCTGCGCCTGCCAGTCGAAGAACCCCGGCCACGTCCGCCGGTAGGCGTCCAGGCCGCGCACGCCCTCGTACGGCGGCGGCACGTCGAACATGACGATGTCCTCGGCGTGGTCGGCGACCACCGCGTCCAGGTCGCCGGCGTGCACCGCGCGCGCCCACCGCTCGACGAGTTCCCTGATCTGCTTGTCATCGGTACGCATGAGTCCCGGCCTTTCTCTCGATGGTGTCCTCACCCGTACAACCCGGCCGGGCGCGGAAACTCATCGCAGTTCGGCCGGCAGCCCGAACGCGGTCAGGTCGGCCTCCAGGAACGACACCACCTCGGCCACCCGGCCGTCCCGCACGGCCAGCACGTCCAGACCGCCGGGGACGTACGCGGCCCGCCCCTCGTCCCAGCGGTACGTGCCGAACGCGAGCTGCCCGTTGGCCCGCGCCGGCAGGAACCGCCAGCGCTCCCGCAGCGCCGCCTCCGTGAGGAAGCCGCGGATGGCGGCCAGGCCCGCGTACCACTCGGGCAGCGGCGGCATCGCGTAGCGGGCGTCCTCGGTCAGCATCGACACGATCGCCTCGACGTCGCCCGCCTCCCATGCCGCCGCCCACCGCCTGGCCAGCTCCCGCTCACCGGGCTCCCGCCGGGTCGTCGCCTGCCGCGGCCGGGCCACGGCCCTGCGGGCACGCTGCAGCGCGCTGTTCGCGGCCGGGACCGTGGTGTCCAGCAGGCCCGCGGTCTCGGCGGCCGAGTAGCCGAGCACGTCCCGCAGCAACAGGGACGCCCGCTGCACCGGCGACAGGTGCTGCAGCGCGGCCACGAACGCCAGCTCCACGCTCTCCAGCTCCACCGCCCGCGCCTCGGGGCCCAGCAGCCGGTCGGGGTACGGCTCCAGCCACGCCACCTCGGCCGCCGGGGTGCCCGGCCGCAGGTCAGCGGGCAGTTCGCGGCGGCCTCTCCGCTCGGCGGCGGTCAACGCCCGGTTCGTCGCGATCCGGTACAGCCAGGGGCGGATCGACCCGTCCCGGTCCTCGAACCCCGGCAGGCTCCGCCAGGCCCGGTCGAACGTCTCCTGCACGACGTCCTCCGCGTCGTGCACCGAGCCGAGCATCCGGTAGCAGTGGGCGCGCAGCTCGTCGCGGTACGGCCCCACGAGATCGCCGAACGCCCGCTCGTCCCCGGCGCGCGCCGCCTCCAGCAGCTTCCCGTACCCGTCTGATGCGTCCATGCGATCAGTTTGCCCCTCCCCTCCGCGCCGCCGTCCCCTGCGGGTGGATCCGCCTGTACGTCCCGGCCCGCCACTTCCTCGGCGGCCGTTGACGTCAGAAGAGGGTGAGCGGCTCGACGGGGGCGGGCTCCGGCAGCGGCTCCAGCTCCGGCACCCGCGCCCGCACGGCGTCGTGGAAGCTCCGGGCCAGCGTCAGGGCCTCGGCGTTGTCGGGGGTGTGCACGAACACCGTCGGCGAGCGGCCCTCGCGCAGCCAGTCCGTCACGACGCCGACCCAGTGACCCCAGCCCTCGACCGTCCTGGAGACGTCGTCGCGGCCCAGGTAGCGCACGATCGGCCGGTCGGTGAGCGCCGCCGACCGGCGCGGCACCCGGGGCTTCTTCACCCAGGCGTCACGCTCGGCGTCGCTGGTCGGCGGGCTGCGGAAGAGCGTGACCGTGTCGAACGGCACCCATTCGGCCCCGGCCCGGCCCAGCACGCCCTCCAGTGCCCGCACGGCCCGCGCGTCCTCGAAGAACGCCTGGTGGCGCACCTCGACCGCGTAACGGTGAGCGGGCGGCAGCCGGTGCAGGAATCCCGCCAGCGTGCCCAGGTCGCCCGGCCCGAAGGAGCCCGGCAACTGGATCCACAGGGCGTGGGCCCTCGGGCCCAGCGGCTCGATCGCGTCCAGGAACTCCCGCAGCGGCTCCTCGGCCCCCGTGAGCCGCCGCTCGTGGGTGATCGTCTTGGGCAGCTTCACCACGAACCGGAAGCCGGGGTCCGTCTGGGCCGCCCATGACTCCACCGTGCCCCTGGCCGGGGTCGCGTAGAACGTCGTGTTGCCCTCGACCGCGTTGCACCAGGTGGCGTAGGCCCGCAACCGTTCGGCCGGAGGGAGGGGGTGGGGCAGCAGCCGGCCCTGCCACGGCGCGTGCGTCCACATCGCGCATCCCACATGAAGCCGCATCCGCCCACGCTACAACGTGAGCACGATCCTGCCCCGGGCCGTGCCCCCGGTCAGGTAGCGCAGGGCGGCGCCCGCCTCGGCCAGCGGGAAGGCGCGGTCGACGACAGGGCTGAGTCTGCCCTGCGCCAGCAGGTCCCCGAGGAGGGCCATCGAGTCCTTGACGGGCGGCGTGGCCCTGGTGGGTCTGGGCAACTGCCGCTGGAACGCGGACCTGGCCATCAGGCCGGCGAAGCGCGGCAGGCTGCCGAGCACCTGACGGCCCGCGGCGCCGTAGTGGTCGTGGCCGATGAGGACGTATGTGCCGTCAGGGGTGAGCGCGCGGCGGCACTCCGCGAACGAGTGGTTGCCGGGGATGTCCACGATGAGGTCGTAGCGCTCGCCGCGCCGGGTGAAGTCCTCCACGGTGTAGTCGATCACGTGGTCCGCGCCGAGCGCCTTCACCAGGTCGAGCTTGGCCGGGTGGTCGACGCCCGTCACCGTCCCCCCGCGCGCCTTGGCGATCTGCAGCGCGCACCCGCCCACGCCGCCTCCGGCGCCGTTGACCAGGACGTTCCCCAGCGGGCCCGGCGGGAGGTTCCGCAACACGATGAGCCCGGCGGTGGGCACGCACGCGGCCTGCTCGAAGCCGACGCCGGCGGGCTTGGGCGCCAGGTGGTCCTCGGGTACGGCGACGTACTCGGCGTAGGCGCCGCCGTTCTTCCACTGCGTGCCGCGCAGGGTCTCGCCGAACACCTCGTCGCCCGGCCGGAACCGGGTCACCCCGGCCCCCGCGGCCTCCACCACGCCGGCCATGTCCGTGCCAGGGACGGGGTTCTTCGGCCGGCGCAGCCCGGACCCCATGATCTGGAGCACGTACGGCCGTCCGGTCACGACGTGCCACACGTCGGGATGGACGGAGGCGGCGCGCACGCGGACGAGGACCTCGTCGTCCCGGGGCGTGGGCCTGTCGATGTCGCCTAATCGCAGGTCATCTGGTGATCCGTACGCTTCTTGGATGATCGCCCTCATACCGTCATTCTGCGCGAGCGGGGTGCCCGGCGCGTGGTCAAGAGCGCGAGCGGACACCTCACCCACTGGCTGACATGGAGGACCGCCCCTTCCCGGACGCACGGAGCGATCGGCCCCGGGGACTCCGAGGCCGATCGCCAGGGGGCGGGCGCGTCAGTCGATCGACCGGATGATCCTCCAGATGAGGTAGAGCGCCTTGCCGGCCTTACCCACCTTGCCGCCTCTCGGGGTGTCCGACTCGTACCGCGTGCTGGCCGGGCCGTGCCCGGTGCCCTGCCACGGCGTGTACTCGGTCTCCTTCCGGGCCGACTGGGTGTACGACCGCAGTTCGCCCGACTCGTACCGGCGGACTCCCATCTGGTCGTCGATCGAGCGTTTCTGCTCCTCGGACAGCCCTCTGCCGGACTGCGACTGGTTGTTGGACGGATTGCGCTGTGCCTTGGGCGGGTTCGCGCGCTGCTGCGCCCGGCGCGTGGTGGGCCGGTGGTTGGGCCTGTTCCTGGCCTGCTTGCGCGCGAGCTGGGCGACGGCGCGCTTGCCCTTCGCGAT
>NZ_JAPNNL010000265.1 GCF_027620315.1 Nonomuraea corallina | reverse complement strand
GGGGGGGGGCGCCGGGGGGGGGCCGGGGCCGCCCCCCCCCCCCCCCCCCCCCCCCCCCCCCCCCCGGCCGCTGGAGTGGGTGGCGGTCACCAGGTGCCCGACCAGCTCGTGCACGGTGGTGTGGAGCTCGTCGGGGCCCATCGCGGGGTGCAGGGCCAGCAGCTTGACGCAGGCGCGCGAGGTGAGCGAGTGCCACCCGACGCGCGCCCCGTCGGCGGCCTTGCGGTCCCAGGTCCCCAGACGGAAGTCGGACTCGCGCGCGAAGCCGCCCTCGTACTCGACCGAGAACGACAGATCGGGGATGTTCGCTCGAAGCTGAGCGACGACCTCTTCGAGCACCTCCGAGTCGATGAGGTGAGACTTCACTATCCGTTCGGTGTGGAGGTCATAGATCAACGCGCCGTTGGCGCAGACGGCGAGGCCGCGGTGGCGGACCGCGCCCGCCACGGTGTGCATCCACCGAGGCGGGCGGCCGGTCACGAACACGAGCATGGCCCCGGCCTCCTCGACCCGGGCGAACGCGGCGGCGGTGCGGGGAGACACGGTTCCGTCCGTACGCAGGGCGGTGCCGTCCAGGTCGGTGGCCACCAGACGAGGTGCGCGAAGCTTGTGCATAACACGTTCCAGTTTGCCCGGTGATGCGCCCAGCCAGAAATCTTCGTTGGACGGGAACACCAACGCGCCAGATTGGTGTTAGATATGAGGCGTTGTATTAGCTATCCCGTAGTGAAAACCAGCATGACTTTGTCTGAGCCACCCCGGGTGCTTGCTGTACGACACACCGGGACCCACGAGGTGTGGGTCCCATAGATTCACATCCTGAGGGAGAGCTTTTATGGCTCAGGGAACCGTCAAGTGGTTCAATGCCGAGAAGGGCTTCGGCTTCATCGCCCCGGACGGCGGCGCGCCGGACGTGTTCGTGCACTTCTCCGAGATCGTCGGCAACGGCTACCGCAGCCTTGAAGACGGCCAGCGGGTCGAGTTCGAGATCACGCAGGGCCAGAAGGGGCCGCAGGCCTCCCAGGTCCGCTCCATCTGACCTGTAGCAGCGAGACAGGCCGGGACCCGCTTCCAGCGGGCCCCGGCCTTTCGCGTTTGTTATGCCCTTGACGGAACGTTGTCACGACTGTGACTCGATGCACACGCCGGGCGAACCTCTCTACCTTTCTTCACATCAAGCGATATATGAGGTACGCCTGGTTATGCCACCCCCTAACGGTGGCCTCCGTGATCGTCCTGTTACTCAACGATCACGTACTCAAGCAGACCTGGCCCGGCCTCGTCACGGGCAAGCTCAGTGACGTCGCCGGACTCGTCGTCGCGCCGCCCCTGGTGGCGCTCCTGCTGGCGCGCCGCGCCGACCTCGCGGCGACCCTCCTGACCGGCGCGCTCTTCACGCTCGTCAAAACCACGCAGACGGGTGCGGAGGCCGCCACCCTGATCTGGACCACCCTGGCGGGGCCTTCGCGCGTCCTGGCCGATCCTGGGGACCTCGTGGCCCTCCCCGCGCTCCTCCTGGCCTGGTGGGTGCGGCAGCGCAGCCGGGAGGCGGTGGCCGCGCGCCGGCGGGTGCTCACCGCCGTCCCCCTGGCCGTCCTCGCTGTCACCGCCACCTCCGCCGTCCCCGCCCGGCCCAGCGCCGGCGTCGTCGCGCTCAAGGACGGCGCGATCGTGCTCGACGGCGCGTACGAGTCACGCGACGGCGGCACGAGCTGGGTGCCGTACGTCCCGCCCCGGCCCGCGCGCATCACCGGCGTCGAGGAGCCGGTCGTCCGGAGCGGGCCCGGCCAGCGCGCCGCCTGCCTGCGCGAGCACTGCTACCGGCTCGTCGACGGCCGGGTGAGGGTCATGCGCTCCGCCGACGCGGGCCGCACCTGGGCGCTCGACTGGGAGATCCCTCCCGGCCGGGTGACGATGCTCGAACGCGAGCTGAGCCGGGAGCGGCCCGGCGAAGAGCCCATCGTCGCCTCGTCGCTCGTCGTCCAGGAGCGACCAGGCGGCCACGTCGTGGTCGTGGCCAACCGGCGCGACGGCGTCGCCGTGCGGGCCGTCGACGGGATGTGGCGGCGAATCGGCTTCACCGGTGACGGCCGCCTGCTGGAGTCGGCGGCGATCCCGCTCCGCAGGCCCGCCGACGACGGCGGAGAGATGCTGGTCGCCGGGATGGCCGCCGCCTGGGCCGCCCTGCTCGCCCTGTCGGTCCAGGCCGGGCGGCGGGCCCGCGTCCGCGCCTGGCTCACGGCCGTGCTGGGCGGGCTCGGCGGCCTGCTGACAGCGCTGATCCCGTTCGGGGGAGCCTTCGGATGGCAGCAGGACCCGCCGTGGACGTGGGACCCGACGCCCCTCCTCAGCGGGGCGCTGGGCACGGTCCTGCTGATCTCCGCGGCCTTCGTGGCCTCCTCGCTGGTGGCGGACGGCGCCATCAGGTCACGGGGCGCGGTCGACGCGCTGGCGCTGGGCGTGCTGGCCGGGCTCTGTGTGGCAGCCCCGTTCAGGGCGTGGAGCGTGGGCCTGCTGGACCACGGGGTCGCGCTCGCCCTGGCCGCCGTCGTCGCGCCGGTCGTCACCGTCGCCGGGCTGGTCGCGCTGCGCCGGCGCGGTTATCTGACCGGCTCCAGCACGTCCAGCCCGACGTAGGGGCGGAGCGCCTGGGGGACCACGACGGAGCCGTCGGCCTGCTGGTGGTTCTCCAGGATGGCGACGATCCACCGGGTGGTGGCCAGGGTGCCGTTGAGCGTCGCCGCGTACTGCGGCCTGCCGTCCTTGTCGCGGAAGCGCACGCCCAGCCGGCGGGCCTGGAACTCGGTGCAGTTGGAGGTCGAGGTCAGCTCGCGGTAGCGGCCCTGGGTCGGGATCCACGCCTCGCAGTCGAACTTGCGGGCCGCCGACATGCCGAGGTCGCCCGCCGCCGTGTCGATCACGCGGTAGGGGACCTCGATCTTGGCCATCATCTGGCGTTCGTACTCCAGCAGCCGCAGGTGCTCGGCCGCCGCGTCCTCAGGCCGGACGTAGGAGAACATCTCCACCTTGTCGAACTGGTGGACCCTGATGATGCCCCGGGTGTCCTTGCCGTAGGAGCCCGCCTCGCGGCGGAAGCACGACGACCAGCCCGCGTAGCGCAGCGGCAGCTGGTCGGCGGGCAGGATCTCCTGCGCGTGGTAGCCGGCCAGCGACACCTCGGAGGTGCCGACCAGGTAGAGGTCGTCCTCCGGCAGGCGGTAGATCTCCTTGTCGTGCGCCACGTGGAAGCCGGTGCCCTGCATGGTCTCCGGCTTGACCAGGACGGGAGTGATCATCGGCACGAAGCCGGCCTCGATCGCCTGCTGCATGGCCATGTTGAGCAGGCCGAGCTGCAGCCTGGCGCCCAGGCCCTTGAGGAAGAAGAACCGCGATCCGGACACCTTCGCGCCGCGCTCCATGTCGATCGCGTCGAGGCGCTCCCCCAGCTCCAGGTGGTCCCTGGGCTCGAAGTCGAAGACGCGCGGCTCGCCGTGGGTCTCCAGGACGACGTAGTCGTCCTCCCCGCCGGGGGGCGCGCCCTCCTCCACGATGTTGGGCACCGTCTGGAGCAGCCCGTCGAGCTCGGCGCCGAGCTTCTCGGCCTCCGCCTCGGTGGACCTCACCTGGACGGCGAGGTCCTTGGCCCGCTGGAGCAGCGCGGCCTTCTCCTCGCCCTGCGCCCTGGAGACCTGCTTGCCGAGGCTCTTCTGCTCGGCGCGCGTGGACTCGAACGAGGTCAGCGCGGATCGGCGGCGCTCGTCCAGGTCGAGCAGCGCGTCGACGACCGAGTCGTCCTCGCCGCGGGCGCGCTGCGACGCCCTGAGCCGGTCGGGGTCCTCACGAAGGGTACGCAGGTCGATCACAAGGAAAGGCTACCGGCGCGCGACGGCGAACCGCTCCTTCTTTCACACCCGGCCGGCGCGGATCCTGGTGAGCCACTCCTGCGCCCCGGCGAAGTCGGGGTCGGCCATGCCGCGCTTGATGCTCGGGGCCATCCCGTCGGCGCGCGGGTAGCTGCCGAGGAAGCGCACCTCGCCGCAGATGCGGTGCAGACCGGCGATCGCCTCGCCCACCCGGGCGTCGGCGACGTGGCCCTCCAGGTCGAAGTGGAAGAAGTAGCGGCCGATGCCCTGGCCGGTGGGCCGCGACTCGATGCGGCTCAGGTTGACGCCGCGCACGGAGAACTCGGTCAGCATCTCCAGCAGCGCGCCCGGGTGGTCGTCGGCCAGGAAGACGACCAGGGTGGTGCGGTCGCTCCCGGTCGGCTCGGGCAGCGGGCCCGGCCTGGTCACCCGTACGAACCTCGTCACGGTGTCGGACCGGTCGCCGATGTCGTCCAGCAGCTCGACCAGGCCGTAGTGCTCGCCCGCGATGCGGGCGGCGATCGCGGCGTCGTACGGCGAGCCGGGCAGCGACACCTCCTGGGCCGCCGCCGCCGTCGACGGGGCGGAGACCACGACCGCGTCGGCCAGCTCGCGGTTGAGGAAACCGCGGCACTGAGTGATCGCGGCGGGGTGGGTATAGACCCGCTTGATGTGCGCGAGCCCGGTGTCGGGCCGGACCAGCAGCGAGAACCGCACGGGCAGCAGCAGCTCGGCGGTGATCAGCAGCGGCTCGCCCCAGGCGAACTCGTCCAGCGTCGTCGTGATGCCGCCCTCGAGCGAGTTCTCCAGCGGGACGACCGCGGCGTCGGCCTCGCCGGAGCGCACCGCGTTGAGCGCGGCGGTGACGGTGGCGCTGGGCAGCCGCTCGGCTCCGGGCTCCAGGAGCCTCAGGGCCTCTTCGGTGAAAGTGCCCTCGGGGCCGAGGTACGCGATTCTGGACATGCTTACAGGGTATCCGCAGGTTGACGTGGTAGGTGGGGCATTCGGGACTCCTCGGCACGCCGCGCCGGCAACCGGTGGACCAGCAGCCAGACGAGGACGATCGCGCCGAGGCCGAAGCCGTTCTGCACGATCTTGCCCAGCACGGGACTGACGACGGGGATCTCCGCCGCCCTGATCGCCACGCCCCACCAGGGCACCGGCACCACGTAGTACAGCCACACCCCCGCGGCCACCCGCAGCCGCACCGGGTCGCGCCCGTCGCCCACGATCGCGCCCAGCACCACGACCACCCAGGCCAGGTGGTGGATCCACGCCACCGGCGACAGCAGCACCGCCATCAGGCCCACCAGCGCCACCGCCGTCAGCTGGTCGCCGGCGCGGTGGGCGTCGCGCGCGCCGCGGAACCCGTACCAGCCGACCACCGCCACCGCGGCCAGCCAGATCACGGTCGTCAGCGCGTCCGGCAGGTAGAGGCGGATGAGCATGCCGCGGATGGACTGGTTGGTGGTGGCGGCGTTGGAGCCCAGCCGCTCGGAGTCCAGCAGCGCGCCGAACCAGAAGTCGACCGCGTCCTGCGGCACCACCGCGAACGGCAGCAGCGTCAGCAGCGCCGTCACCAGCGAGGCCAGGAACAGCGTCCGCCACTGCCGCGTCACCAGCAGGTAGATCAGGAACACGCCGGGCGTCAGCTTGACCGCCGTGGCCAGCCCGATCAGGAACCCGCGCGGCCACCACGGCCGCCGTGCCACGCAGTCGGCCAGGCAGAGCGCCACCAGCAGGATGTCCACCTGGCCGAACCGCACCTGGTCCCGGATCGGCATCAGGAACGTGCAGGCCACCATCAGGAACGCGAACACCCACGGCGTGTGCCGTCCCAGCACGTCGCGGAACGCGAACCCGACCGCGACCCCCAGCGCCGCGAAGATCCCCGCCGTCCACACCCACTGCGCGGTCACCCACGACATCGCCGCCAGCCCGCTCGCGAACAGCGCCGCGACCGGCGGGTAGGTGAAGGGCAGGAGCTGCGGCGCGGGCGTGAAGAACCCGTAGACCGGCCGGCCCTCCAGCACCATCTGACCGCCGGTACGGTAGACATCGAGATCGACGAGGCGCTGGTCGTCGGGATTGGTCAACCAGTGCTCGACCAGCGGCCACACGCCCACGACGACGATCACCGCCGCCAGGGCCCACGCCCACCATCGCCGCCGCGTCCGCGCCTCGACATCCGTCACGCTGTGGGAGGCTACCGTGGCGGTCGTGCCAAGGGCGCGCCGACTGAGGGGGTTCAGCACCATGCCACACCGGCGCTTGCCCATGACATCGGGCCTTCCTGGCGCCGGACGGGTGTGGCTGGTCGTCGCCGGGGTGCTCGCGCTGCTCGGCGTCGCGGTCCCCGGGCCGGCCCTCGCCGCCGTCCAGGGAGCTCAGGGACGGGTCGCCGTCGTCGGCGTGCCCGGCCTCGAGTGGAGCGACCTCGACGCGTCACGTACGCCGAACCTGTGGAAGCTCGCCGGGCAGGGCGGCACGGCCTCCCTGTCCACCCGCGCCGTCCCGCCCCCCGACCGGGGCGTCACCTGCCCCGCCGCCGGCTGGCTGACCGTCTCGGCGGGCCAGCGCGCCGGCACCCCCGGCCGCGGCTGCCCCGAGCCCCCCGCCCCGCGGCCCACCGGCGACGCCCGCTCCGCGACCGTGCCCGGCTGGGCGGAGCTGGTGGACCACCAGACCGGCACCGGGTACGACGCCCGG
>NZ_JAPNNL010000264.1 GCF_027620315.1 Nonomuraea corallina | reverse complement strand
GTCCCGCCGGCCGCTTGGCGGCGCCGCGGCGCCTGGTCACCCGGGTCTGTTCTGTTGTCTCCCCGTCAGGGTCGTTGACCCCGGCGTTGGGCTCGTTCTCGTCGAGCATGCGGGCGCTCTCCCGTCAGCCCCCGGGCGCGTCGCCGCGCCGCACGGGAGCTCTCGTGTCTCGTTGTCCGCCACGCCCGGAGGCGTGGCGCCAAGTCCTGTCTGCCGGTCGCGCCCCGTGGGGCGCTTCCCTTAACCGGCGACGTGCTCACCCGCCGGTCCCGCCTCGCCGCCGCGCGTCGTGTCGCGGTCCAGGTCGAGCGGGTCGGCAAGCGCACCGGTGCTGACGTCGAGCGGCCCCTGCGCCAGCCTGGTCACCTCGGGGGGAACCGGCGGCGCGAAGTCGGCCACAAGGCGCAGCCCTGTGAGCACATCGTCGGGTCGAACGGCAGGCGTCATGTGCCGAACAACCATGCGCAGTATGACACACGACTGTCCGGGCACCTGAGCTGCTGTTCTGTCTGTTCCCTCCAGCACCGTGAGCCTCAGCACGGCCTCGCGCGCGTCGAAGCGGCGCAGCCCCTTCTTCGTGAGGCGCTCGACCTCCACGTGACCGGCCGCGAGGAACTTCTGCACGGCCGTGTCGGCGTGCTCGCGATCGGCACCGGGCAGTCGCACCTCCCACTCGGAGATCTCCAGGCGGTCGGCCAGCGCCCCGGGGCCGGCCTCGACGACGTCGAGCACGTCCAGGCCCGGCGGCAGCGACCCGTCCAGGTCGATCTGGACCTGCCGGGGGTCGCACGGCGTCGTGACGCCGATCTCGAGGTATTCGGCCTCGCTGGCGACGCCTGTCGGCGCCGCTCCCGCGTAGGAGATCTTCGGATGTGGCGAGAAGCCCGCGCTGTAGGCCACCGGAATGCCGGCACGGCGGACCGCACGCTCGACGGCCCGCGAGATGTCGCGGTGACTGGTGAAGCGCAGACGTCCACGCTTGGCGTAGCGCACACGCAGGCGCTGTGCCGTCGGCGCGGGCGGTGGCCCGTCGGGAACAGGTTTCAGAGCCTTGTCGTCCTTCCCTTGTCAGAGTTTCTTCTCTCAGGATAAGCCGCCCGCGCACCCGCGCGTACAGGCTCATGTACGGCGAGACACCGGCTGCGCACCCGGCGCGTCGTCAGACGACCGTGAGGGGAAGGAGCTTGCGGCCCGTCGGCCCGATCTGGATCTCGGTGCCCATGGTGGGGCAGACGCCGCAGTCGTAGCACGGGGTCCAGCGGCAGTCCTCGACCTCGCCGCCGGAGACCGCCTCCTGCCAGTCCTGCCACAGCCACTCGCGGTCGAGCCCGGCGTCGAGGTGGTCCCACGGCAGGACCTCGTTCTCCTCGCGCTCGCGCGTGGTGTACCAGTCGACGTCGACGCCGGCCCGCTCGGCGGCGGACATCCACCGCTCGTAGGAGAAGTGCTCGCTCCAGCCGTCGAAGCGGCCGCCGTCCTCCCAGACCGCGCGGATGACGGCGCCGACCCGGCGGTCGCCGCGCGACAGCAGGCCCTCCACGATGGACGGCTTGCCGTCGTGGTAGCGGAAGCCGACGGCCCGGGCGTACTCCCTGTCGCCACGCAGCGCGTCGCGCAGCGCCTTGAGCCGCCGGTCGACAGTCTCGTGGTCGGCCTGGCCCGCCCACTGGAACGGGGTGTGCGGCTTGGGCACGAAGCCGCCGATGGAGACGGTGCAGCGGATGTCGCGCGAGCCGGTGGCCTCGCGGCCCGCCTTGATGACCTTCTTGGCCAGGTCGGCGATGCCCAGCACGTCCTCGTCGGTCTCGGTGGGCAGCCCGCACATGAAGTAGAGCTTCACCTGCCGCCAGCCCTGGGAGTAGGCGGCGGTGACGGTGCGGATGAGGTCCTCTTCGGTGACCATCTTGTTGATCACCTTGCGCATGCGCTCGGAGCCGCCCTCGGGGGCGAAGGTGAGGCCGGAGCGCCGCCCGTTGCGGGAGAACTCGTTGGCCAGGTCGATGTTGAACGCGTCGACCCGGGTCGAGGGCAGCGACAGCGAGGTGTTGGTGCCCTCGTAGCGGTCGGCCAGGCCCTTGGCCAGGTCGCCGATCTCGCTGTGGTCGGCGGACGACAGCGACAGCAGGCCGACCTCGTTGAAGCCGGACTCCTTGACGCCGTGCTCGACCATGGCGCCGATCGTGGTGATCGACCGCTCCCGCACCGGACGGGTGATCATGCCCGCCTGGCAGAAGCGGCAGCCGCGCGTGCAGCCGCGGAAGATCTCCACGCTGAACCGCTCGTGGACCGTCTCGGCCAGCGGCACCAGCGGCTTCTTCGGGTAGGGCCACTCGTCCAGGTCCATCACGGTGTGCTTGTGGACCCGCCACGGCACGTCGGGCCGGTTGGGCGCGACCCGCTTGATGCGGCCGTCGGGGTGGTAGTCGACGTCGTAGAACTTGGGCACGTAGACGCCGCCGGACTCGGCCAGCCGCATGAGCAGCTCGTCCCGCCCGCCGGGCCGGCCCTCGGCCTTCCACTCGCGGACGACCTCGGTGATGGCGATCGCGATCTGCTCGCCGTCGCCGAGCACGGCCGCGTCGAGGAAGTCGGCGATCGGCTCGGGGTTGAAGGCGGCGTGGCCGCCCGCGAGCACGATCGGGTCGTCGTCGCCGCGCTCGGCGGCGACCAGCGGGATCCCTGCCAGGTCGAGCGCGGTCAGCATGTTGGTGTAGCCGAGCTCGGTCGAGAACGAGACGCCGAACACGTCGAACGCGCGCACCGGCCGGTGGGCGTCGACGGTGAACTGCGGCACGCCCTCGGCGCGCATGAGCGCCTCCAGGTCCGGCCAGACGGCGTAGGTGCGCTCGGCCAGGGTGGCGGGAAGCTCGTTGAGGATCTCGTACAGGATGGCCACGCCCTGGTTGGGCAGCCCGACCTCGTAGGCGTCGGGGTACATCAGAGCCCATCGCACGTCGGCGGAGTCCCACTCCTTGACCGTCGAGTTGAGCTCACCTCCGACGTACTGGATCGGCTTCTGCACCTTGGGCAGCAGCGGTTCCAGGCGAGGGAAAATCGACTCGGCAGGCATACGACCCAGGGTAGCGGCGCGGGGGCGTTCAGCCGAACGCACGCTGCCTCACGTGGATCGCCTGCAACAGCCCGACCCCGATGAGGTTGGCGAAGGTGGAGGTGCCGCCGTAGGAGACGAACGGCAGCGGCAGGCCGGTGATGGGCATGATGCCGATCGTCATGCCCACGTTCACGAACATCTGGAAGGTGAACCAGCACACGATCGTGCCCGCCATCAGCGTGCCGAACCGGTCGGTGCAGTGCCGCGCGATCCACAGCCCGCGCAGCAGCACCAGCCCCAGCAGCGCCACGACGGTGACCGAGCCGAGGAAGCCGAACTCCTCGCCGGCCACGGTGAAGATGAAGTCGGTGTGCTGCTCAGGCACGAACCTGCCGGTGGTCTGCCCGCCGCCCAGCAGCCCCTTGCCGAACAGCTGACCCGAGCCGATCGCGATGAGCGACTGGGTGCTGTTGTAGCCGACGCCGCGCGGGTCCACGCTCGGGTCGACGAACGCGGTGAACCGGGCCACCTGGTACGGCTCCAGCATCTCGAAGAAGAAGACGCAGAAGATCCCGGCGGCGCCGACGAGCGTGAGCAGCACGATCAGCCGCTTGCGCACCCCGGCGATGATCAGCGCCGCCGCGGTGACGGCGGCCAGCACGAGCGCGGTGCCGAGGTCGGGCTGGAGCATCACCAGCACCAGCGTGATCCCGGCGGCCACCAGCGCCAGCAGCACGTCCAGCCCGCGCGGCCGGTCGGTGCCCTCCGCCGGCTGGGCCAGCAGCATCGCGGTCACCAGCACCAGGCCGACCTTGGCGAACTCCGACGGCTGCACCGCGAACCCGCCGCCGAGCAGGATCCACGAGTGGGACCCGTTGATGGTGGCGCCCAGAGGGCTCAGCACGAGGCCGAGGCCGATGAGCGAGACCAGGAACACCATCGGCGCGTAGGCCCGCACCGCGCGGTAGTCCGTCATGGCCACCGCGCCGCACAGCGCCAGCCCGATCACCTGGTTGAGCAGGTGTTTCCACAGCAGCCCCGTCGACCCGGGCGCCCACGTACGGGTGGACGACCAGACGAGCAGGGAGCCGATGACGACCAGCGCGAGGACGGCGACCAGCATCACCACGTCCAGCCGCCACACCGCCGATTCGGGACCGAACACGCGCCGGGTGAACGAGCGCCGCCCGGGCGCCATCGCGCCACCGGTCATCCCGGCACCACCGTCCCGTCGGGCCGGAAGACCGGCAGCTCCGACACCGGCCTGCCGTCCGGCGCCGCGGCGGGCCGCTTGACGCCGAAGATGCCCTCGTAGATCTCACGGGCGGCGGGAGCGGCGGCCGACGCGCCGAAACCGCCCTGGGAGACCATGACGACCACGACGAACCGGGGGTTGCGCGTGGGCGCGAACGAGGCGAACCAGGAGGTGTCCTTCTTGCCCCACACCTCGGCCGTACCCGTCTTGCCACCGACGGGCCACCGGTCCATGGGGAACCCGGCGAAGGCTCCCGCCGCGGTGCCGTCGGAGGGGACCTGGCTGAGCGCGTTCTTGATGTAGCGCCGCTCCTTGTCCGTCACCGGCAGCTCGCCGACGACCGGCACGGGCACGGTCTGGACCACCTTGCCGTCCGGCCGCACCAGCGCCCAGCCGATGCGCGGGCTGCGCAGCTTGCCGTCGGTGGCGAGCGCCGCGTACGCGCGAGCCAGCTGCAGCGGCGTCACCAGCACGTCGCCCTGTCCGATGCTGAAGTTGGCCGAGTCGCCGGGCCGCAGGATGAACCCCTCGGCGCAGTTCTCGTGCGCCAGCCGCTTGAGGAACGCCGCCCGGGCGCCGTCCTTGACCTCGGGGTAGCCGGTCTGCGCCCGCTTGCAGTTCTCGCCGCTGGTCAGCGCCCAGGTCTCCTTCTTCCAGCGGCGGTCGGGGATCCGCCCGGCCGACTCCCCCGGCAGGTCGACGCCGGTGGGCGCGCCGAAGCCGAACCTCCTGGCGGTGTTGGCGAACACCTCCTGGACGTGCTTCTTCGGCGTCCGCCCGCCGTCCTTCAGGTACTGCTCGTACGCGGCCTTGTAGAAGATCGTGTCGCACGACTTCACCAGCGCCGTGTGGAGGGTGAGCGTGCCCAGGGGGATGCCGCGGAAACCGTTGAACGCACGGTCGCCGATCATGACCGAGCCGGGGCAGCTGTAGGTGCCGTTGAGCGGGTAGCCGGCCCGCAGCATCGCGGCCACGGACGACACCTTGAACGTCGAGCCCGGCGCGAACTGCCCGTTGATCACCCGTGACGTCAGCGGCTTGCCGGACTTCTCCGACAGCAGGTGGCGGTAGGTGCGCTCGGAGATGCCGCCCGCCCACACCGACGGGTTGTAGCCGGGCGCGCTGGACATCGCGAGAACGCGGGAGGTGCGCGCGTCGAGCACCACGGCGGCGCCCCCGTCGGCGCTCGGCGCGGCCTTCATCGCCCTGCGCAGCGCCGCCTCGGTGATGGCCTGGATGCGCCCGTCGAGGCTCGTCACCAGGTGGTGACCGGGCACGGACGGCACCTCCTTCTCCACCCCGAGCGGCTTGCCCATCCGGTCGACCTGCACCCTGCGGATGCCGGCCTTGCCGCGCAGCTCGTGGTCGTAGACGTACTCCAGGCCGTCGCGCCCGGCCAGGTCGACCCCCGAGAACGTGGCCTTCAGCCCGACCCGCTTCTCCAGCTCGGCCTCGGTCACCGGCGACAGGTAGCCGAGCATCTGCGCCCCGGCGTCCCCCAGCGGGTACTCCCTGATGGCCTCGATCTCCGCCGACACGGCGGGGAACATCTCCTGCTGCTCCAGGATCTGCAGCGCCTCGCGGGTGTCGACCTTCTCGTCGAGCGGCACCGGCTGGTACGGGGAGCCGGTCCAGCACGGCTTGGGCACGCCGGGACCGCACGGCGTGATCCGCTTCTGCAACTGGGCGACAGGCCGGCTGAGCACCTCCGACAGCCGGCCCAGGACCTTCGCCCCGCTGTCGCTCATGCGCGTCAATCGGGTCCGGTCGACCGAGACGACCAGCCGGGACTTGTTGCGCACCAGCGGGCGGCCCGAGGAGTCGAGGATCTGCCCGCGCACCGCGGGCACGATGACGGTCCTGGTGCGGGTCTCGGTGGCCCGGTTGACGAACTCGGGGCCGCGTACGACCTGCACCTGCCAGAGCCGCACGGCGAGCGCGGCGAGCAACAGCAGCACGAGGACCTGCACGACGAGCAGCCGGGTCCGCATGCGGTTCACAGCGCGTACCTCTCCCTCGTCCCTCGCGAGGCCAGCCAGACCACCACGGGGGCGACGACGAGCGTGCAGGCCACCGTGACCGGCACCTGCTGGGTGAGGGTCGTGACCGTGACCCGTGGGTCGGACAGCAGCCCGCTCACCGCCGCCGCCAGCAGCGGCGCGAGCAGCACGCACAGCACGACGGTGACGACCCGGTTGCCCACGCCCCGCCCCGCCAGGTAGCCCACCAGCGCGAACACGAACGCGTACAGGCCGGCCACGTGCGCGGTCGGCGGCGCG
>NZ_JAPNNL010000263.1 GCF_027620315.1 Nonomuraea corallina | reverse complement strand
CGGCGGGCTCGGCGGGGTCACTCTGGAGCATGCCGGCCAGGAGCTCGCGCACGCCGGCGCGCAGGTCGTCCGTGGACGGTTCGGCGCCCGCGCCGGCGATCGTGTCGAAGATGACGCCCTCGGCGAACGCCACGAGCTGCCGGCCGTGCCGTACCGGATCGCGCGAGCCCGCGGCGGCGAGCAGGGCGACGGCGGGGGCGCGGAACCGGTCCCCCGCCCGGTCGTAGATCACCCGCAGCTCCGGCCGCCTGGTGGCTTCCAGCGCCAGCTCGTAGCGGGCCAGCGTGCGCCGCCGGTCGCGCAGCTGGGCGGTCAGCACTCCGGCGAGCAGCTCGGCCAGGTCGGCGTCCGGCGGCGGGCCGTCGGCCGTCGCCCCGACGACCGCCCGCTCCTCCAGCTCCGAGAGTCGTGACAGCGTGAGCTCCAGCAGGGCCGCGCGGGTGCGGGCCACGTTGGAGGTGGACCCCGGCGGCAGCCCGGCGGCCTCGTCGACCGCCCGGTGGGTCAGCCCGCGCATGCCGCGCTCGGCCAGCAGGGTGATCGCCGCCTCCGCCACGGCCTCGGATCGCTTCACGGACACCGATCCTACTTTTGCGCTGCGCACTACAGTCGTAGTAGCGTGATACTACAGACGTAGTGAAGGGATGGCCATGAAGGCGATCGTCATCGGCGGCGGGATCGGAGGGCTGACCGCGGCGGTCGCCCTGAGCCACAGAGGGTGGGACGTCACCGTCCTGGAGCGCGCGCCCACGGTGGAGCCGGTCGGCTCCGGGCTGGCCATCGCGGTCAACGGGCTGCGCGCCCTCGACACGATCGGCCTGGGCGACCGGGTGCGGGCCCTGTCCCGCGTCCAGGGGCGGATCGGGATTCGCAGGCCCGGCGGCCGCTGGCTCACCCACACCAGTGGCGAGGAAGCCGCGGCGCGCTACGGCGGCCAGGCCGCCGTGATGATGCTCCGCGCCCAGCTGGTCGACCTGCTGGCCGAGGCGCTCGGGCCCGACCGGCTGCGGCTGGGCACGACCGTCACCGGCGTGGACACTGCCGCCGGCGTCGTCCGGTCGGACGCGGGCGAGTTCGCCGGGGACCTCGTCGTGGCCGCCGACGGCATCCACTCCCCGACCCGCCGGGCGATCTTCCCTGACCATCCCGGCCCGGTCTACGCGGGGGTGACGGCCTGGCGCGGCCTGGCGCCCAGGCCCGGCGCACCGCTGCGCGGCGCCGAGAGCTGGGGCCGGGGGCTGGTGTTCGGCACGCACCCGCTGGATGACGAGACGGTCTACTTCTACGCCACCGACGTGGTCCCGGCCGGAGAGACCCCCGCCGGTGACGAGCGGGCCGAGCTGACGCGCAGGTTCGGCGGCTGGCATGAGCCGATCCCTGAACTGCTGCGCTCCGCCGACCCGGCCAGGATCCTGCGCACCGATCTCTACTACCTGCGCGAGCCCCTGCCCGCGATGCACGCGGGCCGCGTCGCGCTGCTGGGCGACGCGGCCCATCCGATGACGCCCAACCTGGGCCAGGGCGCCTGCCAGGCCATCGAGGACGCGGTCGTGCTGGCCCACCTCGCCGGCGGCGACCTGACCGCCTACACCGAGGCCAGGCTGGGCCGCACCGCCGACGTGGTGCGCCGGTCGATGGGCGTCTGCCGGATGACCAAGCTGCGCCACCCCGTCGCCGTGGCCCTGCGCGACACCGCGATGTCGCTGGCCACGCGGCTCACACCCGATCTGATGCTGAGGCCAATGGACGGGATTCTGCGGTGGCGGCCACCGGCGCCGGCCGCGAGTGATCCGGTGCCAGACGGCCGAGCGTGATCGTGCCGGCGATGGTCAGCGCCGCCGCGCACAGCGCCGGGATCGCGGCGGACGGGCCGGCCGGCAACGGCTCGCCGAGCAGCAGCACCCCCGCCGTCACCGAGACGATGGGGTCGACCACCTGCACGCCCGCGTAGGCGATGCCGAAATAGCCGACCGCGTAGGAGCGCTGCAGCAGCACCACCGCGAAGATCAACAGCACCGGCACGGCCAGCGTGAACCAGTGGACCAGTCGCCCGAGGTCGCCCTCCAGGCCGCCGCCCACCACCCGGACGAACGTCGACACGCTGGCCGTGACCACGCCCGCGCCGACCGCCAGCAGTATCGCCCTGACCGGCCCGCGCACCCAGGCGGCGGCGACCTGGCTGACCAGGGCGATCAGCACGACCACGCCGATGAACCCGAGCGCCGCGCCGTCGCTCAGCCGGGGGACGGCGTCACCGTGCGGCACCAGCGTCATCAGCCAGAGCAGGCCAAGGACCACCGCGATCGACCCGAGGATCTCCGCCCGGTACGGTCTGCGGCCGTGCAGGAAGGCGGCCAGCGGCACCGCGAACACCAGGGTGGCCACGCTGATCGGCTGCACCGCCACCAGCGGCGCGAAGCTCAGCGCGACCGCGTGCAGGCACGCGCCGGTGAGCCCGATGGCGCCGCCGATCCACCACCTCGGGCGCCGCATCAGCTTGAGCGTGGCGCCTTCGGCCACGGCCTCGAACTGCTGCAGCGCCGCCCCCAGCGCGTATCCGAGAGCACCCGCCAGCGCGATGAGCACGCCGATCCAGGTCATGGGCGCCCGCGGCGGGGCGAAGGTCCTTGAAGCACTGCACCAGCCTAGGGCGTACGCACGGCGACCGAATCATCCTTTCGGACATTCTTCACCCGCCGAAGGCCTCCGGCCTGGGGTTCAGGACGTCTCGGGGCAGACGCAGAACGCGTGACCCTCCGGGTCCAGCAGCACGACCCAGCCCACGCCCTCGTCGGTGACGCCGGGCTGGAACTCCGGCTTGGTGGCGCCCAGCGCGAGGTACTCCTTCACCGCCTGGTCCACGTCGGGCACCCGGAAGTCGAGGTGGAACTGCTTGGCGGAACTGGGCCACGGGACGGGCTCGCGGCCGGGCACCCGGCCGAAATAGAGGGTGGTGGTGCCATCGCTCAGCCCGGCGTACTCGTCCTCGGCGTGCAGGATGGGCAGCCCGGTCACCTGGTGGTAGAACTCGGCCAGTTTCTTCGGCTCCGCGCAGTCGATGCTGGTGGCGAGGAGCTTCGCTTTCGTCGTCATGCGTCGAGCGTCCCAGCCGTACCTGCCATCCTCTGTCAGGTACGGTCACGTACGCGCGGAGCCGCCCTTGACCCGCTTGAGTATGCGGTCCCACTCGGTGCCGAACGGGTTGTCCTGCACCAGGTAGGTCCAGGTGGCCTCGGGCCGCCTCAGGTCGGGCTCGGGGGCCTCGAACGCCTCCAGGGAGCGCCGCTCGATCTCCGCCTGCAGCGACTTGTACTCGGCCACCGCCTCCCGGTGGAACTCGTCGACCGGGCTCATCCGGCCCAGCGCCCGCAGGTGGATGCCCTCACGCAGGTCGTGCAGGAAGGCCAGGTGCTCGGTCCAGCAGGTGTCGATGGCGTGCAGCACGATCTGCCGGGCGATCTCCTCGCGGGTGTCCTCCGGCAGCGCCGCCCACCGCTCGGGGTCGGCCTCGGCCAGCGCGCGGGCCGCCGAGTCGGTGTGGAGCACCTTGTCGCGCCACTCCAGGATGAGCTCGCGCTGCTGCTCCAGCAGGCGGGTGTAGCGCCAGGTGTTGCGGTGGATCTCCAGGTTGACGCCCTCGGCCACGCGCTGGGCGTGACCGACGATGTAGGCGGCGCGGCGGTGGCGCACCCGGCCGTCGGGGTCGGCGGCGGGCGGCCGCTCGTCGGCGGCGAACTGGGTGACCAGCTCGTCGTCGAGGCCGACGAAGAACACCGAGCCGCCCGGGTCGCCCTGACGCCCGGCCCGGCCCCGGAGCTGGTCGTCCAGGCGGCTGCTGGCGTGGCGGCCGGAGCCGATCACGTACAGGCCGCCCAGCTCGGCGACGCCCTCGCCAAGGCGGATGTCGGTGCCGCGGCCGGCCATCTGGGTGGACACGGTGATCGCGTCGCGCTCACCGGCCCTGGCGATGATGGCGGCCTCCTCGGCGTCGTTCTTGGCGTTGAGGACCACCGGGTCGAGGCCGCGGCCGCGCAGCAGCGCGGCGAGGCTCTCCGACTCGGCCACGTCGAGGGTGCCGATGAGGATCGGCCGGCCGGTCTCGTGCACCCGCTGGATCTCCTCGACCAGCGCGGTCTCCTTCTCCGGCGCCGTCGGGTAGATCCGGTCGGGCTCGTCCTCACGCACGCACGGCCGGTTGGACGGGATCACCGCGACCTTCAGCCCGTAGAACTCGCCGAGCTGCTCGCTCACCGCGACGGCCGTGCCGGTCATGCCGCACACCCGCGGGTAGCGCTTGATCAGGCCCTGGACGGTGATCGAGTCGAGGATCTCGCCCTTGTCGCTGGCGGGCAGCGCCTCCTTCGCCTCGACGGCCGCCTGCAGGCCGTTGGGCCAGCGCTGCAGCACCGCCACCCGGCCGCGCGACGGGTTGATGAGCTGCACCTTGCCCTCGCGCACGATGTAGTCGACGTCGCGGGCGAGCAGGGCGTGGGCGTGCAGGGCCAGGTTGAGCTCGATCAGCGTGCCGGGCTCGTTCTCGTCGTAGAGCTCGACCTCCAGCAGCTTCTCCACGGTCTCGGCGCCCTTGGGCGTCAGGTAGACGTTGCGGGCCTGATCGTCGATCTCGTAGTGGTAGCCGCGGACGAGCGTGCGGACCAGCGCCGCCATCTCCGGCACCGTGTTGCCCACGTCGGACGAGCCCGCCATCACCAGCGGCACCTTGGCCTCGTCGACCAGGACCGAGTCGGCCTCGTCGACCAGCGCCACCTCCGGCTCCGGGACGATCAGCTCGCCCGCGTCCGTGCGCAGCCGGTCGCGCAGCACGTCGAAGCCGATCTCGCTGACCGGCCCGTAGGTGACGTCCCTGGCGTACGCCTCGCGCCGTTCGGCGGGCGTGGAGTTCTGGTCCAGCCAGCCTACGGTGACCCCCATGGCCTCGTAGAAGGGTGCCATCCACTCGGCGTCGCGCCTGGCGAGGTAGTCGTTGACGGAGATCACGTGCACCCGCCTGCCCTGCAGGGCGTAGCCGGCGGCCGCCATGGCGCCGGACAGCGTCTTGCCCTCGCCGGTGGCCATTTCCGCGATCTTGCCGTCGAGCAGGGCGAGCGTGCCGATCAGCTGCACGTCGTACGGACGAAGCCCGAGCGTGCGGTCGGCGGCCTCCCTGGTGATGGCGCAGAACCCGGCGAGGTCGCTCATGTCGGGCGCGGGGAGCTCGTCGAGCGCCTTGATCCGGTCGGCGCGCTCGGCCGCGGCCTTGACCACCTTCCGGTACGGGCTCAGGCTCACCCCTCCGGGGCGGTCCAGAAGGTTTCTGACGATTCCTGTAATCGAGGCCACAGTTCCTCCAACGCGCGCTTCGCCGGCACCGTTCCCCTCGCGCCCGCGCGGAGCGGTCCGCCGTACGGACCCTAACCCATCCGGCGGACCGCACCCGCCCGCTACTCCCGCCGCGCCCGCCAGGCCGGGACGACCCCGGCCAGCAGCAGCGACGCGCACCCGGCCCAGCCCCAGGGGCCGGGCCGCTCACCGAGCAGCGCCACCCCGACCAGGGCGGCGAAGGCCGCCTCGCCGAGGGAGACGATGGCCACGGTGGTGGCGCTCAGCGTGCCGAGCGCGCGGAAGAACAGCCCGTAGGCCAGCGCGGTGGGCACCGCGCCGAGGAAGACGAGCAGGGCCGCGCTCTCCCAGCTGAGCTGCGGCAGCACGCCGCCGGCCAGCGCGAACGGCAGCACGCAGGCCGCCCCCACGAGGAACCCGGCGGCCGCGGTGGCCAGCGGGCTGCCCGGCTCGGCCGCCGTGCCCCGCCGCCGTGACAGCAATGTCACCCCGGCGTACCCGAACGCCGACAGCATCGCGTACCCGGCGCCCGCGAGCGGATCGCCCGGCGCGGCGGCCACCTCGGGTCCAGCCGTCCCGGCGGGTGCCGGATCGGGGCCGAGGGGGGCGGGGTGCTCGCCCGGGGAGCCCGCCACCAGCAGGGCCAGGCCCGCCAGGGCGGCCAGGAGGGCGGCGAGCCCAGTGGCGCCCAGCCGCTCGCGGAGGAAGAGCCGCCCGCCGAGAGCGGTGAACACCGGGGTCGCGCCCATGGTGATCACGGTGGCCACCGCGACCCCGGACCGCGCGATGGCGGCGAAGTAGGCCGCCTGGTAGACGGCCATGCCCGCCCCCACCACGAGCACGTGCCCGCGGAGGTGGCGGTCCGGCCGCAGCCGCGCGCCGCCGAGCCGGGGCTGACCGAACCGGGGCGAGCCGAGCAAGGGCGAGCCGAGCAGGGGCAGGCCGAGCAGGGGCAGGAGGAAGGCGGCGCCGAGCAGGAAGCGCCAGAAGGTGACGTCGAGGGCGTCGAGGCCGCCCGCGGCGAACAGCAGGGATCCCGCCGCGCCGCCGGTGCCCCAGGCCGCCGCGGCGGTGACCACGTACCCGGTGGCACGCCGGATGGACAGTTGGGTCATGACAGATCGCTCCGGATGGGAGTGGTGGAAAGGGCCCGTAGGCGGGCAGCAGCCACCCCCGGATCGGTCAGACCCGGAAAATCAGGAAATGCCGCCCGCTAGCGGGCGGGCGGCGGGGAGCAGGTGATCAGTCGCGGCACGGGCCCACCTTAGTGCCGACGGCGGGCGCCGTTCATCCGGATATAACCC
>NZ_JAPNNL010000262.1 GCF_027620315.1 Nonomuraea corallina | reverse complement strand
CGCGCGCCGACGGCCCGCTCCTGTCGGTCAGCGGCCTGCGCCTGCAGAGCCGCGTGGCGGACGTCTCGTTCGAGGTGAACCCCGGCGAGATCGTCGGCATCGCCGGCCTCGTCGGCGCCGGCCGGACCGAGGTGCTGGAGGCGCTGGTCGGCCTGCGCCGCGTCGCGTCCGGCGAGATCCGCCTCGACGGCCGGCCCTACCAGCCGCGCGACCCGGCCAGGGCGCTGGCCAGGGGTGTCGTCCTCGTACCTGAGGAACGCCTGGCACAGGCGATCTTCACGCAGCGGGACATCGTCTTCAACTTCTCCAGCTCCCGCTTCCGCACCCTGGGCGGCGGACCTGGAGGCCTCCTGAGCAGGCGGTCCCGCTACCGGGAATCCGCGCAGCGGCTCGCCGAGTCGCTGCGGCTCAAAGCACGGTCCCTGAACGACTCGATCATGTCGCTCAGCGGCGGCAACCAGCAGAAGGTGGTGCTCGGCCGGGCCACCGTCGACGGGCTGCGCCTGCTCCTGCT
Source organism: Nonomuraea corallina (assembly GCF_027620315.1). Classification (GTDB taxonomy): domain Bacteria; phylum Actinomycetota; class Actinomycetes; order Streptosporangiales; family Streptosporangiaceae; genus Nonomuraea; species Nonomuraea corallina. The sequence continues at coordinate 6,157 of NZ_JAPNNL010000262.1, read as the reverse complement.
GGACGAACCCACCCGGGGCGTGGACGTGGGGGCGCGCTACGACTTCCAGCAGATGGTCCGCGGTCTCGCCGACCAGGGCGTCGGCGTCGTCTACGTCTCCTCCGAACTGGCCGAGCTGGAGTACTGCGACCGCATCGTGGTCATGGTCGAAGGCCGCGCCACCACGCAGTTCGACAACGACGACGGTTTCGACGAGGACGAGCTGACCCGCCTCTGCTTCCTGCCCGCCGGCCCGGCCGCCGTCGAGCAGGCATAGAAAGACGAACCTGGAGAGTCACATGAACACCGCAGGTCATATCGCGGCCGACGCGCACGCGGCCCCACCGCCACCGTCTGATCAGGCGGGCGGGAGCTCGGTGACGCTGGTGGCCGTCAAGTTCCTCGGCCGTTACGGCACGCTGCTCGTCCTCGCCCTGCTCGTCCTCGTCTTCTCCCTGCTGGACGGCAGCCGCTTCCTGTCGTTCACCAACTTCCAGAACATCCTGCTGCAGTCGACGATCTCCGTCGTGATCGCGCTCGGTCTCACCGTGGTGCTGGTGGTCGGGGAGTTCGACCTGAGCATCGGCTACACCGCCAGCCTCGCCGGCGTGCTCACCGCGGGGCTGTACGCGGGATCGGCCGGGGGCAAGCTGGGCGCCATCGGGCTGGTCCTCGCCGTGGGGGCGCTGATCGGCCTGGTCAACGGGCTGATCGTGACCAAACTCGGGGTCAACGCCCTGGTCGGCACCCTGGGCATAGGCAGCGTCGTCATGGGCGCCACCTACATCGTCACCGCCGGCGTGCCGCAGAGCCTGGACGCCAGCGGGATGGACCTGATCCAGGTCTACCTGGGCAAGCTGGGCCCGATCCCGTGGCCGATCATCATCCTCTTCCTGGTCGCCGGGGTGCTCTGGCTGCTGCTCAACCGCACCTCGCTCGGCCTGGAGTGGCAGGCCGTGGGCGGCAACAGGACCGCCGCCGAGCTGAGCGGCATCCGGGTGCACCGGGTGGTCATCTTCGCGTTCGTGGTGTGCGGCGTCCTCGCCGCCGCCGGCGGGGTCCTGATCACCGCGAACGTGGGCAGCGGCCAGATCGCGGGCGGCCAGGGCTACCTGCTGTCGTCGTTCGCCGCGGCCTTCCTGGGCTCGGCGTGCCTGCGCGACGGCGAGTTCCACGTCCTGGGCACGGTCATCGGCGTCGTCACCGTGGCCGTGGGCTTCAACGGCATGGCGATCCACGGCGTGTCCACCTCCGCGCAGTTCATCTTCCAGGGTCTGCTGCTCATCGCGGCCGTGGGCATGAGCACCAGCGCGCGGCGCATGGTGTCCGGACGGAGAGTGGGCCACTGATGAGCGTTCCCGGAGGCAGCCGGCTGATCGTCGGCATCGACAAGGGGACCACCGTCACCAAGGCGGCCGTCTTCGACGAGGCCGGCACCGAGCTGTCCCGGGCCGCCCGGTTCATCCAGGTGCTGAGCCCGCGGCGGGGCTGGCACGAGGAAGACGCCGAGGTGAGCCTGCGCAGCACGATGGACGCGGTCGCCGAGGCCGTCGCCGCCCTGCCCGGCCGGGCCGGGGACATCGCCGCGGTGAGCGTGTCCGGACACATGACCGGCGCCTGGCTGCTCGACGACGCGGGCCGGCCGGTCCGCAACGCGATCGCCTGGCCGGACGCGCGCACCCTGGACACGCTGACGGCGTTCGAGGCGGGCCCGCTGTACGAGGAGTACCTCGACATCTCGGCCACCAGCGCGCTGCCCGGCATGACCATGCTGCTCCTCGGGCACCTGGCCCGGCACGAGCCCGAGGTGATCGCGAGAACCCGCTACTTCGCCTGCGCCAAGGACTACGTCCAGGCGTTCCTGACCGGGCGCGTGGTCACCGACCCCACCGACGTGTCCCTGATGCCCGGCGACATCGCCTCGGGCCGGATCTCGCCGCGGCTCATGGAACTGACCGGGGCCGAGGCGTTCCTGTCCAGGGCGCCCGAGGTGCGCCCGTCCGGAGAGATCATCGGCACGGTCACCCGGGAGGCGTCGCTGGCCACCGGCATCCCCGAGGGCACCCCGGTCGCCAACGGCCTCGGCGACGCCATCTCGGCCATGCTCGGCACCGGCGTCGTCCTGCCCGGCCAGGCCGTGTCGGTGCTGGGCACGAGCTGGCTGAACCAGCTCGTCAACAGCCACCTGGACGACGACCTGCGCGGGGTCGGCTGGGTGTACCCGTCGCCCGACGGCGAGCACTGGATCCGCTGCCTGGCCCACACCGCGGGCGCGGGCACGTTCGACTGGGCCGTGCGCACGTTCTGCCGCGACCTGACGGACGGCGCCGGAGCCGACTTCGCCGCCGTCGAGGCCGAGGCGCTGGCGTCGGAGGAGGCCGGCCACGGCCTGACCTTCCTGCCGTACCTGTCCCCCGCCGGCGTCCAGGCGCCCTTCAAGGACGGGAACGTGCGCGGGGTGATGCTCGGCCTGGAGCACGGGTCCACGCGCGGCGACATCCTGCGCGCCGTCTACGAGGGCCAGGTGTACGCCGCCCTGGACTGCTACCGGCGGCAGAGCGACGACCTGAGCCTGCTCAGGCTGACCGGCGGCGGCGCGCGCAGCCGGGTGTGGCGGCAGACCTTCAGCAACGCCCTGCAGGTGCCGGTCGAACTGGTGACCACCAGCGAGTCGGCCGCGCTCGGCGTCGCCATCCTCGCCTCGGTCAGCGTCGGCATCTGGAAGGACCTGGAGACCGCGGTGTCGGCGATGGTCCGTACCGTGGGCCGGGTCGAGCCCGACCCCCGCATGGCCGAGCCGCACCGGGAGGCGTTCGAGCGCTTCGTGAGCGCGCAGGCCGTGGCGCGCGAGCTGTTCGCCGGCTTCGGCCGCGCAGGCATCCAAGGAAAGGACTGATCGTGTACACCGCAGAACCGGCCGGGCTGGTCCGCACGGTGCTCGGGGACGTGTCCCCGGACTCCCTGGGTCCGATGCTCATCCACGAGCACCTGCTCACGGCGCCGCCGGCCTACGCCGTCCACCAGGACCCCGACCTGGAGTTCGGGACCGCGGCGGGCGCCGAGGCGGAGGTCGCCGACCTCGTCGCGGCCGGAGGCGGCGGGCTGGTGGAGCTCACCACGGTCGACTACGGCCGCGACGTCACCGCCGCGCTGGCCGCCGCCAGGGCCACCGGCGCCCGCATCGTCCAGGGCACCGGCCTGCAGAAGGGCATCTACTACCCGGCCGGCACGTCCAGGCGGACGAGCGAGGAGCTGGCCGCCGGCTTCGCCGACGACATCCGGACGGGCTTCGGCCCGGAGAGCACCAGGGCCGGCGTCATCAAGGCCGGGACCTGCTCCACCGAGGAGCTGTGGGACGTGGAGCGCAAGGTGCTCACGGCTGCGGCCCTCGCGGCCAGGGCCACCGGCGCGCCGATCCTCACCCACACCCAGGCGGGCCGCCTGGGCCACCAGCAGCTCGACGTGTTCGAGGCCGCCGGGCTCGACCTCGGCCAGGTCTGCGTCGGCCACCTCGACCGCAACCTCGAAGCGGACTACCTGATCTCGCTGGCCCGCCGCGGCGCCTGGCTCGGGCTCGACCAGTGGACCAAGGACAAGTACGGCCACGACGCCGACCGGGCCGCGATGGTGCGCCGCCTCGTGGACGCGGGCCACACCCGGGTGATGGTCTCCGGCGACCTCGGCCGCGGCTCCTACCAGCGCGCCTACGGCGGCTCCCCCGGGCTCGGCGCCTGCCTCGACGCCATCAGGAAAGCCCTGGGCGACGAGCTGGCCGAGCTGACGCTCGTCGCCAACCCCGCCCGGTTCCTCGCCTTCAGGGAGGCCGCCCGATGACCCGCGCGGTGCTGTTCGACCTTGACGGAACGCTCGTCGACTCCCGCCCGGCGATCCTGGACTGCTACCGGGCCGCGCTCGCCCCCGTCCCCCGGGGCTGGGAGACGCTGCTGGAGCTCGGCCTGGGCAGGGTGATGCGCTGGCGGATGCGCGAGGTGATGGCCGTGGTCGCGGGCGACCGCGCGGCCGAGTGCGAGTCCCGGTACGAGCGCCACTACCTCGACGAGGGACACCGGAAGGTCGTCCTCTACCCGGGCGCCGTGGACCTGCTCGACGCGCTGCGCGAGCAGGGATCGCGCCTCGGCATCGTGACGAACAAGGGCCGCGTCCGCACCGAGCACGACCTGCGCACCGTGCACGGCACGCGGGACCTGCTGCCGCTGTTCGACGTGGTCGTCACCACCGAGGACACCACCGAGCGCAAGCCGTCGCCCGCGCCGATCCTGCTCGGGCTCCAGCGCGCGGGCTGGACGGCCGGCGACTGCGTCTACGTGGGCGACGGCCCGCACGACGCCGAGGCCGCCCTCGCCGCCGGGACCGGCTTCGTCGGCGCCGGCTGGGGCTACTACCCCGACGAGCTGGCCTCGGCCCGGCCCCCGCTCGCCGTCGCCGCCGTCCCCGGCGAGCTGACCGGCCTGCTGCCCTGGACCCGGTGACGGACCGCCATGGCATCGTTCACGTTCACCCCGCTCACGCCCTCCGCCTTCCTTGAGCGGTCCGGGCTCGTCTTCCGTGACCGGCTCGCGGTCATCGACGGGACCACGCGCCTGACGTACGGCGAGCTGCTCGACCGGGCGCGGCGGCTCACCGGGGCCCTGGCGGGCCTCGGCGTCGGGCCCGGCGACCGGGTGGCGGCGCTCTGCGTCAACAGCCACGTGATGCTGGAGCTGCACAACGGGGTGCCGATGCGCTCCGCGGTGCTCGTGCCGCTCAACATCCGCCTGTCGGCCGGGGAGCTGGCGCACATCGTGGCGCACTCCGGCGCGCGGGTGCTGGTCGCGACGGCCGAGCTGGCCGGGCGCGCGCGGGAGGTCGCCGCGGCGACCGGCGTCCGGCTCGTGGTGGCCGGCGGCCCCGAGGACGAGTACGAGGCGCTGCTGGCGGCGGCCGAGCCGCGACCGGTCGCCTGCGAGGACGAGCGCGGGCTGCTGGCGATCAACTACACCAGCGGGACCACGGGGCGCCCGAAGGGCGTCATGTACCACCACCGGGGCGCCTACCTGCAGTCGCTGGCCATGGCGCTGCACACCGGGCTCGGCCCCGGCAGCGCCTACCTGTGGACGCTGCCCATGTTCCACTGCGACGGCTGGTGCTTCACCTGGGCCGTCACCGCCGCCGGCGGCACCCACGTCTGCCTGCGCGCCGTCGACCCCGCCGAGATCTGGCGGCTGCTGCGCGAGGAGGACGTCACGCACTTCAGCGCCGCGCCGACCGTCCTCACCATGATCGCCAGCGCGCCGGAGGCGCGGGTGGACGTCCCGCTGGGACGGACCGTGCGGGTGCAGACCGGCGGCGCGCCGCCGACCCCGACGCTGCTGGCCCGCATGGCCGAGCTGAACATGGAGGTCACCCACCTCTACGGGCTCACTGAGACGTTCGGGCCGGTGGCCGTCAACCAGTGGCAGCCGCAGTGGGACGAGCTGCCCCCGGCGCGGCGGGCCGAGCTCAAGGCCCGCCAGGGCGTCGGCAACACGATCGCCGAGCGGATCCGGGTCGTGGACGGTTCGGGCGCGGACGTGCCCGCCGACGGTGAGACGATCGGCGAGATCGTGGTCCGCGGCAACGACGTCATGCTCGGCTACTACCGCGACGAGGCGGCCACCGCCGAGGTGGAGCTGGACGGCTGGCTGCGCACCGGCGACCTGGCCGTGCGCCACCCCGACGGCTACCTGGAGATCCGCGACCGGTCCAAGGACATCATCATCTCCGGCGGCGAGAACATCGCCTCCGTCGAGGTGGAGCGGGTGCTCGACGGCCACCCGTCGGTGCTGGAGTCGGCCGTCGTCGGCGTCCCCCACGACAAGTGGGGCCAGGTGCCGGTCGCCTTCGTCGCACCGCGGCCGGGTTCGCCGCCGGTGACCGAGGGCGACCTCATCACGTACGTACGCGAGCGGCTGGCGCACTTCAAGGCCCCGCGCAAGGTGGTCTTCGGCGAGCTGCCCAAGACGTCGACCGGGAAGATCCAGAAGAACGTGCTCCGTGCGAGCGGGGAGGACGCATGACGCCGCCGCCGGCCGGTACGCGGGCACCGAAGGAGGGCGTTCGCGCATGACCACGACGACGACCAGGCCCGCGGCGCTGGTGACCGGCGCCTCCCGGGGCATCGGCCTCGCCATCGCCGAGC
>NZ_JAPNNL010000261.1 GCF_027620315.1 Nonomuraea corallina | reverse complement strand
GCGAGACGGCGGCCGAGGCCATCGCCGCCGTCCGGGCGGAGATCGCTGCGCTCAAGGACGACACCCTCGACCGGCGCGTCACCGAGGCGCGCAAGGAGCTGGCCGCGCTCCAGGCCAGGGCGGCCAAGCTCGACGCCGATCGGGCGGTCGCGGAGAACTCCGCCGACGAGCTGCGCGGCCGGATTCCGGCGCTGGAGGAGGCGCGCCGGTTCGCCGACGGGCGCGACGTGCCCACGGCCGAGGGCGAGCTGCGCGCGTCCCGGCTGCGGCTCAACGAGGCGCTCAAGGCGCTGGGCGTGGCCGACCAGGAGGCGGCCTCGGCCCGTGCCGCCCTGGACGACGCGGAGGGCGGCCCGGCCGCCGCCCAGCTCAACGCCCTCACCGCGGCGGGCGTCCCGGCGTCCGGCCTGCTCGACGCGCTCGACGTCGCCGAGCAGGCCCGCGATCACACGTCGGGGGCCGGGCCGACGCTGGACGAGCTGCGCAACTGGCCCGGCGAGCACGCGGTGATCGTCGACGCCGGCCGCCTGGCGCAGGCGGCGCAGGCGCTGGCCGCGCTGCCCGGGTCGGTGCTGGTCAGCGCCGCCGGGGTGAGCGTGGTCGGGGCCTTCGACGGGGTGGCGACCGGCCGGGAGGCCCGGATCAAGGCCGCCGAGCAGCGCCTGAACCGCGCCCTGGACGCGCAGGACGCCGCCGCCCAGGCCGTGCGCGCGGCCGAGGAGACGGTGGCGCTGGCCCAGCGCAGGCTCGACGGCGCCAAGGCCGGGGTGCGGCTGGAGGAGCTGGAGGGCAGGCTGACCGGGCAGCGTGCCCGGCTCGCCGAGCTGGTCGCCGCCCTGGAGGAGCTGGTCCCCCGGGTGGCGGAGGCCGAGCGGGAGACCGCCGCGCTCGACTTCCGGGCCCGTACCCGGGACATGGAGGCCGAGCGGCTGGAGAGCCGCCGCCGGCAGCTCGACGGCGAGCGGGCGCGCGCCCGCGAGGAGGAGACGCGGGTCGGCGCCGAGCGGGAGGCGCTGAAGCTGGGCGCGCTGGCCGCCGAATGGGGCGGCACCGCCGAGTCGGCCGTCGAGTGGCTGCGTGAGCTGCCCGAGGAGGAGCGCCCGCGCACCGCCGACGAGTGGTGGCGGGTCGCCGAACGCCTGCTCGACCAGGCCCTGCGCGACACCTTCCCGGAGGAGGACGCGGAGGTGCCGGAGGAGCTGCGGTTCCTGCTGGCGGAGCGGGGCGGCAGCTCGGCCCGGGAGCAGGCGACGTTCGCGGGCGTGTGCGGCGCGCTCGCCTCCTACCTGCGCGGCCAGGAGGAGTACGAGAAGCACCAGCGCAGGCAGATCGAGGCGCAGCTCGTCTCCCGGCAGCGCGACCTGGCGGCGGCCGACAAGGGCGCGGAGGAGGCGGCGCAGTCGACGGCGGTGCACCGCGCGGCGCTCACGGCCGCGATCAAGGTCAGACTGGAGCGGGTGGCCGAGGAGTTCGAGAAGCTCGACGTCGCGTACGGCGGCTACGGGGCGACGCTGGAGTTCCCGGTGCCGCCGGCTCCGGCCGACCCGGAGCAGCGCTGGCAGTGGCGGGTGACGCCGAAGTGGCGGCGCGGCGAGGGCCAGGGCTTCGTGCCCTACAACCGGCGGGCCAACACCGCGCTGATGGACGAGAAGGCGGTCAAGCTGGTGTGCGCGGCGGCCATCGCCTCGTCCGGCGGCGGCCATCTGTGTCTCGTGCTCGACGAGCTGGGCCGCAACCTGGGCAAGGAGCACCGCCGGGAGGCGGTGGCGCTGTTCCGGCGGATCGGCGAGACCTACGGCATCACGGTGATCGGGGCGCTGCAGGACGACATGGAGCCGTACGCGATCGACGCCTGCGGCCAGTATGTCAAGCTGCGGCGCTCGTCGGACGCGATGCCGTACAACGAGCCCCCGGTGATCGTGGGCCACGACCACCACGCCGACCGGGTCAGGGCGCTCGCGGCCTACGTCGACAGGACGGGCGAGCCGGGCTGACTTCTCAACGCCCCCGTCCGCCCTGGACCGATCGACGTCGTGGCGTCCCAGGCCCCGGAGACCACCGAGTCTCGCCGTGGCACAGGAGGACCGCGTAACAGTCCCAGGGTCGGGGGCGGGCGTCAGGTCGATGGCTTGGGGATCGGCGGGCCTGTGTAGGAGGCGCGGAGCCTGAGCAGGGAGTCGCGCGCGTACTCCTCCATGGCGTGGGCCAGCCAGCCGGCGGTCCGGGCGACGGCGAAGACGGCCTCGCCTGCTCCGGGGGCCAGGCCGGCGACGGCGGCGAGCGTGGCGAGGGCGAAGTCGATGTTGGGCTCGGGCAGGCGACGCCGGCGTGCCTCGGCCAGGACGGCGCGGGCGGCGGCGAGCCGATCGTGGTCCGGGGCGGCCTCCGCCACCAGGTCGAGGAGTGTCGTGGCGCGGGCGTCGCCGTTCTTGTAGACGCTGTGGCCGAAGCCGGGGATGCGCCGGCCGCGCCGGACCCAGTCGGCGATCACGCGGGGCGCGTCCGACGAGCGGGCGACCTCGGTGAGCAGGTGTTCGGCGGCGTAGGATGCGCCGCCGTGCAGCGGTCCGCTCAGCACGCCGAGCCCGGTGAGGACGACGGCGTACGGGTCGGCCCGGGCGGAGGCGGCGACCCGGGCGGCCAGCGTGGAGGCGGCCAGTTCGTGGTCGGCGAGCAGCACGAGCGCGGCTTCCAGGGCGTGGAGCAGCGCCGGGCTCGGGGGGTGCGGTGACAGGCGGGTCCAGAGCCGTCCGGCGATCGGGCCGGTGCGCGCCGGCTCCGGGGATGCCTGCGCCGGGAGGGCGTCGACCAGGCCCGCGATGAGGCGGCGGCCGGTGGCGGCGACCGAGACCGGGTCGAGCTGGACGCGGAGCAGGTCGGCGGCGCCGAGGACGGTGACGATGACCTGGAGGCGGTCGAGCGGGAGGATCGGCTCGGGAAGTCCGCGCTGGGCGACGACGGCGGCACGGACGGCCTCGGCGTCGGCCTCCCAGGTGGCGGCACCCGTCTCCGGGCTCACCGAGGAGGAGTCCGTCAGCCGTCCGGTGGAGGCCGGGGAGCCGGAGTGAGCCGGTCTTAGGGGAGGCGGGGCGGCGGGCACGGGGTCCGGGGTCCAGAGTCGTTCGGCCGTGGTCTCGAAGGTGGCGGTGCGGGCGAGGGTGAGGGCGTCGTGGCCGCGGTAGTAGGGCCGGTCCAGGCCCAGGACGGTGATGGCCGACTCGATCACCAGCTCCGGCGGCTGCCCGCGCGGTCTGCCGCGCCGGGCCAGGGTCTCGATCTCGGCGGCGTCGAAGAGGCTGCGGCGGCCCTCGTGGCGCCGTTTGAGGACGCCGCGGCTCACGTACGCGTACAGGGTGGCCGGTTTGACGCCCAGCCGGTCGGCGGCCGTGGCCGCGTCGATCCACTCCACGCCCGCCTCCATATTGACGAAAATCAATATTGATCCATATTGAGCGCGCGTGTCAACGTTGCCCTATGCCTACTGTTCACTTCCTTGACGTGACCAACCGGGACGGCGTGCAGACCGCGCGCACCGGCCTGTCGAAGTTCGGCAAGACCATGGTCAACTTCTATCTGGCCAAGCTCGGCGTGGCGCAGTCAGAGATCGGGTTCCCGTTCCTGTTCCACGAGGTCCCGTACGTACGGGCGCAGGTGGCGCTGGCCGAGGCGGGGGCGTTCGGCGGGTTGCGGCTGTCCGGGTGGTGCCGGGGCGTGGCGGAGGACGTGGAGAAGGCCGCGCCGCTCGGCCTCAGGCACTACAACCTGTCGATCTCCACCAGTGACTACATGATCCAGAACAAGTTCCGCGGCCGGCTCGACAGGGCCGCGATCATCCGCGAGATGACCGCCGCGGTGCGCGCCGCCAAGGCGGCCGGCGCGTGGACCGTGGGGGTGAACGCCGAGGACGGGTCGCGGACCGACGACGGGTTCCTGCTGGAGTTCGCGCTGGCGGCGAAGGAGGCGGGCGCCGACCGCGTCCGCTACTGCGACACGATCGGCGGCGACACGCCCGACCGGATCAGGGAGCGGTTCGCCAAGCTGGCCTCGGCCGTGGCGCTGCCGATCGAGACGCACTGCCACAACGACCTCGGCATGGCCGTGGCCAACTCCGTGTCGGGCGCGCTCGGCGACCTCGACGCGGGGCAGGACGCGTGGATCAACACGTGCGTGAACGGCATCGGCGAGCGTTCCGGCAACGCCGACCTGCTGTCGACGATCCTGGCGTTCCGGCACGGTTTCGGGCTGGACGCGAAGATCGGTGACGAGCTGGATCTGACGTGGGCCAGGAGGTTCGGGCTGTGGGCGGCCTACGCCTTCGGCCGGCCTCTCCCGTACCACCAGGTCGGGGTGGGGCGGAACGCGTTCGCGCACGAGAGCGGCATCCACGCCGACGGCGCGCTGAAGGACCACGGCACCTACGAGCTGTACGACGAGACGACGCTGGGCCCGTTCCCGCAGGACTGGCACGCGCGGAACGGCCGGGTGGTGCTGACGGGCGAGTACGGCGGGAAGGCCGGTTTCCGGCACGTGATGGACGGGCTCGGCGTCGAGGTGACGGACGAGGAGCTGACCTTCAAGCTGGTGCAGCTCTGCAACGCGATGACGGGCAGACCGCTCACCGACGACGAACTCCGCCTGATCGCGACCTACCCGCGCGAGCTGTCCCCGCTCTTCCCCGGCCAGTTGTGACGGTCAGGACACGGGGATGTCCTTCACCTCGCCCAGGTCGGCCGCCTCCAGCGTGATGGACGTGACGTCGTCGGCGGGCGCCGGGTAGTACACGTACGAGCGGTTGACCTCGCCCTTCTCCAGGGCGAGCACGGAGTTCTCGACGAACTCGGCGTGCATCCTGATCGGGTGGTAGCGCGCCTCGGTCTCCGGATCCACCAGGATGAACGCCCCATAGTCGGACGCGGCCGAGAATGTGTGGGCGAACCCCTGGAACGGCGCGGGGATCGGCATGTGGTGATCCTCCATCGACACCACGTCGAACACCGCCACCACATAGGCGCCGTCACGGTAGAAGGGGTGGAAGTCCACCCGCAGCCGGCCCCCGGAGCGCGGCCATTCCAGCGAGCCGACGACCGGCCCTGCGTCGGCCCGGTAAGGGGCGGGCTCGCGGGTGGAGCCCCGGACGTCAGTCGCCGTCCCCGTGGTGACCGTCGCGTCCGGTCGATCCCGTTTGATCGTGTACGAGATCTCGACCCGCCGGTTGCGGGCCCGGCCCTCGGGGTCGTCGCCGCCGTCCCGCTTCTCGTTCCTGGCGATCGGCTCGTCCTCGCCCTTGCCTTCGGCCTCGTACGTGTAGCCATCGCCGAGCCCGGCCGCCAGGTAGTCGCGGACGGCCTCGGCCCGTTCGACCGACAGCCGCTGGTTGTAGGTGCCGCTGCCCTTGCTGTCGGTGTGTCCTTCGATGAGGACGGGCGGCTTGTCCGGGTCGGCGCGCTCGCGGGTCTCCGCGACGGCCTCGTCCAGGATGGCCGTGGCCTTGTCCGACAGTGTGGCCTTGTCGAAGGCGAACAGCACGTCGGTGCGGAGCGCCACGGTCTCCCGGCCGCCTTCCTGGAACGTGGTCTTCTCCGGCGTCTCGACCAGTTCGTTCAGTCCGGAAACCCCGGACCAGGAGTCGCCCCCGGGGAGCACCACCGGCCACTGGTGCTCGCCGCCCTCGCCGCGCTTCCTGGCGACGGGCGGCGGGGCCCCGTCGGTGACGGGGATGCCGGTGGTGGGGGCCATCGCCAGATCGGGTACGAGCGAGACGCTCCGCACACCGCCGGCCAGCGGCGGGAAGTACACCTCGACCGGATAGCGCACGCCCGGCTGGAAATCCTCCGGGTACCCGTCACCGTGGCGGGTGCCGAAAGCCCGCTCCCCGGACTTCTCCCGCAGCGCGAAATACATCTTTCCCCCCACGGGATCGAGCAGCCGGAACCTGCCGAAGGTGACGCTCTGTCCCGGCAGCCCGTCATACCCGAACCCGCCGGGTGTCTTGGCGTCCCCCGTGGTCGAGATCTCCATCCTCAGGACGGTCAGGTCCTCGTGCCGTTCGACCGCACGGACATCGACCCGGAACGGGTTGGACGCGTGGAACCCGGCCAGGCCCTCACGCACGTAACCGGTTCCCGGAACGGAAGCCGAGGGCGAAGCGGCGGGGGGAGCCTAGCCTGCGGTCGTGGTCAGGGTGGAGCCCGTGCGAGTCTTGGTCACCTTGAGCTGGGCGGGGACGCGGGAGCGCAGCTCGGCCACGTGGCTGACGATGCCCACCGCCCGGCCGCCGTCGCGCAGCCCGTCGAGGATGTCGAGGACGCCGTCGAGCGTGTCCTCGTCCAGGGTGCCGAACCCCTCGTCGACGAAGAGCGTGCCTATCTCGGCGCCGCCGGCCTCCGCCGTCACCACGTCGGCCAGGCCGAGTGCCAGGGCCAGCGAGGTGATGAAGCTCTCGCCGCCGGACAGCGTGGCGGGGTCGCGCTCGATCCCGGTCCACCCGTCGAACACCCGAAGACCGAGCCCGCCCCCGGAGCGCGCCCGGGAACCGGCCGTCTTGGCCAGGTCGTGGCGGAGCAGGTAGCGGCCGCCGGACATGTGGGCGAGCCGGTCGTTGGCGGCGTCCACCACCTGGCGCAGCCGCTCGCCGAGCACGTAGGAGGACAGACTCATGCTCCACTGGTTGTCGGCGGAGGTGCCGGCGGCCAGCGCCGCCATCCGTTCGGCGAGCTTGTGCCGCTCGGCGGCGGGCCGCCAGCG
>NZ_JAPNNL010000260.1 GCF_027620315.1 Nonomuraea corallina | reverse complement strand
CCGGCCGGGCGGGTGGCGCGGGACTGCTCGGCATCATGGCGGGCAGCATCATCGGGGCCCGGCTGGGCGACAAGGGACACCTGGTCAGGCCCGGCTGGCGGGTCACGCTCGGCGCGTGGGGCCTGCTCGTCGGCGCGGTCAGCCTGACCGGCGCGGCCGTGCTGCTGGTGCTGCCCGCCCAGTTGATCTGCCTGGCGCTGTCCACGGCGGGATTCCTGGTGGCCATCCCCAGCCTCACCGCCGCCACCGCCGACGTGGTGCCCGCCGCCCGCCGCGGCCTCGGGTTCGCTCTGCTGCAGTTCCTCATCTCCCTCGCCGGGTCGGCGGGGCCGCTGATGGTCGGCGCGTTCTCCGACGCCACCGGCTCGCTGCGCTGGGCCTACGCCATCCTGTCGATCCCGCTGCTGGCGGGCGCGCTGCTGGCCTTCCGGGGCAGGTCCACCCTGGAGGGCGACCGGAAGGCCGCCCTCCAGACCCTTCAGTGATCACGCAGGAGCGAGCCCGCGCCGTACACCTTGTCCTGGATGCCGTTGTCGCGCAGCGCCATCCACCAGGTGGCGGCGTTGATCGCGATGACCGGCTTGCCGAGCCAGCGCTCGGCCTCGTCGGCCAGCCGCACCATCGACAGGTTCGTCCCGCACTGCACCAGCACGTCCACGTCGGCCGAGTTCACCTCGATCAGCGCGTCGCGCAGCTCGGCCTCGCTCACGTGCGCGATCGACACGGCCGTGGGGCACTTCAGGCCCTTGATCGCGGTGACCTCGAAGCCGATCTCGGAGAAGAAGCGGACCACGTTCTCGTCGCCCACCGGCTGGTACGGGGTGACGACGCCGATCCGCCGGGCGCCGTAGAGCTTCAGCGCCCGCTCGCAGGCCTCCGCGCCGGTGGCCACCCGCAGGCCGGTGAGGCCGTGGATCTGCTCGACGAACTGCCGGTTGCCCTCGACGCCGCCCCAGAAGGTCTCGGCGGACATGCCCATGACCATGTAGTCGGGCTCGCAGGTCATCACCCGCTCGCAGGCCGCGCCGATCTCGTCGCGGATCTGGTCGAGCAGCCGCTCCATGCCCTCGTCGCCGGCCATGTTCTGATCCCTGATGTGGATCCGGCTGAAGTGCGCGGTCACCCCGGGCACGGTCATCGCGTAGAACTCCGGCTCCACGATGGTGTTCGTCGAGGGGGCGATCACGCCGAACTTGCGTCGCCAGCCGAGTGCGTCGGTCACGGCAGGACCTTTCTCTTGGTGAAGGGGGCGCCTGCGAACCGGGCCATGATCTTGGGCCCCGTCAGCCAGCGGACGTGCGCGCCGTTCCGGGTCCGGGCGAGCGCCTGCTCGGCCAGCCACGGGGTCACGGTCTCGACCCGGTCGGCCAGGATGTCGAAGACCTTGCGCGACTTCGGGTTCAGGTCGCGGACCAGCAGGTCGGTGACGACCATGCCGGGGCTGAGCAGCCCGACCGACACTCCGGCGGGCACCTCCTTGGCCAGGGCCTTGGTGAGGTAGGTCAGCGCCCGCTTGGTGGCCCCGTACACCGACATTCCCGGCACGGTGCGGCCGTCGCTGCCCAGTCCCTCCATGTTCCAGACATGGCCGTGGCCCTGGGCGGCCATGCCCGCCAGCGCGACCGCGCAGCCGTTGACCACGCCGGTGAGGTTGACGCCGACGACCGCGCGGGCCTCCTCCTCGGGCAGCTCCCACAGCGGCGCCCGGCCGTGTGTGATGCCGGCGTTGTTGATCCAGATGTCCACCCGGCCGTACTCGGCGACGGCCCTGTCCCACAGCTCGCGCACCTGGGCCCGGTCGGTGACGTCGGCGACGACGCCCAGGCCGTCCTCGGGCGCCTTGGTGCTGCCGCAGCTCACCACCTGATGGCCCCGCGCCAGGAACTCCCTGACCAGGCCCTGCCCGATGCCTCGGCTGCCGCCGGTCACGACGATGACCACGTCAGCACCCCGTGCATCACCGCGGCGAGCACGCCGCCCTCGAACAGCTCGTAGACCACCGCCAGCTCGGTCCCCGAGCCCATGCCGGGCGAGGCGTCGAGCATGAACTCCCGGCCCTTGAGCTTCCACACGTCGGTGAAGTGGACGCCGGGGTAGTTGGCCCGGCCGAACGCCTGGGCGTTGCCCCACGCGTCCGGCCCCTCGTAGAAGGAGCGGGTCCCGTCGCGCCGCACGTCCACCGTGTACGCGCGCTCCAGCGCGCCGGACCAGGTGACGCGCTGCCGGGTTCGCAGCAGGTCGAGCGGCTCCAGCTCGATCCGCAGGTCGACCGTGCCGATGGGCTTCTGGTCGGCGCCGAACAGCTCGCACGGGCCGGCGAACGCGCCGCCGGTCTTGGTCGGCAGGATGTACGGGACCGGCCCGTTCCGCGTCTCGGCGGCGAGCCAGTCGGCGGCCTTGGCCGGGTCGCGGGTGTAGAGGCCGTTGAAGCAGCCGACGACCGCGGGCCCCTGGTAGAGCATCGACGAGTAGACCTGCGTGTCACCGATGACCTGGTTGTAGGTGTTGAGGTCCACCTGCCAGCCCGGCCCGTAGTAGTGCGCGTCGACGAAGGACCCGTACGGCTGGCCGGTGCCGTAGAAGTCGGGGCCGGTGTAGATCCGGCTGGCGTCGGAGTCGACCACCCCGAACGCGAACGGGGCGCCCAGCCGGAACCGGCCCGCCAGCGGGCCGCCGCCCTCCAGGCCGCCGTCCATGTAGTACGTGGTCACGCCGCCCTCGCTGACCGAGGAGCGGCGGATGTCCTCGAAGCCCAGCCACGTCCCGGTGTGGTCGAACAGGGACGGCCGCCCGACCCATTCGCCCTCGATGCGCCGCTGCCACTCGCTGGACCCGGTCACTTCAGCAGTTCCTTCCGTACGGTCTCCGACTGGTCCGCGCCGATCAGCCTGGTCACTTGGTGCCAGACGGGGTCCACGTCGGGGGAGAAGAGGTTGGCCCGGCAGACGCGGTCGCGTCCCGCCAGGTCGCCGGCGGGTTCGGGGACGCCGCCGGCCACCAGCGTCAGCCAGTGGTCGAGGTAGGCGTCCACGGTCGGCCCCAGCGCGGCGAAGGCGTCGTCGGTGGCGCGGCACACCAGCATCCAGGGCGACATCATGGCCCGCTGCCGGGGCCCGATGGCGGCGGGGGAGAGCCCGTCGAGCTGCCAGGCCCGCTCCAGCAGGTCGGTGAGCGGCACGAAGCAGGCGTCCAGGTACTCCAGGTTGACGGCCAGTTCGGCGCGGGGGATGAGGTCCAGGTGCATGGCGTGGAACTCGGCGGCGGCCACCGCGTCCAGCGTGAAGTGCGGCACCGCCGAGCCGGGCCGGGTGAACACGAAGATCATGTGGCTGTCGAGCCCGATCTGCGGCACCACGAGACTGACGGAGACGGCCTTGTCGACCGGCCCGTCGGCGCCCGCCGGGCGCAGCACCCGCAACCGGCCGACCGGATCGGGGGACATCGGCGAGGTCAGCGGCACGTCGTCGGCCGGCCTCAGGTCCAGGGCGGCGCTCAGCCGCTCCAGGACGCGCTCACTCAGCGCTTCGGGCAGGCTCATGGTCGTCTCCTCGGGTCTTGTGCACCCACGCGCGGGCGAGTTCGGGATTGTCACGGCGGGCCGGCGACGGGATGACGGTGGCCTCGCGGCGCGGCACGTCGCCCACCACGACGTCGCCGTCGTCCAGGAACCAGCCCTGCTCGGCGAGCTCCTGGCGGCGCCGCCGGTAGGCGATCTGCAGCGCGTCGCTGCGCAGGTGCAGCTCGGCGGCGAGGTCGTAGGGCAGCAGTTCGGGCCGCTGCGCCTCCACCACCTTCCGGTCCTGCTCGAAGATCCGCCTGATCCGCTTCAGCGCGTTGCCGTCGGCCCACCTGCCGGGGAAGAAGTTGCGGTAGCCGACGAGCTTGACCAGGGTGCGGTTCTGCGACAGCGGGATGTTGTGGTCGTACAGGATGAGGTCGCCGAACGGGAGCCTGACGTGCAGTTTGACCACGTTCGGCAGGTACCAGCCGTTGGTGACCACGACGTGGTCGAGGCGCTTGGGGGCCAGCATGCCCCACAGGCCCTTCGACACCGGCGGGTGGAGCCGGATGTCGGCCTCCGCGTGCCACTCGTCCTGCGTCACCTCGTAGTCGGGGATCTCCGGCTTGTCGGGGTCGCCCAGGAAGGAGCCGTGCACGAACGGCGTGTGCGCCGCGTCGACGACGTTCTCCATCGCCCGCTCGTAGTTGGCCTCCAGGACGGTCTGCCAGTAGACCGGCCGGAAGGAGGGGTCGCCGTGCTCGGCGACGTGCGGGATCGGCGGCCGCCGCTCCTCGGGCAGGTCGCCGAGGAAGGCCCAGACCATGCCGTACTTCTCGACGACCGGGTAGGAGTCGACGCGGGCCTTCTTGGGGATGCCCCGGCCGGGAGGGTTGGCCGGGATCCGCACGCACGAGCCGTCGGCCTCGTACTCCCAGCCGTGGTACGGGCAGGTGACGCGGTCCTCGACCAGGGTGCCCATGGACAGGGCGCCGCCCCGGTGCACGCACAGGTCGGACAGGCAGGCCACCGTGCCGTTGCGCCGCCGCCAGATCACGAAGTCCTGCCCGAGGCAGGTGACCTTGCTGGGCCGGTGCTCCACCTCGTGGGCGAACGCGATCGCGTACCAGAAGTTCTTAAGCATGTTTCCTCCTTGCGGGCAGGTCGGCCAGCGCGGTGCGCGCCTCCGGGTCGTCGCACAGATGAGTACGGAGGAACGCGGTGATCATCCCGGCCAGCTCGGGACGGGGCTCGGCGGTGGCGGGCAGGTCCAGGAAGGCGCGTGCGGCCGTCGGGTCCACCGGGTCGGCGATCAGGAAGTGGTTGGCGCCCTCGAAGACGGCCAGGAGGTGCTCGCCGTCGCCGAGGGCCTCCTCGAAGGTCCGGGTGACCGGGTCGGGGGCCCGCCCGTCCTGGCCGTAGCGGTCGGCGCTGCCCTGGATGACGCCGTCGCGGGTGCCGACGGACAGCAGCACCGGGCAGTCGGCCTGGGCGGGCAGCACGGTGCCGGCGGGCCAGCCCAGCATGGTGGCGACCATCGTGTGGGCGCCGTAGGAGAAGACGGCCTTGACGCCGGGGAAGAACCTGGCCGACTGCATCGCCACGGTGCCGCCTGCGGAGTGTCCGCCGATGGCCACCCGGTCGAGGTCGAGCACGCCCTTGAGCAGGTCGATGCGGGCCAGCGAGGCCAGGACGTCGCCGATGGCCGGGCAGGTCGGGCGGGTGCCGTAGTGCGCGGGGGAGGCGGCCTCCAGGTCGACGCCGGGGGTGAGGCCGTACTGGCCGCCGAACAGCTCGCCCACCCGGTCGAACGTCACGCACACGAATCCGGCGCGGGCGATCTCGATCGCCAGCCAGCGGTAGGCGTCCTGCCCGACGTTGATCCCGGACAGGAACAGCACGACCGGGTACGGCCCGCCCTCGGGCGGGAACGTCCCGGTCAGCCGGTCGCCCTGCGCGGCCGCCGGGTAGTGGACCTTGAGATGCGCGGTGCCGAACGGGGGGTCGCCGCCCGTCTCCGCGGCCCACCACAGGGACCGGATCATGACGCCTCCGGCCGGGCTCGGTCGTCGGCGGCGGGCGCGCGGACGAGCCGAAGCGGTTCCTTCACGACTTCTTCCTCAGTCTGTCACCAGTAAAGAAACAGTGTTTCCATGCAGGATCTCCCGAAACCGCGCCCCGTGTCCAGGAGGTCACGTCATCCCTCGTGGTCGACCACCGCCCGAGCCTCCAGCCGGGGGCGCAGCCAGCCGGCCACGTCCAGGTGCTCAGGGTGTTCCTGGTAGCCGCGCAGCTCCTCGGCGGACTCGTGCCGGGTGATCAGGCACAGGTCGTAGGAGACGGGCGAACGCACCACGTCCAGGTGCACGGAGAGCTCCCTGATCTGCGGCACCCGGCCGGCCAGCCCCTCGAGCAGCTTCTTGGCCTCCGGCGCGTCAGCCGGATCGGTGAACTTCATCAGCACGACATGGGTCAGCACGGGCGGCTCCTCTGGACATCGGGCTCTGTTGTGCGAGATTGTAGGTGTTGGAAACGCTGTTTCTCTAGATGTAACAGGGAGGCACTGTGGTGCGGGTCGCCGCAGTTCAGTTCGAGACCGGCCAGGACATCGCCGCGAACCTCGCCACCAGCCTGCGCATGATCGACGCAGCCGCCGACCGGGACGCCGAACTGATCGTGTTACCCGAGTTCTGCAACCACCTGTCCTGGTACGAGAGCCGCGAGCACGCCCGCACGATGGCCTGCCGGCACGGCGACCCCTTCCTCACCGCGATCGCCGGCCGCGCCCGCGCCCACCGCGCGCACATCAAGATCGGCGTCACGCTCGCCCGCGACGACGGCCGCACCACGGGCGCCTCCCTGCTGTACGGCCCGGACGGCGAGCTGCTGGGCGAGGCGGACAAGCAGATCCTCATGGGCTCCGAGAACGACCACCTCGACCCCGCGACCACGGCCGGGCCCGTGATCGACACCGCCGTCGGCCGCGTCGGCCTGTACGCCTGCATGGAAGGCGTGATCAACGAGGTCACCCGGGGACTGGCCCTGCGCGGCGCGCAACTGCTGCTCAACAGCCTGAACTCGTTCGCCACCGACGAAGCGTCGCTGCACATCCCGGTCCGCGCCGCCGAGAACAAGGTCTGGGTCATCGCCGCCAACAAGGTCGGCCCGCTCATCCCCGCCGACCGGCTGGCCCAGGTCAGCGCCGGGCTGAAGGTGCCGGCCGAGTGGCTGCACGGCGCCGGCGAGAGCCAGATCGTCGCCCCGGACGGGACCGTCGTGGCGCGGGCCCCCCGCACCGGCGAGGCGGTCGTGGTGGCCGAGATCGAT
>NZ_JAPNNL010000026.1 GCF_027620315.1 Nonomuraea corallina | reverse complement strand
GGGTCCTCCAGCATGGCGCCGACGTCGCGCAGGAACATCGAGCCCAGCTCGCCGTCCACCACCCGGTGGTCGAAGGAGACGGCCAGCGTCGTCACCTTGCGCACCGCCAGCTCGCCGTCGACCACCCACGGCAGGTCGCGCACCTGGCCGAAGGCGAGGATGGCGCTCTCGCCCGGGTTCAGGATCGGGGTGCCGGTGTCGACGCCGAACACGCCGACGTTGGTGATCGTGATCGTGCCGCCGGCCATCTCCGCCGGTTGGGTGCGGCCCGCCCGCGCCGTCTCCGCGAGCTCGCCGAGCGCGCGGGCCAGCTCGGGGAGGGTGAGCCGGTGGGCGTTCTTGATGTTGGGGACGAGCAGCCCGCGCGGGGTGGCGGCGGCGATGCCCAGGTTCACGTAGCGCTTGACCACGATCTCCTGGCCCGCCTCGTCCCAGGTCGAGTTGATCATCGGATGGCGGGCCGCCGCGACCAGGACGGCCTTGGCCACCAGCAGCAGCGGCGAGACCTTGACCTCGGCGAAGTCGGGCAGCTCGCGCAGGCGGCGGACGGCGGCCATCGTCTCGGTCACGTCCACCTGGAGGAACTCGGTGACGTGCGGAGCGGTGAAGGCGCTGCCGACCATGGCCTGGGCGGTCATCTTGCGCACGCCCTTGACGGGGACGCGCTCCTCCTCCTGGAGGACGGCCTCCCGGGGCGCCTCGCGGGCGCTCTCCGCGGCCGCGTGCACGTCCTCCCTGGTGATGGAGCCCTGCGGGCCGGTGCCGGTGAGGGTGGTCAGGTCCACCCCCAGGTCCTTGGCCAGCTTCCGCACGGGCGGCTTGGCCAGCGCCGCCACCCGGGCCGGCGTCACGGGGGCGGCCGACGGGCCGGCCACGGCGGGCTCGCCCGGGACGACGGTCCTCGCGGGGTCGGCCACCGGCGGGGCCGGGATCGTCGCGGGGGTGGGGGTGGTCGCGGAGGCCGGGGTGGTCGCGGAGGCGGGGGTCCTGCGGGGGCGGCGTCTGGTGGCGCCGGCCTTGACCCCGTAGCCCACCAGGACCGCCTGGCGCTTCTCCTTGGGGGCGGGGCTGCCGTGGGCGCCGGGTTCGACCGCGCCCTCCTCGGGCGGGTTGGGGACGAGGTCCTCCGCCAGCGCCTCCTGGGCGACGGCTTCCTCCGGGCCCTCCCGGCCCTCCCGGGCGGTGCCGCCTTCCTGCCTGGCCTCTCCGGCGTCACCGCCTTCCTCCAGCGTGTCGACGGCGATGACGGGGACGCCGACGTCCACCGTCTGCCCCTCCTCCGCCAGCAGGTCCGCCACCACGCCGTCCCACGGGATGGGCAGCTCCACGATGGACTTGGCCGTCTCGATCTCGACCACGATCTGGTTGACCTTGACCTCGTCGCCCGGCCGTACGTGCCAGCGGACGATCTCCGCCTCCGTCAGGCCCTCGCCGACGTCGGGGAGCCGGAACTCGCGTCTCATCTGCACAACCCCCTGTCAGTACGCGAAGGCGCGGTCGACGGCGTCGAGCACCCGGTCCAGGTCGGGGAGGTAGTGCTCCTCCAGCTTGGACGGCGGATAGGGGGTGGAGAAGCCGCCGACCCGCAGCACCGGCGACTCCAGGTGGTAGAAGCACTGCTCGGTGATCCGCGCGGCGAGCTCGGCGCCGAGCCCCTGGTTCACCGGCGCCTCGTGCACGACGACGGCCCGGCCTGTCTTGCGTACGGACTCCATCACCAGCGGCTGGTCGAGCGGGTTGAGCGAGCGCAGGTCGACGACCTCCAGGGAACGGCCCTCCTCCTCGGCGGCCTGGGCGGCCTCCAGGCAGGTCTTGACCATCGGGCCGTGGGTGAGCAGCGTCACGTCGGTGCCGGGGCGCACCACCAGGCCCTTGTCCATGGGGGTCCACCAGCCGGTGTCGGCGGTGTCGACGTCGGCCTTCTCCCAGTAGCGCCGCTTCGGCTCGAAGAAGATCACCGGGTCGTCGCTGCGGATCGCCTGCTGGATCATCGAGTAGGCGTCGGCGGGGTTGGAGCAGGCCACCACGCGCAGCCCGGCGGTGTGCGTGAAGTACGCCTCGGGCGACTCGCTGTGGTGCTCGACCGCGCCGATGCCGCCGCCGCACGGGATCCGCACGACCACCGGGAGCTTGATCGCGCCGAGCGAGCGCATCGGCATCTTGGCCAGCTGGGTGATGATCTGGTCGGCGGCCGGGAACACGAACCCGTCGAACTGGATCTCGCACACCGGCCGGTAACCGCGCAGCGCCAGCCCGATCGCGGTGCCGATGATGCCGGACTCGGCCAGCGGCGTGTCGATCACCCGGTCCTCGCCGAAGTCCTTCTGCAGGCCGTCGGTCACCCGGAACACACCGCCGAGCTTGCCGACGTCCTCGCCCATGATGAGGACCTTGGGGTCGTCCTCCATGGCCTTGCGCATGCCCTCGTTGAGCGCCTTGGACAGGCTCATCACGGTCATCTCTCGAACCCCTCCAGGTACGCGGCGAACTGGGCGCGCTCCTCGTCGATCAGCGCGTGCGGCTCGGCGTACACGTGGTCGAAGATGGCCAGCGGCTCGGGATCGGGCAGGGCCAGGCAGCGCCGGCGCAGGTCGGCGCCGAGCTGGTCGGCCTCGGCCTCGACGCCGTCGAGGAACGTCTGGTCGGCCAGCTCGTTCTTGAACAGGTATGCCTTGACGCGCTCGATCGGGTCCTTCAGCTTCCACGCCTCCAGCTCACTGGCCACGCGGTAGCGGGTGGGGTCGTCGGTCGTGGTGTGGGCGCCCATCCGGTACGTGAACGCCTCGATGAGCGTGGGGCCCTGGCCCTCGCGGGCGTTCTTGAGCGCCTGGCGGGTGACGGCCAGGCAGGCGAAGACGTCGTTGCCGTCGACCCGCACGCCGGGGAAGCCGAACCCGGAGGCCCTGCGGTAGAGCGGGATGCGGGTCTGCCTCTCCAGCGGCTCGGAGATGGCCCACTGGTTGTTCTGGCAGAAGAACACGATCGGCGCGTTGAACACGCTGGCCCAGATGAAGGACTCGTTCACGTCGCCCTGGGAGGTGGCGCCGTCGCCGAAGTAGACGATCGTGGCGGCCGCGGCGTCGTCGCGCTGGATGCCCATGGCGTAGCCGACGGCGTGCAGCGTCTGGCTGCCGATGACGATCGTGTAGAGGTGGAAGTTGTGCTCCTTGGGGTCCCATCCGCCGTTGTTGACGCCGCGGAACAGGCCCAGCAGCTTGATCGGGTCGACGTCGCGGCACCAGGCCACGCCGTGCTCGCGGTAGGTGGGGAAGGCCATGTCGGAGTCGGTCAGCGCGCGGCCCGAGCCGATCTGCGCGGCCTCCTGGCCGAGGAGCGAGGCCCAGATGCCCAGCTCGCCCTGCCGCTGGAGGGCCACGGCCTCCAGGTCGACGCGTCTGACGAGGACCAGGTCGCGGTAGAGGGACCTGACCTCTTCCGGTGTCAGGTCGATGTCGTAGTCGGGGTGCTGGACCCGCTCGCCCTCAGGGGTGAGGAGCTGGACGAGCTCAGGGGGTGCTTCGGCACCACGAGAGGCGTCGATGGTCACGTGCCACTCCTGTGCGGTCAGGGCCGGAATCGATGGGTTTGCCACCTATGACCGGCCTTTGGTGCGTCCGACCATGTGATGGTGGTTCGTACGCGCTTACGGCCATCGTGGCAGACGTCACAGCCCTTCGCGCAAGCCCCATGGTCTCCCCGTTCCCCGCGTTCCGGGGGCGAACACGCGCCGGTAGGCTGTGCTTTGCCAACCCCGCCGTACCCAGGAGGAACGCAGTGGCGCGCGTGATCGTTGACGTGATGCTGAAGCCCGAGATCCTCGACCCCCAGGGCCAGGCCGTCGCCCGCGCGCTGCCCCGGCTGGGCTTCTCCGGCGTGTCGGCCGTGCGCCAGGGCAAGCGCTTCGAGCTGGAGCTCGACGGCCCGGCCGACGAGGCGGCCATTGCGGACGTCCGAAAGATGGCCGAGACGCTCTTGGCCAACACCGTGATCGAGGACTTCACGGTCAGAGTGGAACAGTAGGACAGCACATTTCACATGTGCTTTGACGTGGGTAAAAGCCGGATTCCGGCGTACCACAATGCCACGGGCATGCCAACAGTAAATAACAACCGCGTGATTTTGCGGTTAGCCCCGATTTCACGGGGAAACCTACTCCAGGTGACATTCCGGAGCCCGGAGGAGTCCGGTGGACATTGAGTTCTCGTTGGCACTGCCACGGGATGCTATCGGCATCCCGATGGTGAGGCGAGTGCTTGGCGATGCGATGCGTTCGCTGAACGTCAGCGAGTCGTGCATCGCCGACATGCTGCTCGCTGTCTCCGAGGCCTGCTCCAACGCGGTCCGGCACGGAGGGCCCGCCAACCGCTACGAGGTGTCCGCGGCGATCGGCTACGGCCGCTGCGACGTCCGCGTGGCCGACAACGGCGGCGGCCTGCCGTCCATGCCCCTGCGCTTCCCGCCCCCCGACACCGAGAACGGCCGCGGGCTGCTGATCATGCGCTCGGTGGTCGACGAGATCTCGTTCGGGATCACCCCCGGCCGCGGCACCACCGTCCACCTGCGCAAGCAGCTCGCCTGGGAGGACGAGGCCGACACCCGCTCCCGCCAGCTCGCCGCGGTCTGACCGTCGTCCGCCCGGCGCCCCGCGTCAGGTCATGCCCCGCCCGCTCCTAGGATCCAGGGTGTGGCGAAGTACTTGGACGTGCATCCGGACAATCCCCAGCCCCGCCTGATCGGCCAGGTCGTCGATCTGTTGCACGCGGACGGGCTCATCGCCTACCCGACGGACTCGGGCTACGCCCTGGGGTGCCGGCTGGGCAACAAGGACGGCATCGACCGGATCAGGGAGATCCGCCGCCTGGGCGACGACCACCACTTCACTCTGGTGTGCCGGGACTTCGCCCAGTTCGGCCAGTTCGTGCAGGTGAACAAGACGGTCTTCCGCCTGATCAAGGCGGCCACGCCCGGCGGCTACACGTTCATCCTGCCCGCGACCAAGGAGGTGCCGCGTCGGCTGATGCACCCCCGCAAGAAGACGGTCGGCGTCCGGATCCCCGATCACGTGGTCACCCAGGCGCTGCTGGCCGAGCTCGGCGAGCCCCTGCTGTCGAGCACGCTGCTGCTGCCCGACGAGTCCGAGCCCATGACGCAGGGCTGGGAGATCAAGGAGACGCTCGACCACGCGGTGGACGCCGTCATCGACTCCGGCGAGTGCGGCGCCACCCCGACGACCGTCGTGGACTTCTCGCAGGGCGAACCCGAGATCCTCCGCCACGGCACCGGGCCCACCTCCCTCTTCGAATAACGGGCTGCGAATAGCGGCTGCGAATAGCGGGCTGCGAATAGCGGCACCGCCGGGGCGCCGCGCCGACCCCGGCCGCGCGGGAGGTTGATGAGGAGCACGGGGGCGCACCCGATAACCTGAGATGACCGCCGCCCGCCATGGAGATGGCGGCTGCGCAACTCCTCGAAGGGGACGACAGTCATGAGCGCTGCCCGCGTGGGCGTAGTGACGTTTCCAGGCACACTCGACGACCAGGACGCCGCCAGGGCCGTCCGCCTCGTGGGCGGGGAGGCTGTGCCGCTGTGGCACGCCGACCGCGACCTGAAGGGGGTCGACGCGGTGTTCCTGCCGGGCGGCTTCTCCTACGGCGACTATCTCCGGTGCGGGGCCATCTCCCGGTTCGCGCCGCTGATGGAGGAGATCGTGCCCGCCGCGCGGGCGGGGCTGCCGGTGCTGGGCACCTGCAACGGGTTCCAGATCCTGTGCGAGGCCCACCTGCTGCCGGGCGCGCTGACCCGCAACGCCTCGCTCCACTACGTCTGCCGTGACCAGCGGGTGCGGATCGAGACGGCCGACACGGCGTGGACGAACGCGTACGAGGCCGGTCAGGAGATCACGCTGCCGGTCAAGCACGGTGAGGGCCGCTACGTCGCGGACGCCGAGACGCTGGCCGAGCTGGAGGCGCAGGGCCGGGTGGTGGTCCGCTACGTGGGCGGCAACCCCAACGGCTCGCTCAACGACATCGCCGGGGTCCGCAACGAGGCGGGCAACGTCGTCGGCCTGATGCCGCATCCCGAGCACGCCGTCGAGGAGCTGGTCGGCGCGCCGGGCACCGACGGCCTCGGCTTCTTCACCTCCGTTCTCAAGAAGCTGGTGGACGCATGAGCACCGACTCCGTCAAGCGCGCGGAGGCCACCCCCGACGAGCCGATGCCCTTCGCCGAGCTGGGCATGAAGCAGGACGAGTACGACCGGGTCCGCGAGATCCTGGGCCGCCGCCCGACCGGCTCCGAGCTGGCCATCTACAGCGTCATGTGGTCCGAGCACTGCTCGTACAAGTCGTCGAAGGTGCATCTCAAGCAGTTCGCCACCAAGGCCCCGCATTCCGACGCCCTGCTGGTGGGCATGGGCGAGAACGCGGGCGTGGTCGACATCGGCGACGGCTGGGCCGCCACGTTCAAGATCGAGTCGCACAACCACCCCTCCTACGTCGAGCCCCACCAGGGGGCGGCGACCGGCGTCGGCGGGATCGTCCGCGACATCATGTCGATGGGCGCCCGGCCGATCGCGGTGATGGACTCGCTGCGGTTCGGCGGGGCCGACCAGGCCGACACCCGCCGGGTGCTGCCGGGCGTGGTGGAGGGCATCAGCCACTACGGCAACTGCCTGGGCCTGCCCAACATCGGCGGCGAGGTCGTCTTCGACCCGTGCTACATCGGCAACCCGCTGGTCAACGCGCTCTGCGTGGGCCTGCTGCGCAAGGACCAGATCAAGCTGGCGACCGCGCCGGGCCCCGGCAACAAGGTGGTGCTGTTCGGCGCCTCGACCGGCCCCGACGGCATCGGGGGCGCGAGCGTGCTGGCGAGCGCCACGTTCGAGGACGAGTCCCAGGCCAAGCGGCCGGCCGTCCAGGTCGGCGACCCGTTCATGGAGAAGCTGCTCATCGAGTGCTGCCTGGAGCTGTACGCGGCCGACGTCGTCGTCGGCATCCAGGACCTCGGCGCGGCGGGCGTGTCGTGCGCCACCACCGAGCTGGCCGCCAAGGGCACCGGCGGCATGGACGTCGACCTCAACCTGGTCCCGCTCCGCGATCCCTCCCTGCGCCCGGAGGAGATCCTGATGAGCGAGTCGCAGGAGCGGATGATGGCCGTGGTGCGGCCGGACGACGTCCCGGCGTTCATGGCGATCTGCGAGAAGTGGGACGTCCCCGCCACCGTGATCGGCGAGGTGACCGACACCGGCCGCCTCGTGATGACCTGGCACGGCGAGGTCATCGTCGACATCCCGCCGGGCACCGCGGCTGACGAGGGCCCGGTCTACGAGCGCCCCTACCGTGAGCCGGCGGGGCAGACGGCGCTCAACGCCGACACCCCCGACCGCCTGGAGCGCCCGTCCGACCTGCGCGCGACGCTGCTGCGGCTGCTCGGCTCGCCCAACCTGGCGTCGAAGGAGTGGGTGACCGGCCAGTACGACCGCTACGTACGCTCCAACACGGTCCTCGCGCAGCCCGCCGACGCGGGCATGCTGCGGGTCGCGGAGGACATCGAGGGGGCTGAGCCGACCACCCGCGGCATCGCGCTGGCGACCGACGGCAACGGCCGCTACGCCAAGCTCGACCCGTACGCGGGCGCGCAGCTCGCCCTGGCCGAGGCTTACCGCAACGTGGCCGTCACCGGCGCCAGGCCGCTGGCCGTCACCAACTGCCTCAACTTCGGCTCGCCGGAGGACCCCGAGGTGATGTGGCAGTTCGCCGAGGCGGTGCGCGGCCTGGCCGACGCCTGCCGGACCCTGGGCGTGCCGGTGACCGGCGGCAACGTGTCCTTCTACAACCAGACCGGCTCGACCGCCATCCACCCGACCCCGGTGGTCGGCGTGCTCGGTGTGATCAACGACGTGGCCAAGCGGGTGCCGACCGGCTTCACCGCCGAAGGGCTGCGGGTCGCGGTGCTGGGCGAGACCCGGGAGGAGTTCGGCGGCTCGGAGTGGGCGCACGTCGAGCACGGCCACCTGGGCGGCCTGCCGCCCGAGGCGGACCTGGAGGCCGAGCAGGCGCTGGGCCGGGTGCTGGTCGAGGCGGCCGCGCGGGGCCTGCTGGAGGGCTCCCACGACCTGTCCGACGGCGGCCTGGCGATCGCGCTGGCGGAGTCCTGCCTGGCGCGCGGGGTCGGCGCCTCGGTGACGCTCACCGGCGACCCGTTCACCGAGCTGTTCAGCGAGTCGGCGGCCAGGGCGCTCGTCGCGGTCCGGCCCGAGGCGTTCGACGAGCTGGCCAGGCTCTGCGCCGAGCATGACGTGCCGTGCTACGGGCTGGGCGCGACCGGCGGAACCTCGCTGGTGGTCGAGGGCGTGCTGGAGGTTGCGGTCGAGGAGCTGCGCGAGCGGCACGCGGCCACGCTCCCCGCCCTGTTCGGCTGACGCCACGCACGCGAAAGGGCCGGTACGTCCCGCGTACCGGCCCCTTTCGGTGTCAGAAGGCCTTCGGCGTACCAGAAGGCCTTTCGGGGTGTCAGGAGGCCTTGAGGCAGACCACGTAGACGGTGCCGTTCGTCCTGCCCTGGCCCTGGACCTGGACGCTCCAGGAGCCGCTGCCGGAGGGGGCGCTGCTGGTCACCTGGCCGCCGTTGCTGACGGTGAAGCCGCCGCCGGTCGCGAGGTCGCCCGGGTTGCAGGAGGCGGTGCCGCCGTTGCGCTCGAACGACGTGGACTTGGTGTAGGACGTGTAGGTCGTGCCCTTGCCGTCCTTGCCGTCCTTGCCCGGGTCGCCCTTGTCGCCCTTCGGCCCCGGGACGCCCTGCTTGCCCTGGGGACCCGCCGGCCCGGTGTCGCCCTTCGGCCCGGGGAGGCCCTTGTCGCCCTTCGGCCCCTGAGGACCGGTGTCGCCCTTGGGGCCGGCGGGGCCGGTGTCGCCCTTCTCGCCCTTGGCACCCGTCTCCCCCTTCGGGCCGGTCGGACCGGTGTCGCCCTTCGGGCCCTGGAGGCCCTGCTTGCCCTGGGGGCCGCGCAGGCCGCGCGGGCCCTGGGCGCCGGTGTCACCCTTGGGACCCTGCGCTCCGGTGTCGCCCTTCGGGCCGGCGGTGACCGCGGTCTGGGTCACCGACTCGCCGCCGCCGATCTTCATGCGGATCTCGGTCGTCCGGCACTTGCTCGTCGGGTTGACGATGCGGACGTACCGCGACTTCTTGTGCACGCAGGCCGTGACCTCGCCGGCCGCGACGGCGGCGGTGTCGGCGGACGAGGCGGCGGCGGCGCCACCCACCGTCAGGATCGAGGCGGCGAGCGCGCCCACCGCGGCCACGCGCAGAATCTTCATCGTTGGTCCCTCTCGGATACAGGTGGTGTGACTCACGTTTCACACGCTTCAGAAGGGGCCGGGGATGACAGATTTTACGTAACGTGTCTATTACGGAACAGAACGTGACAAGAGAGTCTGACGTTACTTGACTCGTCAAGAATGTCGATGCCGGTAAAAGGACACATTCATCGGCCCGGTCCGCGTGGATAATCGTGGGCGTGCCGACGTCCCCGCCGTACCTTCCCCCCGCCACCCAGCCGGTGCGCGGTGTCGTCTGGGTGATCCACCTGTCGCTGCCCCTGTTCGGGTTCTGGCTGCTCATCGCGCAGCCGCACCTGAACATCGAATGGCAGCACAACCCCAGCCACTTCTGGATGATCGTGCTCGTCGCCGGGCTGAACGTGGGGCTCGGCACCCTCATCAGCGAGGCCTCGCGCAGGCGGCAGGACGCCCGCCTGTTCCTGGTCTCCATGGTGTTCATCAGCAGCGCCGGCTTCTTCTTCCTGCACGGGCTGGCCACGCCGCAGGTGATCCTGCCGACCGGGTCGCTCGGGTTCGACCTCGGGCAGGTGGTCGGGCTGACGATCGCGTCCGGGTTCGCCTTCGTCTCGGCGCTGCCGCTGGGCGAGGGGGCGGCCCGGCGGGTCTTCCGGGCTCAGCATCTGATCCGGGGCGTGCTGTTCGGGTTCATGGCGCTGTGGGGGCTGGCCTCGCTCGTCCCCGACGTCACCCCGCTCAGCCGGCCGCCGATGACGGACCCGGCCGCCTGGGTGGTGTGGCTGTCGGTGCCAGGACTCGGGCTCTACGCGGCGGCCGGGGTGATGATGTTCCTGCTCCACCGGCGGCGGCCGTCGCCGATGCTCGTCAGCCTGATCACCGCGTACGCGCTCCTCGCCGAGGCCGTGATCGCCGGGATGCCGCAGCTCAACTGGCACCTGACGTGGTGGGAGTGGCACGTCCTGCTGACGTTCGCGTTCGTGTTCGTCGCCTACAGCGCCTACCTGCAGTTCAGGCGCGAGGGGTCGAGTGCCGGCCTGTTCGACTCGGTGGCGCTGGCGGCGACCGTCCGGCGCATCCAGCGCGACTACGACCGCGCGCTGGAGGAACTGGTCGAGCACGTGCGGCGGGGTGAGCCGCTGGCCGCCGCGCGGCTGTCGGGCAAGTTCCGGCTGAGCGAGGGGCAGGCGGCGGTGCTCGACCGGGCGGGCCGCGCGCTGGCCGATGAACGCGAGCTGTCCGAACGGCTGACGGCGCTGGTCGACGTCAGCACCCAGACCCGCGTCGGCCTGCCCGAGCAGGAGTTGCTCTCCACCGCGCTGGACCGGGTCAGGCAGGCGTACGGGGACGTGCGGATCGGTCTGGTGGCCGACGGGGTCGTGGAGATCGGCTCTCGCTCGTACGAGTTCGCCGGCGACGAGCCCATCCGGCGGGACGGCCGGCTGGCGTTCCCCCTGACCGTCAAGAGCCGGTTGGCCGGGGTGCTGGAGGTGCCGGTCGGGCGTACCGGGCAGGACGAGGCGCTGGCCGCCACCCTGGCCGGGCAGCTGTCCATCTCGCTGGAGAACGCCCGGCTCTACAGCGAGCTGCACACGCTCTTCCGGCAGTACATGTCGCCCGACGTGGCCAACGCGCTGCTCGCCGACCCGTCCCAGGCGGAGCTGGGCGGGCAGCTCAAGGAGCTGACCGCGCTCTTCGCCGACCTCAAGGGGTTCACCTCGTTCTCCGAGCGGGTCTCGCCGGGCGAGATCGTGGAGATGCTCAACCGTTACCACACGGTCGCGGTGCCGTGCGTCCTGGCCAACGGCGGCACGATCGTGCAGTTCGTCGGCGACGCGATGCTGGCCCTGTTCAACGCCCCGGCCACGCAGGCCGACCACGCCAGGGCCGCCTGCCGGGCGGCGCTGGAGATGCAGCGGGCCGCGTCCGAGGTGGCGGAGGAGATGGCCTGGAAGCGGGCCGACCGGGAGCCGTGGCCGACGTTCCGGGTCGGCGTCAACACCGGGCCCGCGCTGGTGGGCAACATCGGCAGCCCGGAGCTGCGCGGGTTCAACGCGATGGGCGACTGCGTGAACGTGGCCGCCCGGCTGGAGTCGATGGCCGAGCCGGGCACGGTGGTGATCGGCGCGGCCACCCTGCGCGGGCTCGGCGACGACGCCACCGTTCGGCCGCTGGGCGAGCTGAGCCTCAAGGGCAAGCAGGAACTCGTCGAGGCGTACGTTCTCACGGCCATGCGATAGCTCGCGGCCATGCGATGGCTACGGCGCTGCCGTGCGGCCATAATCGGGCGCATGAAAGCAGAGTCCGGCGAGTTCCTCTCCATGCTCACCGACGACGAGATCGAGGCCCTGCGTGCGGCCGGTCGGCCGCGCAGGTGGGACCGCGGGACCATGGTGATGTCGGAGGGCGACACCTCCGACTGGGTGCTGGTGCTGACCGAGGGCAGGGTCAAGGTGTCCTCCCACACCAGCGGCGGCACCGAGGTGGTGCTGGCGGTGCGGGGGCCGGGCGGGCTGCTCGGCGATATGGGGGCCATCGACGGCTCGCCCCGCTCGGCCACGGTGACCGCGCTGGAGCCGATCTCCGGCATCGTCGTGCGCGACTTCACCGGCTTCCTGCAGCAGCACGGGCGGGTCGCCGTGCTGCTCATGCAGATGATCACCGGTCGGCTGCGCGACTCCGACCGCAAGCGCATCGAGTACGGGGCGTTCGACACCACCGGCCGGGTGGCGACCCGCCTGATCGAGCTGGCCGAGCGCTACGGCGAGCAGACCAGCAGCGGGGTGCGGGTGGCGCTGCCGCTGTCGCAGGACGAGCTGGCCGGGTGGACCGGCGCGTCGAGGGAGGCGGTCAGCAAGGCGCTGCGCACGCTGCGCGACCGGGGGCTGATCGAGACGGGACGGCGCCGGGTGGTCATCCACGACCTGGAGGGGCTGCGCAAGCGCGCCCGCTGAATCAAATTCTAGAACAACCCTCCACCCGCCCGGCCACGGCCGTACAACGTACGTCATAGTGGAGGGCATGGTCGCCGTCACCACCGATCGGTCCCGGTTACGTCACGCGTGGCGCGTGTGCTCGGTCACCAGTCTCGGGCTGATCCTCATCGGCGTGGCGGGCAGCACGCTCAACGTGGCCCTGCCCACCGTCGTACGGCACTTCCACGCCACCCCCTTCCAGTCGGGGTGGATCCTGCTGGCCTTCCTCCTGACCAACACCGCGAGCCTGATCCTGTTCGGCCGGGTGGCCGACCTGCTCGGCCGGCGGGAGGTCTACCTGACCGGGTTCGCCCTGTTCACCCTGGCCTCGCTGCTGGCCGGGTTCTCGCCCGACGTGTGGTTCCTGATCGCCATGCGGGTGCTGCAGGCCGTGGGCGCGGCGATGATCCTGGCCAACGGCACCGTCATCATCACCGAGGCGTTCCCGCCCGAACGGCTCAGCCAGGGCATGGGCGTCTACATGGGCACCCTGTCGGTGGCGCAGCTCGCCGGGCCCACGCTGGGCGGGCTGATCGCGTCCACCGCGGGCTGGCAGTGGATCTTCTGGGTGAACGTGCCGGCCGGGCTGGTCGCCCTCGTCTGGGGAGCGGTCACGCTGCGCAAGATGCCGCGCGGGCCCAGGCGGCCGGTGGACGCGCTCGGCAACGCGCTGGTGTTCGCGGCGCTGTCGGCCGTGCTGCTCGCCCTGTCGGAGGTCGGGTCGAGCGGGCCGTCCAGCCCCGTGGCGCTGACCGGGGCCGCCGTGTTCGCGGTGCTGGTGCCGCTGATCGTGGTGGTGGAGCGGCGGGCCTCCCACCCGGTGCTCGACGGGCGCCTGTTCGGCGGCCGGATGCTGGCCTGCGCCAACCTGGCCTCCTTCTGCAACGCCATCGCCAGGGCCTCGCTGATCCTCGTGGTGGCGCTCTACTTCCAGGCGGCCCGGGGCGTGGACCCGTTCGAGGCCGGGCTGAGCGTGCTGCCGGTGCCCGTGGGCATGGCGCTGGCCTCGCCGATCGTGGGCGCGCTCGGCCGCAAGGTGTCACCGTACGCGCTGGCCGTCGGCGGGGCGCTGATGAGCTCCACCGGACTCGGCGTGCTCCTGCTGACGACCGGCCCCGGCACCCCGTACTGGGTGATCGGGCTCGGCCTGTTCGTGGCCGGGTGCGGCAGCGGCACCTTCCTGACCGGCAACACCACCCAGGTGATGGGCGCGCTGCCGAGCGGGAGCCTGGGCGTGGTGAACGGGTTCCGGCTCATGGTGATGAACGTCGGGGTCGTGCTCAGCGTCGGCCTGTCGCTGAGCGTGCTGGGCAGCGCGGTCGGCCCGCAGGTGCGAGCCCAGGTGTACGCGGGCACCCTGTCCCGGCTTTCACCGGTGGCGCTGGACCAGCTCATGGCGGGGTTCCAGCGGACGTACGCGGTGCTGTTCGCGGTGGCGCTGGCCGGCGCCGCCCTCGCCGCCCTGGCCCGCTCCCCCCGCCGCTAGCGTCTCAGGCGGCCACGGCGGGCTCGGCGAACTGCGTGCGGTACAGCTCCTCATAGCGGCCCCCGGCCGCGAGCAGCTCGGCGTGCGTGCCGCGCTCGACCACCCGGCCGTCCTCGACGACCAGGATGAGGTCGGCGGCGCGCACCGTGGACAGCCGGTGCGCGATCACCACCGCGGTCCGCCCGGCGAGCGCCTCGGCCAGCGCCTCCTGCACGGCCGCCTCGTTGGTCGAGTCCAGCGCGGCCGTCGCCTCGTCCAGGATCACCACCCGCGACCGGGCGAGCAGCAGCCGGGCGATCGTCAGCCGCTGGCGCTCGCCGCCCGACAGCCGGTAGCCGCGCTCGCCCACCACCGTGTCCAGTCCGTCGGGCAGCGACTCGATCAGGACGCCGAGCCGGGCGCGGCGCAGCGCGTCCCACAGCTCGTCCTCGGCGGCGTCCGGCCGGACGAACAGCAGGTTGTTCCTGATCGTGTCGTGGAACAGGTGACCGTCCTGGGTCACCATGCCGAGCGTCTCCCGGATGGAGTCGGCGGCCAGGTCGCGCACGTCCACGCCGCCGATCCGCACCGCGCCCGCGTCCACGTCGTACAGCCTCGGGATGAGCTGGGCGATCGTCGACTTGCCCGCCCCCGACGAGCCGACCAGGGCCACCATCCGGCCGGGCGCCGCGGTGAAGGAGACGCCGCGCAGCACCTCGACGCCGCCCCGGGTGTCGAGCGCGGCAACCTCCTCCAGCGAGGCGAGCGACACCTTGTCCGCCGCCGGGTACGCGAACCGCACGTCGTCGAACTCGACCGACACCGGCCCGTCCGGCACGGCCCGCGCGCCCGGCTTGTCCTTGATGAGCGGTTCCAGGTCCAGCACCTCGAAGACCCGCTCGAAGCTGACCAGCGCGCTCATCACGTCCACCCGGGCGCTGGCCAGGGCGGTCAGCGGCGAGTAGAGCCGGGTGATCAGCAGCGCCAGGGCCACCACCGAGCCCGCGTCCAGCCGCCCGGCCAGCGCGTAGAAGCCGCCGAGCCCGTAGACCAGCGCCAGGGCCAGCGAGGAGACCAGCGTCAGCGCGGTCACGAACGCCGACTGGGTCATGGCCGTGCGCACCCCGATGTCGCGCACCCGCCGGACCCGCGCCGCGAACTCGGCCGACTCCCTGGCGGGCCGGCCGAACAGCTTCACCAGCGTCGCCCCCGGCGCCGAGAACCGCTCGGTCATCTGGGTCGCCATGGCGGCGTTGTGGTCGGCGGCCTCCCGGCGCAGCCGGGCGATCCTGACCCCCATCCGCCGGGCCGGCAGCACGAACACCGGGAGCAGCAGCAGCGCCAGCAGCGTGATCTGCCAGGACAGGGAGATCATCACGGTGACCGCCAGCACCAGCGTCACCACGTTGCCCACGACGCCGGAGAGCGTGTCGGTGAACGCCCGCTGCGCCCCGATCACGTCGTTGTTCAGCCTGCTCACCAGCGCGCCCGTGCGGGTCCGGGTGAAGAAGGCGACAGGCATGCGCTGCACGTGGTCGAAGACCGCCACGCGCAGGTCCACGATCAGCCCTTCGCCGAGGCCCGCCGAGAGCCAGCGGGCCACCAGCCCGATCCCGGCCTCGGCCAGCGCGAGCCCGGCGATCAGCCCCGCCAGGCCGACCACCACGCTGATCGGCTCCCCCGCGCCGATCGCGTCGAGGACGCGGCCGGCCAGCACCGGCGGGGCCACCGCCAGCGCGGCCGTCACCACGCTCAGGGCCAGGAACAGCGCGAGCCTGCGGCGGTGCGGCCGGGCGAACCCCCAGACGCGGCGGAGCGTCGCCTTCGAGATCCGGCGACGCTCCTGCTGGTTGTTCATCGAATACAGCTGGTTCCAGGCGGTCACTTCCATGCTCATGACATGGAGGCTAGAACCTCGACTTTACTTGAGGTCAAGAGCCGATCTTCCGGCCGGCCGCCGCGTCGCGCTCCACGTCCTCCGGACGGTCCAGGAACGGTGAACCGGAGGGACCGTGAACCGGAGGACAATGGGAGCGTGCCACCACGCAGACTCGACCCGGAGAGACTGAGAGCCGCCCTCGACGACCAGCTTGTCGCGCTCGACCGGCCGCCCTACGACGGACCCGCCGGCGCCCTCGCCGACGCCCTCGTCTCCGCCGTACAGGCCGCCTACGACCGCGGCCTCCCGCCCGAGCGCGCCGCGGCCCGCCTGGCCGTGCGCCACCTGCTCGACCGGCTCGCCACCGCCGCGCCCGGCCGCACCGTCGAGGTCCGCGTCCCGCCGTACGCCGCCGTCCAGGCCGTCGACGGCCCCCGGCACACCCGCGGCACCCCGCCCAACGTCGTCGAGACCGACCCGCGCACCTGGATCGACCTCGCCACCGGCCGCCTCACCTGGGCGGAAGCCGTCGCCGGCGGCACCGTCTCGGCCAGCGGCGCCCGAGCCGACCTCTCGGCCCACCTGCCGCTGCGGGCACCCTGACCGGGCCCTGCTATCTGACGGGCCCCCGCATCCACGGGATCCGCTCCTCGAAGCACCGGTCCGCGAGCTCGCCGGGTAGCTGGCCGCAGTCCTGGACGACGGTCCAGAACCAGATGGCCACCGCGCCGAACAGCAGGAACGCCAGCACACTGAAGGCGATCCCGGTGATGGCCCGGCCCTTGCCGACCCGCCGCACCAGCGCCACGATCCCGAACACGATGGACAGGATCGCCGTGAGCAGCCCGGTGAAACACACGAACACCAGGAACGGGCTCGCCACCCCCAGCACCAGCGACGCGGTCGCCAGCCCGCTGCCGGGCCGCGCCGCCTGCCACCCACCCGGATAACCGCCGTAGGGCGTGCCTCCGCCGGGCGGCCCGCCGTACGGGCTCGACGGCGACGTCCCCGGCACCGGCCCCTGGTCCCCGTACGGCAGCGCACCCTCCGGCCGCTCACCTTCCGGCCGACCGCCCTCGGGCCCACCACCCCCAGGCCACCCGCCCTCGGGCCGGCCGCCCTCGGGCCGGCCGCTCTCTGGGCCGCCGTGTGGCGAGGCGGCGCTCTCCGGGCCGCCATAGGGTGACGTCCCGGACTCCGGCCTGCCGTAGGACGGCGTCCCGCTGCCCGTCCCGCCGTACGGCGACGGTCCCCCGAACGCGCTGGGCCCACTCACCCCCTGCCCGGCGTACGGCCCGAGCCCCGACGGCGTCCCTGCCCCGGGCCACCCCCCGTACGGCTCCTCCCTGCCGCCTTCCTCACGATGCTCCCCGGACGGAACCCCGCCTGTAGCGGGCCCGCCGTCTTGCTCGCGATGCTCGCCGTGCCGCTCCCTGCCGCCTTCCTCGCGGTGTTCGCCGGACGGGCCTGAGGGCTCGGCGGTTTCCGGAGGCGTCCAGTCTCCGTACGTGGGAGTGTCCTCGCCTGGCTGGACCCGGTGGGTGCCGTAGGGCTGGGTGCCGTCCTCCGGCTCGGCGCGGTGCTCACCGTAGGTCTGGGCCTCACCTGCCGGGCGCACGCGGAAGGAGCGGGTCTCCTCGGAGTCCCCGGGCTCCTCGTGGGGCGACGGGCCGGCGGCGCTCGGCTCCTCGTAGCGGGATGGTGGGCGGGTCCCGCCGGGGGTGGCCTGCCCCTCGGGGGTGCCCTCCCAGCCGGGGTACGCCGGGGTGCCGCCGGGCGTGGGATAGGCGCGGCCCTCCTCGCCCTGGACCGGGGGTCTGAGCCTAGCGGTCTGATCGGCGTCGCCCTCACCGGCCACCTGGGCGGGCGGCGGCGTCTCGGGCGACTCCGGCAGGTCGGGATGGCGCGGTTGGGCAGGTCCCACCCCGGGCGCGGGCCCCGGTGACGGCTCGGGCGCAGGAACGGGTTCCGGGCCCGGGACCGGCTCGGGCCCGGGTCCCGGTTCCGGACCCGTGGGTTCGGGACGCGGAGTCGGTTCGGGACCTGTGGGTTCAGGACCCGTCGGTTCAGGACCCGTCGGTTCAGGGCCTGTCGGTTCAGGGCCTGTCGGTTCAGGACGCGGCGTCGGTTCGGGACGGGGCGTGGGTTCCGGGCCTGGCGAAGGCTCCGGCTCTACGGGACCAGGACCGGGCATCGGCGGCCGGTCGGGGTCGGGCACGACGGGAGGCTTCGGCGTGAGAGGTTCCTCACCTTCACCGGGTTCCTCCACCCGATCTCCCTCATCCCCCGCGCTTCCGCTGAACCGGCCCGCCCCTCCACGATCACCCGCGTTCCCGGAAGC
Source organism: Nonomuraea corallina (assembly GCF_027620315.1). Taxonomy (GTDB): domain Bacteria; phylum Actinomycetota; class Actinomycetes; order Streptosporangiales; family Streptosporangiaceae; genus Nonomuraea; species Nonomuraea corallina. The sequence continues at coordinate 38,202 of NZ_JAPNNL010000026.1, read as the reverse complement.
CCCCTCAGGGCGTCCGGCGCCCGTGCCTTCGGAGGAGTTCTCGGACGGCCCGGACGTGGCGTCGGGGCGGGTGGGGGCGTCCTCGGGTGACCCTTCGGCGGGGTCGTCCGGGGTGCCCTCCGCCCACCAGGGCCGGTCCTCCGGGGGCTCGGACTGGTGGTTGGGGTCGCCAGGTGTGGTCACGTCTGCTCTCCCGACGGGTCTGCATGCCGGATACTTCACCTTTTCGCGGGAGAGGGACTTGAAACCTGACGACACGGGTAAGCCGCCGGTCATCGTTCAGCCAAGGGACGCCCTCAGTGGCAGGGGCGCCGGAGCACAGCGCCGCCGGAAGCACAGCGCCGCCGGCACGCCCGCTCTGTGCGGCTCCGCCGGGTGGGATGCGGGCGGGGATCCGTACCCGGGTGTGCGAGCACGAAGTGGCCCGACCTAGACTGAAGCACGTGCTGAAGGGCGACGGCCGGCTCGGCCATGACCTGGACCCCCACGACCGTGCGCCGCAAGACGCCTGCGGCGTGTTCGGCGTTTGGGCGCCAGGCGAGGAAGTGTCCAAACTCACCTACTACGGGCTGTACGCGTTGCAGCATCGCGGCCAGGAGTCCGCGGGCATCGCGGTCAGCGAGGGCAGCCGCATCCTCGTCTACAAGGACATGGGGCTGGTCGCCCAGGTCTTCGACGAGTCGGTGCTCGGCACCCTCCGCGGCCACCTGGCCATCGGCCACTGCCGCTACTCCACGACCGGTTCCAGTGTGTGGGAGAACGCGCAGCCCACGCTGAGCTCGACCGACGTGGGCGGGCTCGCGCTGGCCCACAACGGCAACCTGATCAACACTCCGGTGCTGGCTCAGCGGCTGGCTCCGGGCACGACCCGGGCGAGCACCGACACCGAGGTGCTCACCACGCTCCTCGCCCAGGACCGGACCCGTTCCGTCGAGGACGCCGCCGCCGAGCTGCTGCCGCAGGTCAAGGGCGCCTACTCGCTGGTGTTCATGGACGAGCGGACGCTGTACGCGGCGCGCGACCCGCAGGGCATCCGCCCGCTCGTGCTGGGCAGGCTGGAGCGCGGCTGGGTGGTGGCGTCCGAGACGGCGGCGCTCGACATCGTGGGCGCCACGTTCGTCCGCGAGATCGAGCCGGGCGAGCTGCTCACGATCGACGAACGCGGGGTCCGGTCGCGCCGGTTCGCGCTGGCGGAGCCGAAGGGCTGCCTGTTCGAGTACGTCTACCTCGCCCGTCCCGACACGTCGATCGCCGGGCGCGGCGTCCAGGTCACCCGGGTCGAGGTGGGCCGGGTGCTGGCCCGCGAGCATCCGGTCGAGGCCGACCTGGTGATCCCGACGCCCGAGTCCGGCACCCCCGCCGCCGTGGGTTACGCCCAGGAGAGCGGCATCCCGTACGGCCAGGGTCTGGTGAAGAACTCCTACGTCGGCCGCACGTTCATCCAGCCGTCGCAGACGATCCGCCAGCTCGGCATCCGGCTCAAGCTCAACCCGCTGCGCGAGATCGTCGAGGGCAAGCGCCTGGTCGTGGTGGACGACTCGATCGTGCGCGGCAACACCCAGCGGGCCATCGTGAAGATGCTGCGGGAGGCCGGCGCGAGTGAGGTGCACGTACGGATCTCGTCGCCGCCGGTCGCCTGGCCGTGCTTCTACGGCATCGACTTCGCCACCCGCGCCGAGCTGATCGCCGGGTCGCTGTCGGTGGAGGAGATCAGGGCCTCGCTGGGCGCCGACTCGCTCGGCTACATCTCGCTCGAAGGGCTCACCAAGGCCACCACGATCCCCGCAGAGCGGCTCTGCAGGGCCTGCTTCGACGGCTCGTACCCGATTCCGATCGACGAGGACAACGTCGGCAAGTTCGTGCTGGAGAGCAAGGCGTGACCACCTACGAGGCCGCGGGCGTCGACATCGAGGCGGGCGAGCGCGCGGTCGCCCTGATGAAGGAGAAGGTGGCGCGCTCGCGCCGGCCGGAGGTGGTCGACGACGCCAGCGGCTTCGCGGGGCTGTTCGACGCGTCGGCGCTGCTGCGTTTCCGGCGGCCCTTGCTGGCCACGTCCACCGACGGGGTCGGCACCAAGGTCATGATCGCGCAGCGCTACGGCAAGCACGACACGATCGGCGTCGACCTGGTCGGCATGGTCCTGGACGACCTGGTGGTGTGCGGGGCCGAGCCGCTGTTCATGACCGACTACATCGCCTGCGGCAAGGTGGTGCCCGAGCGCGTCGCGGAGATCGTCGGCGGGGTGGCCGAGGGCTGCCGGCTGGCGGGGGCGGCCCTGGTGGGCGGCGAGACGGCCGAGCACCCCGGCGCGATGGGCGCCGACGAGTACGACCTGGCGGGCGCGGGCACGGGCGTGGTCGAGGCCGACGCGATGCTGGGCCCCGACCGGGTCCGCGAGGGTGACGCGGTGCTGGGGCTGGCGTCGTCGGGCGTCCACGCCAACGGTTACTCACTGGTGCGCCACGTGCTGAAGCAGGCCGACCTCTCGCTCGACGCGGTGCTGCCGGAGCTGGGCCGCCCGCTGGGCGAGGAGCTGCTGGAGCCGACCCGGATCTACTCGCGCGACTGCCTGGAGCTGGCCCGTACGGTCGAGGTCCACGCCTACGCGCACATCACGGGCGGCGGCCTGGAGGGCAACCTGTCGCGCTCGCTGCCCGGTCATCTGGACGCGGTGCTCGACCGCTCGTCCTGGACGCCTCCGCCGATCTTCGAGGTGCTGGCCGGTCATGGCGGCATCGCGCAGGCCGACCTCGACCGTACGTTCAACCTGGGGGTGGGCATGGCGGCGATCGTCCCCGCCGAGGTCGCCGACGAGGCGGTCCGCCTGCTGGAGGAGCGCGGGCTGCCCGCGTGGGTGCTGGGCGAGGTCGTCGCCGGCGAGGGCCGGGCCCGCTACAGCTGACCGCCTCCCGGGCCGTCCCCGACCGCCCGCCAAGGCCGGCCGGCTACAGCTGACCGCCTTCCAGGTCGTCCCCGGCCGCCCGCCGGGGCCGGCCGACCCTGGCCCGCCTGTAGTGGCGGGCGACGCGGACGCGGTTGCCGCACAGTTCGGGCGAGCACCAGCGGCGGCGCGGGTGGGCGGGCAGGAAGAACATGCGGCAGCCGGGCGCCTCGCATGACTTGATCTTCGCCGCTTCCGAGCCGCCGAGCAGGGTGATGGCCGACTCGGCCAGTTCGGCGAGCAGCCGGTCCAGCGGCGGCGCGGCGCGGCGTGAGATGACGCCGGACGGGCCGAGTGAGAGGGAGGACGGGGCGCGCAGGGCGGCCTCGTTCAGCGCGGCGACCGCGTCCGCGGGGGGCGGCGCGCCGTCGGCGACCGCGGTGACGGCCGACTCCACGTGCTCCCTGAGCGACCGGACCGCCGCGACCCAGCCGTCGGAGATCACCTCACCGCCGGGAGGGTCGCCCGGGATCGCGGGCAGGCGCGCCGACTGCAGGGCGAGCCAGGCCCTGAGCGCTTCGGCCGTCTCCAGGAAGTCCACGTCGCCGTCGGGCGTGTGCGCCCGCGTGTTGATCAGATCGAGGGCCAGCGGCTCCCCCGTCAGCGCGTCCACGAGACCTAACGGTACCTCACCGGCATTGACCCATTAGTAGCCCGGTGTTAGAACTAATGCGTCTTCGAGCGAGAGAGGCATTAGTTATGGACCTTCCCTCAGTCCGGCACGGCTTCGCCGACGTCGGCGACGTGCGGGTGTTCTACCGGGAGACGGGCCCGGCGGACGGCGTGCCGGTGCTGCTGCTGCACGGCTTCCCTTCGGCGTCTCACCAGTACAGGCGGCTCATGGACGCCCTCGGCGGCGGCCACCGGCTGATCGCGCCCGACTGTCCCGGCTCCGGCCACACCGAGGTCCCCGACGGGTTCACGTACACCTTCGACCGGCTCGCCGACGTGGTCGAGGGGTTCGTGACGGCGCTGGAGCTGCGGCGGTTCGTGCTGTACGCGTTCGACTTCGGCGGGCCGGTCGGGTTCCGCCTGGCCGTCCGCCACCCCGAGTGGATCGCCGGGCTGATCGTGCAGAACGCGAACGCGTACGAGGAAGGGCTGTCCGAGCAGGCCAGGGCCACCATCCAGGCGCCGGCCGAGGCGCTGGGGCCGCTGTTGACGCTGCCGGTCACCCGCGGCCAGTACGAGGGCGGCACGGCCGACCCGGCCCTGGTGGCGCCCGACGGCTGGACGCTCGACCAGCACTTCCTCGATCTGCCGGGCCGCAAGGAGGCGCAGCTCGCGCTCCTCCTCGACTACCGCTCCAACGTCGCGCGCTACCCCGAGTGGCAGGCGTGGCTGCGCGAGCACCGGCCGCCGGCGTTGATCGTGTGGGGGCGCGACGACCCGTTCTTCCCGGAGCCGGGCGCGCACGCCTATCTGCGCGACCTGCCCGACGCCGAGCTGCACGTGCTCGACACCGGCCACTTCGCGCTGGAGGAGAGGCTGCCGGAGATCGCCCCGCTCGTCGCGGGCTTCCTCGCCCGGCTCGCCACGGAGCGCGTCGCCGTCGCCGCGGGAACACCGGAAGCGTGACGAAGCCCCACGGTCACCCGTGGGGCTTGCCCGCTGCCGCGGAGGACCCGGCGGTCGCCGGAGACCTCCCCGTGGTCAACGAGGAGTGTGGGAACGCCTAGCGGCGGCCGGACGATCGGCCGTCGTCGTCGTCTCCGTAGTCGTCGGCGTAATCGGCATAGCGATCCGCCAGCTCGTCGTTGAGGTCGTCGGCGTCGTCGTTGCTGGAGTCCTTGACCCCGAGTTCGTCCCGAAGTCGCTCAAGGTCTGTGCCACCGCTGTTGTACTTCAGCTGGCGAGCAACCTTGACCTGCTTGGCCTTTGCTCGGCCGCGCCCCATTGGCTCGACCCCCTCGTGTGGGGTCGTCTCCCGACCCCTCGTCGCTAACGCACCACACGCTGACGCCGCCCTGACTTCGGGCGTCAGCCTATCGTTCGCCTATTACCGTACCTGTTTTGTGCCCAGCTCGGTACGTCGTATGGGCGTGGGGCGTCAGCGCCCTAGCCATATGCCCCTTATCCGCCCGACTTCCGACATTCTGCGCTCAGCTAGCCTATCCGCTGCGACCGCCGGAGGTACGCCTTCCTCCGACGCCATCGCGAAGATCTTCAGCGTCGTGTCGTAGATCCGCGCGGCCTTGGCGCGGGCCCGTTCCATGTCGAAGCCCTCGAGCTCGTCGGACACCTGGATCACGCCGCCGGAGTTGACCACGTAGTCGGGCGCGTAGAGGATGCCGCGCTCGTCGAGCTGCTTCTCCACGCCGGCGTGGGCGAGCTGGTTGTTGGCCGCGCCGCAGACGATCCTGGCGCGCAGCCGGGACACCGTCTCGTCGTCCAGCGCCCCGCCCAGCGCGCACGGCGCGAACACGTCGATGTCGGCCCCGGTCAGCTCGCGCGCGTCGGCGACCACGTCCACCTCGGGGTGGAGCCGCCTGACCCGCTCGATCGCCCGTTCGCTGACGTCGCAGATGACCACGTCGGCGCCGTCCTCGCGCAGCAGCTCGACCAGCCGGTGGCCGACCTTGCCGACGCCCTCGACGCCGACCCGCCTGCCGCGCAGCGTCGGGGCGCCGAAGACCCGCTCGGCCGAGGCGCGCATGCCCTGGAACACGCCGTACGCGGTGAGGATGGAGGAGTCGCCGGCGCCGCCGTGGGCGAGCGTGCGGCCGGTGACGAAGCGCGTCTCGCGGGCGATGAGGTCCATGTCCTCGCTGAAGGTGCCCACGTCGCAGGCGGTGACGTAACGTCCGCCGAGCGACTCGACGAAGCGGCCGTACGCGCGCAGCAGCGGCTCGCTCTTGTCGCGGGCGGGGTCGCCGATGATGACGGCCTTGCCGCCGCCGAGGTCGAGCCCGGCCAGCGCGTTCTTGTAGGCCATGCCCTTGGCCAGGTTGAGCACGTCGGCCAGGGCGGCCTGCTCGCTCTCGTACGGATAGAACCTCGTACCCCCGAGAGCCGGGCCGAGCGCGGTGTTGTGGATGGCGATGATGGCGCGCAGCCCGCTCTGCTCGTCGGCGCAGAAGACGACCTGCTCGTGGACGTCCTTGTGGGACGGTCCGAAGACGTCGGTCACGGTAGTGACTCCCTGTCCGGTCCGCCGCCCCTTCGCGGCGGAGATCGCTCCAAGCGTAATAGGCACGACGATGCACGGCGGGTTGCCTTCATGACACGATGCCTCCGTGCTGCCCTATGCCGCCTACCTCCGCGTCTATGAGCCGCTGACCGCGTTCGCCGAGTCTGAGCGCAAGGTCTGGGCCGACTACGCCGACTCCGGCGACCGCCCACGCCGGGCCAACGCGCTCCAGGCCGAGCACGGGGAGTCGGTCAGGCGCCTGCTCGGCATGCCTCCTCATCCCGTACCCGCCCAGGAGAGCCCCAACGCCTACCTGCGGCGGGTGGAGGACCGTCTGTACGTCTGCCCCTGGCAGACCCGGCTGCGTTCCTGGCTGGCCTTCTCACGGCTGCGGGGCAGCATCCCGGTGAAGCTGATGGACCGGTTCGTCCCGAACGCCATCGCCGAGCAGACGGCCGACGACTTCGACCGCTACAAGCGGGCCGGCGGGTCCGACGCGCTGCGCACCCACATCCGCACCACGGCCTGGCACGTGCCGACCTCCTGGTTCGTGCCGTTCGACGGCAACGAGCGCTGGCTGGTGCTCGGCGCCTCCGCGCCGGGGCAGGACGTGACGACCGCGACCGGCCGCAACCTCATCTACGTCACGTCCATGGCCCAGGCCAGGAGGCGCGCCGCACGGGCGCTGCAGGTGCTGCGGCGCAACCTCGGCGACGCCGTGCCGAACATCGACGTGGAGGACGTGGCGCGGTGGCTGGAGGAGTTCCACCCGCACTCCCTGGTCGAGCTCGACTACGGCGGCCTGGTCCATCTGATGGACGACGAGGCGCTGCAGGCCGACCAGTCGGTGGCGGAGCTCTCGGCGGCTCTGACGGGGCTGGACACGGGTCAAGAAGAGCTTGCCTATGCCATGTACCAGAGGGTCATCCTGCGCTGGAAGTCAATGCAACTCCTAGAATCGTCCAACTGAGCCCCAATGCGGCCGTCTGACCTGCAAGAGCCGGTCATGAGTCGCGGCTGCTCACTTCTGCGAACTGAGTAGTTTGCCGTTTTCACTGCGATACCACGAAACGTGTCGCTAGAATCACCGAGCGTGACATCGCCGCAGGAGCGGGCAGTTGGGTCAAAGAAGGGCTCGCCAATCGCTCTCCGTGGCGGTATGGTCACATCGGGTGATGCCGCATATGGCCCAGAAATGCCGCACGCTCTGGGCCATAGAGGGACATCCGTGACACGCGCAAAGGCAGTCGCAGGGATCGCGAAGCCGGTCCACACGGAGGAGAGGCCGCACAAATGTCAGCTCGTACACCCGAGGCCGAGCCGCTGCTCACGCCCGCCGAGGTCGCCACCATGTTCCGGGTCGACCCCAAGACCGTCACCCGGTGGGCCAAGGCGGGCAAGTTGACGTCGATCCGCACCCTCGGCGGTCACCGGCGCTACCGGGAGACCGAGGTCCGCGCCCTGCTGGCGGGGATTCCGCAGCAGCGTTCGGAATGAGACAGGAGTCGTCACCGGCTAGGGGGGTTCTCACGGTGGGCCAGGCCGGCGCGGTCCGGTCCACCCGGAGTGACGACTCGGACGTCGTACAGGGGAGTTGGCGCCGCCCGCCCGGCGCCATCCTTCCCGCGTTCCATCCCGTGGATCATCCCGCGTTCCATCCCGTGGATCATCCCGGGCTCCGTCCCGTGGGTCGGCCCGCGCCCCGCTGAGCGGCGCGGCACAGGTGCGCGACCTGGGCGTCGCGCGGCCCGGAAGCGGTCATCGCAGCCGTCGAGCCTCTGAGTGCTCCGGCCTCGTTCTCCCGGTGACCTGCGGATGTCCGGCGATTCCCCGGCTTCCGTCTCAGAAGCCGTACCCTGCGGCGAACTCGATCGTTTGGTGGTACAGGTGCCCCAACTTCGCAACGCGGGGGAGACATGCCAGGACCGCCAGTCAAGACATCGACCATCACCGAGCTGAGAGAGGTAGACACGCTGCCTCGACCAAGGCCCACCATCCGCAACGTCGCCGAGCGAGCCGGCGTCTCGAAATCGCTGGTCTCACTCGTGCTGCGCGGATCCCCGCACGTGAGCGAGCACCGGCGCCAGGCCGTGCTGCAGGCGGCCCGAGAGCTCGGCTACCGGCCCAACGCCGTCGCGCGCAGCCTGGTGGAAGGCCGCACGCACCTCGTCGGCGCACTCGTCGCCGACCTGCACAATCCCTTCTACGCCGAGTTCCTCGACGGACTGCAGGAGAGCCTGCACGGCGACGGGTTACGCATGCTGATCGGCAACAGCCAGTGGGACCCGGCGTTCGAGGACGAGGCCGTCGAGGCCTTCCTGGAACTGCGGGTCGACGGGCTGGTGCTGTTAGGCATCGCCCCCACCAGCGAGACCCTGATCGAGGCCACCTCGTACACCCCCACGGTGGTCGTCGGGGAACGTGACATCGAGCTCGACGGCGTCGACATCGTCGTCGACGACGACCAGCACGGCGCCCGGCTGGCGATCGACCACCTGGTCACCGCCGGGCACAAGCGCATCGCGCACATCGAGGGGCCGCGCCCCTCACGCTGCGAGGGCTATCTCGTGGCCATGCGCAGGCACTCGCTCGCCCCGTACATCATGGTCGAGGCAGCGGACTCGTCGGAGGACGGCGGCAGGACGGCGGCACTCGCCCTGCTGACCCGCGAGCCCAGGCCCACCGCGATCTTCGCGGCCAACGACGTGCTCGCGCTCGGCGTGCTGACCGCCGCCGGCGAGCTCGGGCTGCGGGTGCCGGAGGACCTGTCCGTCGTCGGGTACGACAACACCCACCTGGCGGCGTCGGAGCACATCTCCCTGACCTCGGTCGACCAGCCCCGCCGCGCCATGGGACGGACCGCGGCGACGCTGCTGAGCGATCGCATCTCCGAGCCGGGCAAGGCGGCCCGGCTGCGCGAGGTCACCCCGGAGCTGATCGTGCGGCGCAGCACCGGCCCCGCCTAAGAGGAGGCCAAGGGTGGGTCAACACGCTCCGTGACGGCCGCGCCCGGAGGTTTACTCACAGGGTCATGCTCATTGTGGCCGGACTCGCCGTCCGGCCACGATCTGATCCGGGGGACAGCCATGCGTGATCCGGAACTGGTGTCGTGCGCCCAGCGTGCCGCGGCCGAGCTTGAGCGGGCCTGGGCGCAGTGGCGCGCGGGGCGCGGCCGGGGCACCGACGTCGGCGTGGAGTCCGTCGCCAGCTACGTCGCCCACTCGCTCGACCACCCGTGGGGCCGCCCCCGCGTCGTCCTCGGCCTGGACGCCGAGGACGCGCGGGAACTGGCCGCGCTGCTCCAGCGCCAGGAGGTCGGCGAGCACGTGTGGTGAGCGGGGTTCGCGGCGTACCGCCCCCGCCGGGCGAGGGTGTCGTAAGTTGGAGCGCATGCGTGCTCTTCCCGCCTCCGCCCTGGCCGCCTGCGGCCTGATCGTCTCCGCCTGCGGGGGCACCGCGACCGGTGTCCCCGCGGCGGATCAGATGGCGCGCCGGGACGCCGGGCCCACGGCGAGCGCCACCGCCGGCAAGGCCGGGCCGGCCGGCTCGGCCAGGCCCGCCGACAAGGCCCCCGCCGCCCGGCCGCTCGCCGGCAGGGTCGTCGTCATCGACCCGGGACACAACGGAGGCAACGCCCGCGCCCCCAAGGCCATCAACCGCAAGGTCAACGTGCTGACCCAGTGGAAGGCCTGCGACACCACCGGCACCGCGACCAACAGCGGCTACCCGGAGGCGGCGTTCACCTGGGACGTGTCCAAGCGCCTGGCCAAGATCCTCAGGAGCCGCGGCGCGACGGTGAAGCTCACCCGCTCCAGCAACACCGGCGTCGGCCCGTGCATCACCGAACGGGCCGCGATCGGCAACGACAGCAAGGCCGACGCCGCGATCTCGGTGCACGCCGACGGCTCCAGCCCCGGCAACCGCGGCTTCCACGTCATCATGCCGAAGAAGATCGGCGGCCCGGTCGACCCCGTGGTGGGCGCCTCGTCCCGGCTCGGCAAGTCCGTGCGCGACGCCTTCCGCGAGGGCACCGGGCTGCCGTACTCGACCTACATCGGCGACAAGGGGCTCGACTACCGCAACGACCTGGGCGGGCTCAACCTGTCGACGGTGCCGAAGATCTTCATCGAGGCCGGCAACATGCGCAACGCGGGCGAGGCCGCCAAGTTCCGCGACCCGGAGTTCCGCCAGCGCATCGCGGTGGCGCTCGCGAACGGTTTGCAGGACTATTTGAGACCGTGATCCCTTCCCCCAAGCTGCGCCGGTCCCTGTCCGCCTCCTACGACCTGCCCGCCGGAGCCACGGTCTCGGGCCCGCCGGACCTGGTCGCCGCCGTCCGCACCGCGCTGCCGGGGCTCGACCTGCTGCCGGGCGACCACGGCGCCGTCGACCTGCGGCTCGACCCGGCGCTCGGCCCCGAGGCGTATCGGCTGACGGTCGGCTCGCGTGGGGTGGAGATCGTCGCGGGCGGCCGGGCGGGCGCGTTCCACGCCGCCCAGTCGCTGCGCCAACTCCTGCCCGACGCGGCCTTCCGGTACGGCGCCGCGTCCTCGTGGACGGTGCCCGGGGTGCGGATCGAGGACGAGCCCCGCTTCGGGTGGCGCGGCCTGCATCTCGACGTGGCGCGCCACTTCTTCCCCAAGCGGGAGGTCATGCGGCTGGTCGACCTGATGGCGATCCACAAGCTCAACCGCCTCCACCTCCACCTGGCCGACGACCAGGGCTGGCGCGTGGAGAGCCGGGCCTACCCGCTGCTGCACGAGGTGTCCTCCCACCGGCCGCGCTCGGCCGTGCACCCCCACGGGCGGCCGGAGGCGTTCGACGAGATCCCCCACGGCGGCTACTACACGCTGGCCGACCTGGCCGAGATCGCCGCCTACGCCCGCGCCAGGGCGGTGACGGTGGTGCCGGAGATCGACGTGCCGGGACACGCCTCGGCGATCCTGGCCGCCTACCCGTCGCTGGGCGCGACGGGCGAGCCGCACGACGTGCTCGACCGGTGGGGCATCTCCCCCGCGATCCTGTCGCCGCTGCCGCCGACGGTCGAGTTCCTCACCACGGTCTTCGACGAGCTGCTGGGGGCGCTGGGCGAGACCCCGTACGTCCACATCGGCGGCGACGAGGTGGTGCTCGACCAGTGGGCCGCCTCCCCCGAGATCGACGCCTACCGCGAGTCGCTCGGCCTGGCCACGGTCAACGAGCTGCAGGCGTGGTTCCTGCGGCGGCTGGCCGACGCGCTGGCCGAGCGGGGCAGCCGCGCGGTGGTGTGGGACGAGGCGTTCGTCAGCGGCGGCCTGCGGCAGGACACGGTGGTCATGCCGTGGCGCGGCCAGGGCGTCGGCCGCCGCGCCGCCGCCGCCGGCCACGACGTGGTGGCCACCGCGGTCTTCCCGCTCTACTTCGACTACGCGGAGGCGGCCTCGCCGGACGAGCCGCTGGCCATCGGCGAGACGATCACGGTGGCGGACGTGGCGGCGTTCGACCCGGCCCCGGCCGGCTGGACGCCCGAGGAGCGCGAACGGGTGATCGGCGTGCAGGCGCAGCTGTGGACGGAGCGCGTGGCCGACCCGCGCACCCTCGACTACCGGATGTGGCCCAGGGCCTGCGCGCTGGCCGACATCGCCTGGGGCGGCCGGGACGACTTCGCCGGGCGGCTGGAGGCCCACCTGGGGCGGCTGGACGCGCTGGGCGTGGAGTATCGGCCGCCGGCCGGGCCGCACCCGTGGCAGCGCCGCAGGCCGCACCTGCCCGGCGTCGTCCGGCTCGACGAGGTGATGCCCCGCCTGGAGGCCATGACCCTCGACCCCGAGTCGACCCGGCCCAGCATGTGACCCGTCAAGCCAGCGCCAGGGCCAGCCGCCGCGGCAGCGCGGTGTTGCGCCGGCGGCCGAGGGTGTGCACCGCCGTCTCCAGGGCCTCAAGCCGGCCCACCAGCACCACCCACGACCTGGCCCTGGTCACCAGCGTGTAGAGCAGGCTGCGGCGCAGCATGATGCCGCCGGACTCGGCGACGATCGGGGCGACCACGAACGGGTACTCGCTGCCCTGGGAGCGGTGCACGCTGATCGCGTACGCGTGGGTCAGCTCGTCCAGCTCGTCGAAGGCGTACTCGACCGTGCGGCCGTCGTCGGTGCGGAGCTCCACCAGCCGCTCGCGCGGGTCGACGGCGGTGACGGTGGCGGTCTCGCCGTTGAAGACGCCCTTGTCGTAGTTGTTGCGGATGGGCAGCACCCGGTCGCCGGCGCGGTAGACCGAGGAGCCGTACCAGTGCTCGTCGATCCCGTCGCCCGGCGGGTTGAGCTTGTCCTGGAGGCGGCGGCCCAGCTCGACGGTGCCCGTGACGCCCTTGCGCATCGGGCACAGCACCTGCACCTGGTCGGGGCGGATGCCCTGTTTGCGGGGGATGGCCTCGGTGGCGAGGTGGATGACCCGGTCGGCCACCGCCACCGGGTCGTCGAGCTCCTCGAACCAGAACCCGCCACCGCCGGGCAGGCCGGGCAGCTCGCCGGCGCGGACGCGGTGGGCGGCCCGGATGATGCCGCTGTCCTGAGCCTGGCGGAAGACGTGGGTGAGCCGGACGCGGGGGATCTCCTCGACGCTCAGCAGGTCGGCCAGCACCCTGCCGGGGCCGATGCTGGGGAGCTGGTCGCTGTCGCCGACCAGGAGCAGGTGGCTGCCCGAGGGGACGGCCGAGGCCAGCCGGGTGGCGAGCTGCAGGTCGAGCATGGACGCCTCGTCCACCACGATGAGGTCGGCCTCGACGGGCCGCTCCTGGAACAGCGCGCCGTCGTCCTCGGGCTGCTGGGCCAGCATGCGGTGGACGGTCATCGCGGGCAGCCCGGTCAGCTCGGAGAGCCGCTTGGCGGCCTTGCCGGTGGGCGCGGCGAGCGTCACCCTGCCGCCCATCGCCCGCACGGTGGCGGCGATGGCGGACACCGTGTGGCTCTTGCCGCAGCCGGGACCGCCGGTCAGCACCGTGACCGTGCTGGTCAGCACCAGGTTGACGGCCGCGCGCTGGTCGTCGTGGAGCGCGTCGTCCTCCTGGTAGGGGCGCAGCCGCAGCGCCGACGGGGCCCGGAGGAGCCGGGCCAGGTGGCCGGCCAGCGCGACCTCGCGGCTGTGCTCCTGCTTGCCGTAGACGACCAGGCGGCCCGGGTCGTCGGGGGCGGTCTCGACGACCACCCGGCGGTCGGCGTGGAGCGCGTCGACGGCCTGCCTGATCTTCGGCTCGTCCTGCTCGACCAGCGCCGCCACCTGGGCGACGAGCGCGCGGAACGGCACGAAGCAGTGGCCGCCGCCGGCCGCGGCCGCCTCGATCCGGTCGACCACGGCCGCCTTGACGCGCTGCGGGCTGTCCTCCGGGACGCCGGAGCGCAGCGCGATGCGGTCGGCGCTCTGGAAGGCGATGCCGCGCACCCGGCCCACCAGCTGGTAGGGGTCGGTGGTCAGCACGTGGAGCGACTCGTCGCCGTACGTCTGGTAGATCTTGGCGGCGAGCAGCGGGCTCACCCCGAAGCCCTGCAGGGCCACCATGAGCGCGGCGACGGCCTTCTGCTCGGCCCACGCCTCGACGATCTGGGCCTGCCGGATGGCGCCGATGTTGACCACCTCGCGCAGCCGGGCCGGCTCGGTGTCGATGACCTTGAGCGTCTCCTCGCCGAAGTGGCTGACGATGGCGTGGGCCAGCCGCGGCCCGACGCCGCGGATCAGGCCGGAGCCGAGGTAGAGGGCGATGGCGCGGACGGTGGACGGCGCGACCCGCTCGCACCGCCGGACCTGGAGGCGGGCGCCGAAGCGGGGATGCTCGCCCCACTCGCCGGACAGCAGCAGCCGCTCCCCCGGCTGCGCCCCGGCCAGCGCCCGGCCGGCGGCGACGAAGGCGGCCCCGTCGTCGGCGCTCGCGCGGGCGACGGTGTAGTCGTCGTCGCCGACGTGCACGAGCTGCTCGACCGTGACCTCGACCGTGACCGCACTCGTGTTTTCGGCCTCGTCGGGTCTCGCGCGCGCCACCACTCAACTCCCGGCCGTCGTGTCAGGCATCCGACGCTCGGACCCTAGCCTTCCGTGCCGACAGTCCTACCCGGCAGGGCCGTCGTCCAGGATCCTCTCGAACAGCAGGTGGTCGCGCCACTCGCCGTCGATGCGCAGGTACTTCCTCGCCACGCCGATCTCCTCGAACCCGCACCTGCGCAGCACGCGCTGGGACCTGTCGTTGTCGAGGAGGGTGCCGGCCTGGACGCGGTGCAGGCCCAGCGTTCCGGCCGCCTCGCGGCACACCTCGCGCACCGCGGCGGTGGCCAGGCCGCGGCCGGTGTGCCCGGCGTCCACCCAGTAGCCCAGGTGGCCGTTGCGGAAGGCGCCGAGCACGATGTCGTTCAGGTTGACGACGCCGGCGATCAGCGGGCCGTCGGCGAGCACCCAGGGGAACATCCGGCCCTCGTCGCGGGACTTCAGCATGTCCTCCACCCGGGCGACCTGCCCGGTGGCGGTGAAGAACTCCTCGGCGCGACGCGGCTCCCAGCGGCGCAGGTGGTCGCGGTTGCGGACGTACGCCGCCGCGAGCGCCTCGGCGTCGTCAGGCGCCAGCGGACGCAGCACGACCCCGCCGCCGAGCGCGACCTCCCCGGTCACCGGGGCGCCGTCCGGCCGATCGCCTCGCCGATGGAGGTCATCCCGTGCAGCCGGACCCGCCGGGCCAGCCGCCGGTGGATGCGCGCCGCCCACAGCGGCCCGCCGTAGATCCAGCCCGTGTAGCCCTGCACCAGCGTGGCCCCGGCCAGCAGCCGCTCCCACACGTCGTCGACGTCCTCGACGCCGCCCACCGACACCAGCGTCAGCCGGTCGCCGACGCGGGCGCGCAGCCGCCGCAGCACCTCCAGCGAGCGCGCCTTGAGCGGCCGGCCGGACAGCCCGCCGGTGGGGCCGTCGTGCGCGATCGTGGTGTTGGTCGCGATGATGCCGTCGAGCCCCAGCTCCAGCGCCAGGTCGGCGACCGCGTCCACGTCGTCGTCCGCGAGGTCGGGCGCGATCTTGACGAGCAGCGGGGTGCGCCGGGGGGTGCCGTCGCAGACCTCCTTGACCGAGGTCAGCAGCGGTCGCAGCAGCGACACCGCCTGCAGGTCGCGCAGGCCGGGCGTGTTGGGCGAGCTGACGTTGACCACCAGGTAGTCGGCGAGCGGCGCCAGCTCCTTGGCGCTGGTGACGTAGTCGGCGGCCGCCTCCGGCTCGGGCACCACCTTGGTCTTGCCGATGTTGACGCCGACCACGGCGGGCACGCCGCGGGTGCGGCGCAGGCGGCGGGCCGCGGCCTGGGCGCCGGCGTTGTTGAAGCCCATCCGGTTGACCACCGCGCGCTCGCCCACGAGCCGGAACAGCCGCGGGCGCGGGTTGCCCGGCTGGGCGTGCGCGGTGATCGTGCCCACCTCCACGTGGGAGAAGCCGAGCGCGGCCACGGCCTCGGCGCAGGCGGCGTCCTTGTCGAACCCGGCGGCCAGCCCGAGCGGGCCGGGGAAGTGGACGCCGAACGCGGTGATCCGCAGCGCCGGGTCGTGCGGGGCGAGCGCCCGGTGGAGCAGGCGCTTGAGCAGGGGCGTCCTGGCGAGCAGGGCCAGGCCCCTGACGGTGCGGTGGTGCACGGTCTCGGCGTCGAGCCGCCGCAGGACGTGCGTGAAGACGAGGCGATACATCACGCGTCAGGCTACCAACCCGGCCTCGTGGCGGTGATCGCCGACCGCCCCGGTCGTGCCCGCCTGGCCGACGCTCACCTGGGCCTTCACCGTGGCCTCGACGCGGTGCCGCCGGACGCGGATCATGCCTTCTATAGTGGCGGACATGGCACAGGTGAAGGTGTACGGGCGGCGCGAGGTGTGGGCCGGACGGCAGCGCGAGGTCTCCGACCTGCTCCACGGCTGCCTGGTCGACGCGTGGGGGCTGCCGGAGGGCAAGCGGTTCCACCGGTTCCTGCTGCTCGACGCCGACGACCTGATCTGCCCGCAGCGCTCCGACGCCTACCTGATCGTGGAGATCGTCTGTTTCACCGGCCGCAGCGACGACGCCAAGCGCGCGCTCATCCGTACGATCTACGAGCGGCTCCCGTACGACCCGGAAGACGTGGAAATCACCATCATCGAGATGCCGCAGGTCAACTGGGGTATCCGCGGTGTGGTGGCCGACGAGCTGGTGCTGCCCTACCGGGTGGACGTCCAGCCGCGGGGGTGACGGTCAGGCGCGCCCCCCGGCGGGCGGTATGGTCCGACTCATGAGCACTCACTACGACGTCGTGGTCCTGGGCGCGGGTCCGGGGGGATACACGGCCGCCGTCCGTGCCTCCCAGCTCGGGCTCCGCACGGCGGTCATCGAGGAGAAGTACTGGGGAGGCGTCTGCCTGAACGTGGGCTGCATCCCGTCCAAGGCGCTGCTGCGCAACGCCGAACTGGCCCACATCTTCACCAAGGAGGCCAAGACCTTCGGCATCCAGGGTGAGGTCACGTTCGACTACGGCGCCGCCTTCACCCGCAGCCGCAAGGTCGCGGACGGCCGGGTCAAGGGCATCCACTACCTGATGAAGAAGAACTCCATCAAGGAGTACGACGGCCGGGGCACGTTCCTCGACGCCAACACCATCCAGGTGAACGACGAGACGATCACTTTCGACCACTGCATCATCGCCGCCGGCGCGACCACCCGGCTGATCCCCGGCACGTCGCTGTCGGACCGGGTGGTGACGTACGAGGAGCAGATCCTGTCGGAGGAGCTGCCCGGCAGCGTCATCATCGCGGGCGCGGGCGCCATCGGCGTGGAGTTCGCGTACGTGCTGCACAACTACGGCGTCAAGGTCACGATCGTGGAGTTCCTCGACCGGATCGTGCCGCTGGAGGACGAGGAGGTCTCGGCCGAGCTGGCCAAGCGCTACAAGCGCCTGGGCATCGAGCTGCACACCTCCACCCGGGTGGAGAACATCGAGGACACCGGCTCCTCGGTCAAGGTCACCGTGTCGCGCGACGGGCAGCAGCAGGTGCTGGAGGCCGACAA
This sequence comes from Nonomuraea corallina, assembly GCF_027620315.1. Taxonomy (GTDB): domain Bacteria; phylum Actinomycetota; class Actinomycetes; order Streptosporangiales; family Streptosporangiaceae; genus Nonomuraea; species Nonomuraea corallina. The sequence goes on along the minus strand of NZ_JAPNNL010000026.1, from coordinate 21,100 downwards.
GGTGCTGCAGGCGATCGGCTTCCAGCCGCGCGTCGACGGCTACGGCCTGGAGAAGACCGGCGTCGAGCTGACCGACCGGGGCGCCATCGCGGTCGACGGCCGGCTGCGCACGAACGTGCCGCACATCTTCGCGATCGGCGACGTCACGGCCAAGCTGATGCTGGCGCACGCCGCCGAGGCGATGGGCATCATCGCCGCCGAGACCATCGCGGGCGCCGAGACCATGGAGCTCGACTACGTGATGATCCCGCGCGCCACCTACTGCCAGCCGCAGGTGGCCAGCTTCGGCTACACCGAGACGCAGGCCCGCGACCTGGGCTATGACGTCAAGGTGGTGAAGTTCCCGTTCACCGCCAACGGCAAGGCCCACGGGCTGGGCGACCCGAACGGCTTCGTCAAGATCATCAGCGACAACGAGCACGGCGAGCTGCTGGGCGCCCACCTGATCGGCCCCGAGGTCACCGAGCTGCTGCCGGAGCTGACGCTGGCTCAGCAGTGGGACCTGACGGTGCACGAGGTGGCCCGCAACGTGCACGCCCACCCGACGCTGGGCGAGGCGGTCAAGGAGGCGATCCACGGCCTGGCCGGCCACATGATCAACATGTGAGGCCTCGACCCGACGCACCTCTGACCCACCGAGCGGCAGGCGTCGGCGGTCCGCACACGCCGCCGCGGTCACGGCCCGCCGCGCCAGGCGGCTGCCTCAGCGCCCGCTCGTCGAGCCGGGGCCGCCCGATTACCGGCCGACGGACGAGAAGCCTTCGCAAAGGCGGGCCCGGCGGCGGGCAGGACGGCTACGGTCATGCCATGGACGCAGCCATCTCCATGCCAGGACCGGTGCGGACCGCTCGGATCCTGCTCTGGATCGACATCGCGCTGATGGGCGTGACCGTCGTCCTCCTGCTGTTCGCCGCCGCCGACGTGACCGGCCATGCCCCGCAGGAGGCCACGCGGCTCATCATGGTCATCCTGTGGAGCGTCGTCCTGGTCGTGCTCATCGCCTTCCTGACGGTCAAGCTCTCGGCGCGCAGGCGCTGGGCCCGCGTCGGCCTCATCATGGTCATGGCGCTGAACATCCTGGGCTACCTGGTCAACCTGCTGGCCAACGGCGGTCTCGCCTTCAGCGCCATCCTGGGTCTCGCCCTGGCCGTCGCCGTGATCGTCTGCCTGGTGCACCAGGACGCCAGGGCCTACCTCGACCAGTAACGGGCCATCTTGGCCGCCATCTTCCTGGCGTCCGCCCGGTGCCTGGCCAGGGTGCGCAGCGGCGCGGCGGCGTTGTGCATGTCCCAGTAGATAGCCACGGCGGAGCCCTCGCGCACGGCGACGAACTTCTGCGTCTGCGGGAACGGCACCTTCTTCGTGGCCTTGATCGTCCGTGCCGCCTGCAGGGCCTCGTCGCCGATGCGCAGCCGCTTGGACTTGACCGTCCCGCCGCACTCCTTGATCAGCGCCCGCATCCGGTCCATCATCTTGTCCGCGCCCTTGGCGCTGCCGAACACGAACAGCTGCTCACCGCGTCTGCGGTCGGTGCGCTGACCGCCGCCGATCTTCGTGTCGTACGCGGCGTCGCGCCTGGCCTTCCACCCGGAGAACATCACGGGGGAGCACTGGATGTTCCAGACGTCCTCCATGTCGTCCTGGCTGACGAACCAGTGCTCGTTGTCCTGCCGCGCCTGCTTCTCGTACAGCAGGAAGTTCTTCGGGATGGCGGAGGCCTGCGCGGGCGTCAGCAACGCACCCGCCACCGCCACCGCGATCGTCTTCAGCATGCGCCGACGTTATCGGAGTTTGTCACCATCTGATCGCGGCCCCTGCACGAGCAAGAGCGTTGAAAGCGGCATATTCCACACGGCAAGGGGCCTGCAAGCGGTGCGACGGACAGTGCATGCAACACCTCCCGAAAGGAACCCCCCGATGTCGCTCTCCCGCCCCGTCGCCGCTCTCGCCCTCGCCGCAGGCGCCATGCTCCTGATCGCCCCCGCCGCCCAGGCCGCGACCGCCACCGCCGAGGCGTCCTCGCCGTGGGGTCCCCGCTACGCTCCCGGCCAGAAGGCGAAGGCCGTCGGCACGCTGACGGCCACGGGCGAGGACCACGCCGACCTCCCCACCGCCGACTCCGTGAAGATCACCGGCAAGGTCTACGACTACGCCGCCTCGTCCAAGGTCTGCGGCTGGGCCGTGTTCCGCATCACCTACCGGGACGGGAACCAGCTGCCGTTCAAGCACCGCAGCGTCCGCGACTGCACCTACCGGACGGCCAAGAAGTTCGCGTTCACCGACCACGACGTCTACCAGGTCGAGCTCAAGGTCTGCGCCGAGGGCAAGCGGAGCCGGCCGTCCGACGTCTGCCTGTACGCCGGCACCTGGAAGACCCTCTACCTGTCCAAGTGAGCCCGCTCGTCATCTGCGGCCGCTGTTGATTTCTTGTCGCCGCCGGCGGCGGGCTCGCTCTCGGGCCTGCCACCACAGGCGGCGATCATCAGGGCGGTCGCGATCAGAGCGGTATGTGCGGAGGGGCGTCTGACGAACAGCGGGCTTAGCCTCACCTCATCCAGGCGTCGATGGCGGGTCCGTGAGGCGGGGGGACCAGCCGTTCCAGGCGGGCCGGGTCGGCGATCACGTCGATGGACGCGATCCTGCCGTCCGTGACGGTGAACGCCATGACGGACAGCGCCCGGCCCTTCGCCACGACCACCACGCCGGCCGTACCGTTGACGAGCACCGGCCGGGCGAACGGCGAGAGCCGCCCGAACGTGACCGCCTCCCCCGCCACCGTCCTCGCGCCTCTGAGCACGACCGTGTGGCGGTCCCGCGCCACCCCTCCGTCGGACCGCAGCACGACCTCCGGGTCGAGCACGGAGACGAGCCCGTCGAAGTCACCGTCACGGGCGGCGGCGAAGAACGCGTTCACCACGGCGCGCTGGCGGGCCGGGTCCGGGTCCGGCGCCGGGGCCTGCCCGCGCACCCTGCGGCGGGCCCGGCTGGCGAGCTGACGCACCGCCGCCGGCGACCGGTCGAGCAGCGGCGCGATCTCCTCGAACGGCACCGCGAACAGGTCGTGCAGCACGAACGCCAGCCGCTCGGCCGGCGAGAGGGTCTCCAGCACCACCTGCAGTGCCAGCCCGACCGAGTCCGCCAGCACCGCCTCGTGCTCGGGGTCCAGGCCGGACTCCGGGCTGATGATCGGATCCGGGACGCGGCCGTCCAGCGGCTGCTCGTCCCGGCGCTGTCGCGAGCGCAGGGTGTTCAGGCACACCCGGGCCACCACGGTCGTCAGCCACGCCCCCAGGTTCGCCACGTCGCCGGTGCCGGCGCGGCCCGCCCGCAGCCAGGCTTCCTGGAGCGCGTCCTCGGCCTCGCTCACCGAGCCGAGCATCCGGTAGGCGACCGCCCGCAGGCGGCCGCGTTCCTCCTCGAACCGCTGCGTCATCGCATCGCGTTCGTCCACCGTGTCACATTCCTTCCCCGCGGGGTGTCGTCCAGGCAGACCCACTCGATCGACGACTGTGGAGCACACCATGGCATCCCTCATTCTGGTCACCGGCGGCACCGGGACCCTCGGCAGGATCGTCGTACCGCTGCTGCGCTCCGCCGGGCACGAGGTGCGCGTCCTGGCCCGGCGGGGTGGTGACGTCACCGCCGACCTGCTCACCGGCGACGGCCTCCAGCCGGCCGTGGACGGCGCCGAGACCGTCCTGCACCTGGCGGGCGGCCCGAAGGACGACGACGTGGCGGCCCGCAACCTGACCGCGGCCGCCGCCCGCGCCGGGGTCCGGCACCTGGCGCACATCTCGGTGATCGGCGCGGACCGCGTGCCGCTGGCCTGGTTCCGCTACCAGCGCGACGCCGAGCGGGCCGTGATGGACTCGGGCGTGCCCTGGACGATGCTGCGCGCCGCGCAGTTCCACGACCTGGTGCTCAAGGCGGTGACGCAGCTCGCCAGGCTCCCGGTGGTGCCGGTCCCCGGCGGGCTGCGGTTCGAGCCGGTGGACGCCCGCGACGTGGCCGCCCGCCTCGTGGACCTGACCCTCGGGGCGCCCTCCGGCCTGGCGCCGGACCTCGCCGGGCCGAAGGTGTACGGGATGCGCGAGCTGGTGCGCGGCTACCTGGAGGCGCGGGGCGGGCGGCGGCCGATGCTGCCGGTCAGGATGCCGGGCAGGGCGGGGCGCGCCTACCGGGCGGGCGACAACCTGGCGCTGGAGGGTGCGGAGCGGGGCAGGCGCACGTGGGAGGAGTTCCTCGCCGAGCGGGTGACGTCCGCGTGACGGCCGGCGGCCTTCCCGCGCCTCCCCGGAGGGCGGAGCCGGTCGCCCAGGGAAAACCGTTCGACACCCCCGGCGCAGGTCACGATCATGGCCGGTATGCCACAACAGGACATCTGGGACGCCGAGGCCGCCCGGGGCTACGACACGCCGGGCGCCGGCATGTTCGCCCCCGAGGTCCTGGACCCGGCCGTGGCCCGCCTCGCCGAGCTGGCGAACGGCGGCCGGGCGCTCGAGTTCGCCGTCGGAACCGGCCGGGTGGCCGTGCCGCTCGCCCAGCGGGGAGTGGGCGTCACCGGCATCGAGCTGTCCCGCCCGATGATCGACCAGTTGCGGACGAAGGCGGACGAGGCGACGATCCCGGTCGTCGAAGGCGACATGGCGTCGGCCGTCGCGCCGGGGACGTACACGCTGGTCTACCTCGTCTACAACACGATCTCCAACCTGCTCACGCAGGCGGAGCAGGTCGCGTGCTTCCGCAACGCCGCCCGTCACCTCGGCCCCGGCGGCCGGTTCGTGATCGAGCTGTGGGTGCCCGAACTGCGCAGTCTCCCACCCGGGAAGCAGGCCACGGTCTGGCAGTGCGAGCCCGGCTACATCGGCCTCGACACCTACGACGTGCTGCGCCAGCACGTCGTCTCGCACCACTTCCGGTTCGGCGACGACACGCGGGCCCGGCTGTGGCGCAGCCCGCACCGGTACGTCTGGCCGGCCGAGCTGGACCTCATGGCGCAGCTGGCCGGGTTCGAGCTGGAGAGCAGGCACGCCGACTGGGCCGGGACCGAGTTCACCGCCGACTCGCCGTCCCACGTGTCGGTCTACCGCCTTCCCGGCTGACCGCGAAGCGTCCCGGCCGGAAAACCTCTGGGGGGACGCCTGGGCCCTTTGTTAGGGTCGTGGCGTGCAGTACCTCTACTTCCTCTGATGGCGACGCCACCGGCCGCTGACCCGGCCGGGTCCTCCGTCGTCGTCCATCCCTTGTCAGCGGGGCGCGCGATGCGCCGCCCCGTGGAGGAAGCATGTCCACGAGTGCTCTGCCGGCTCACGCCCGGGCCCATCTCAACGCCACCGAGCTGCACCTCGCCCGCGGTGGCCGGGCGGTCCTGAACGGCGTCGACCTGACCGTCTCACGCGGTGACCGGCTGGGGGTGGTGGGCGAGAACGGCCGGGGCAAGACCACGCTGCTGCGCGTGCTCGCCGGCTCCCTCGACCCCGACTCCGGCACGGTGCGCCGGGCCGGCACCATCGGCGTCGCCGACCAGGTGATCCCGGCCGGCGACGGTCGCACGGTCGGCGACCTGATCGACCTCGAACTGGCCCAGGTGCGCGCCGTGCTGGAAGCGCTGGAGTCCGCGACGCTCGCGCTCGTCGAGGGACGCCCCGGCGCGGACGAGGAGTACGCGGCCGCGCTGTCGGCCGCCGAGTCCATCGACGCCTGGGACGCCGGCCGCCGGGTCGACATCTCCCTCGACGCGCTCGGCGCGACGCACGACCGGGACCGCCCGCTGGCCGGCCTGTCCGTCGGCCAGCGCTACCGGATCCGGCTGGCCTGTCTGCTGGGCGCCGGCTACGACCTGCTGCTCCTGGACGAGCCGACCAACCACCTCGACGCCGGCGGCCTGGACCACCTGACCGACCGGCTGCGGGCCTACCCGGGCGGCGTGGTCCTGGTCAGCCACGACCGGGCGCTCCTGGCGGACGTCGTCACCGCGGTCCTCGACCTGGACCCGACCAGCGACGGCCGCCCCCGCGTGTACGGCGGCGGCTACGCCGGCTACCGGGAGGGCAGCCGCGCCGAGCGGGAGCGGTGGGAGACCGCCCACCGCGACCAGCTGGCCGAGCGCCGGCGCCTCGCGCAGGACCTGTCCGCCGCCCAGAACCGGCTGACCACCGGGTGGCGACCGGAGAAGGGCACGGGCAAGCACACCCGCGCGACCCGGGCGCCCGCCCTGGTGCGCGCCGTCCACCGGCGTCAGGAGGACCTGGAGGCGCACGTCCTCGACGTCCCCCCGCCGCCGCTGCGCTTCCAGCCCCCACGGCTGGGGTCCATGCCGGGGGCGGTGCTGCTGCGCGCCGACGAGGTCACCGTGCCCGGCAGGATCGACGTGCCCTGCTCGGTGCTGCTGCGCTCCGGCGACCGCCTGGTGGTGACGGGGGCCAACGGCTCGGGCAAGTCCACCCTGATCGGCGTGCTCGCCGGGGCACTGGCCCCCGCCACGGGCTCCGTGCAGCGCCATCGGAGCGCGCGGATCGGCCTGCTCACCCAGGAGTCGCCCCCGCCGTCCCGGCGGCGGGCCGTGGAGGTGTACGAGGCCGCGATCGGCAGGCTCGTCACCTCGGGCGCGCTGAAGGAGTCCGAGCAGGTCGGTCTCTCCCAGCTCGGCCTGCTGCCCGCGGAGGCCGCCCGGCGGCCGGTGACGGAGCTGTCGGTCGGCCAGCGGCGGCGGCTCGACCTGGCCGTCATGCTGGCCGCGCGCCCGCATGTCGTGCTCATGGACGAGCCGACCAACCATCTGTCGATGACCCTGGTCGAGGAGCTGACCGAGGCGCTGGGCGCGACCGCCGCGGCGGTGGTCCTGGCCACCCACGACCGGCAGCTGCTGCGGGACACCGAGGGCTGGCCGCGGCTACGGCTCTGATTGCGCCCTGGTCTCCCGTACCGGCTCGGCGGCGCGCTCGTCCTCGGCGGGGCGCGCCGCGTTCCTGGGCGGCAGGGCGGCGATCAGGAAGGGGATGACCAGGAAGGAGGACAGCGCCCACACGCCGTGGAACTGCCACCACCCCATCCCGGTGAACGGCTGGACACGCAGGTAGCCCGCCGCGGCCCAGGCACTGGCGGCGGTGATCGCCGGCCATGTGAGGCGGCGGGGGCGGGCGAGCAGGTAGGGCACCGGCCACAGCAGGTACTGGGCGCCGAGCCGGTACGTCAGGACGAGGAAGACGAGCAGCAGGACCAGCGTGAGGTCGATCGGATCGGCCTTGCGCCACCACCACGCGGCCGCGAGCAGCCCGGCGACCAGCACGAGCGTGCCGATCCGGCCGAGGCCGGCCGACACCGTCTGGTCGCCGCCCGTCACCAGGGCGGTCCAGCCCCAGTCGCCCACCACCGGGCGCGTCGACATGATGGCCCTGGCCAGGTCGACCAGCCCGGTGACCGGGGTGTCGAGGAACACCGAGCTGCTGAGCAGCCAGAGCCCGGGGACGGCCGCGGTCCAGCCGAGCACCACCAGGCGGCGCGTCCCGGCGACGGCGAGCACGACGCCGGGCACCAGCAGGACGGACCAGTTGGTGCAGGCCACCGACAGGCCCATGAGCACCCCGGCCCAATGGGCCCGGCCGGCCCTGGCGGCGACCAGGGCCGCCACCCCGAAGGCCAGGGTGAGCGGCGGGAACTGGCCGTGCAGGCCGCTGACCATGACGCCGAGCGGCACGCACGCGTACTGGAAGCCGCGCAGCGCCCCGCGCTCGCCGGCGAGCTTGGCCACCAGCGGGATCAGCGCCAGGTCGGCCAGGACGGGGACGATCCGCCCCGCCACGTTCCAGGAGAGCCCGAGCAGGTCGCCCAGCTCCTTCTGCCCGGCGAGCACGTAGGCGAGGAACGGCAGGAAGTGCCAGCCGCCGTCGCGCATGTGGGTGGTCGGGTTGCGCCCGGCGAGCACCTCGTCGGCCGCCTCGGAGAAGTCGACGGCGAAGTCGTACGGCTGGGCCGGGTCCTGCGCGGCCCACGCCATGGCGATGACGCGCAGCACGGCTCCGAGGGCCAGCGCCGCCCACAGCGGGGGCGACCAGCCGCGCCGCTGCGCGACCAGCGCGAGGACCAGGCCGGCCACCAGCGGAGGACCCACCACCAGAGCTGGGCTCACGCGTACTCCTCCAACTGCCTCACGGTCGGTCGCCAGGACGAGAGAGACCGTAGCCTACGCACCGAGTCCAAGGGTTTGCTGAGAATGGCCGCCCCGGGCCGGGAGCACGGCCGGTCCGCGCTCCGGATGCCGGTATCGTCGCTGGGACCCGAGGGAAAGGAATGCCAGGAGATGCCGGAGGTGACCGGAGCCCGGGTGCTCGTGACGGGCGGATCGGGGTTCATCGGAAGGCGGCTGGTGGCGGCGCTGCTCGGCGAAGGGGCCGAGGTGACCGTGGCCGACCTGCACCCCCACCCTGATCCCGGGGTCACGTCCGTCGTGGGCGACCTGCGCGATCCGGGGGTGCGCGAGCGGGCGGTGACCGCCGGGCTGGACGCGGTGGTCCATCTCGCCGCCGTCACGTCGGTGCTGCGGTCGGTGGAGGACCCGGCGGGGACGTACGCGACCAACGTCGAGGCCACGGCGGGGCTGCTGGAGCTCGCCAGGGAGCGGGCGGTGCCGCGGTTCCTGCTGGCGTCGACCAACGCGGTCACCGGCGACGTGGGCGGCGCCCGCATCACCGAGAGCCTGGCGCCGCGCCCGCTGACCCCGTACGGCGCGACCAAGGCCGCGGCGGAGATGCTGCTCAGCGCCTATTCCGGGGTCTACGGGATGCGCACGGTCGCGCTGCGGTTCGCCAACGTCTACGGGCCGGGCATGCTGCGCAAGGACAGTTTCGTCCCGAGGCTGATGAGAGCCGCCGCCGAGGGTAGAGGGGTCCAGGTGTACGGGGACGGGGGGCAGCTGCGCGACTACGTCCATGTCGACGACGTGGTCCAGGCCGTCCTGCTCGCCTGGCGCGTGGACCACGACGGTCCTCTGATCGTCGGGTCCGGCGTGTCGGTGAGCGTCAACGAGCTGATCGACGCCGCGCGGAAGGTGACCGGGGCGCCGATCCCGGTCGAGCGCGTGCCCGCGAAGCAGGGCGAGATGCCGGCCGTCGTGCTCGACGTCTCGGCGGCGCGGGCGATCGGATATCGGCCACGTCACGATGTGACCTCAGGAATGGCCACGGTGTGGCCGGACTTCGCGCCTTCTCGGCCAGAATCGGCTGCGGCGAAGAGCGACACAACGGAGGATGACGCATGACGAGCGCGGAGACGCCGCCGGACATCGACGCCGCCGCCGTGGCGGAGTTCACCGCCCAGTACGGCTCCGACCTGCCACCCGTCGCGATCGTCATCGCCGCGTACGACGAGGAGCGCAGCATCGGCGCGACGGTGAACGGCATCCCCGCCCTCGTCCACGGCCTGGAGACCGCGACCGTCGTGGTCGTCGACGGCGCCACCGACAGGACCGCGGCCGAGGCGCGCAAGGCCGGGGCCATGGTCTGCGACGTCCCGGTCAACCGCGGGCAGGGGGCGGCGCTGCGGCTCGGCTACCGGCTGGCGCGCGAGAGCGGCGCTCGTTACATCGTCACGACGGACGCCGACGGGCAGTACGATCCGGCCGACATCGAGCGGGTGCTCGCCCCGGTCGTCGACGGGCGGGCCGACTTCGCCACCGGCTCGCGGGTGCTCGGGCGGCAGGAGACCCACGACCGGGTCCGCCGCCTCGGCGTGCACGTGTTCGCCTGGCTGATCAGCCGTTTCACCGGGCAGCGGATCACCGACACCTCCTTCGGCCTGCGGGCCATGCGCGCGGAGGTGACCGGGGCGGTCACGCTCAAGCAGCCGCAGTACCAGTCGTCGGAGCTGCTGATCGGGGTGATCTCCCGGGGGTTCCGGGTGGTGGAGGTGCCGGCCACCATGCGGCTGCGCGCGGCCGGCACCACCAAGAAGGGCGGGAACCTCGTCTACGGCTACCGCTACTCGCGGGTCGTCGTCGGGACCTGGCTGCGCGAGCGCCGCCGCCCCGCTCCGCCCTCCTCGCCGGCGTCCGCCCGCTCCTCCTCCGAGCCGGTGCCGGCGAAGACGAAGTAGTGGAACAGGAAGAACTTCGCCACGAACAGCAGCCCGTAGATCCCCAGGAAGACGGCTCCCACGAACACCACGCGGGGGCCGTCCGTGGTGAAGATCTGATGTCCGATCCGGTCGGCCGCCGCGGTGCCCCAGGAGGCGATGCCCAGCCCCGCCACCGCGGTCAGCCAGTACGGGAGCAGCTCGCGCAGCGGCTTGGGCCGCCCGCGCACCTTCCAGGCCCATGACCGGTTGAGCACGTAGTTGACGATCGCGCCGAGCCCCCAGGCGACCACGGAGGCGGCCGAGGCGCTGAGGAGCCCCAGCCCGTACACCGTCAGCAGCGTGACCTCGCTGACCACGCCCGCCACGACCGACCCGATCGCGTAGCGCCCGAAGATGCGCGGGACCGCGCCCCGCAGGAGACGACGGAGCCTGTTCACGGCGTCGCGTGCCCCCGGCCGGCCGGCACCCGGAAGACGCCGAGGATCGACTGGCCGAACGGGATCGGCAGGACCCGGTCGAGGACCCGGGTGACCGGGACCAGGACCCGGTCGTACAGGCCGACGGCGCCCGCCTTGGGCGAGCCGGCCTTGCCCAGCCGTACCGCGGCCCACCAGGCGAGCCCGCCGAGCAGGTTGACCGGCCGGGCCAGCTCGACCTCCAGCCCGGCGCGCACCGCGGCGTCCCTGAGGGTGGCCGGGGTGTAGCGGCGGAAGTGCCCGACCTTGCGGTCGAAGTCGCCGTACAGGCTCTGGTAGGCGGGCACCCACAGGACCAGCGTGCCGCCGGGGACGACGGAGCGGGCCAGCAGGGTGAGGAGGGCCGCGTCGTCCTCGAAGTGCTCCAGCACGTTGATGGCGATCGCGGTCTCGACCGGCCGGTCCAGGGTGGCGCCGCAGGAGAGGTCGAACTGCGCCGCCTCGACCTCGCCGCGGCCGGCGAACCGGGCCTTCATCACCTTGACCGCGTCGGGGTCGACGTCGGTGACCACGAGCCGGTCCAGGCCGGTGAACTGGCTCGCGAACTCGCCGAGCCCGGCCCCCACCTCCAGCACGCTGCGTCCGCAGTGCGGGGCGATCAGGTCGAACTGGTAGCGGCGGTAGCGGGGCTTGTCGTGGCCGCCCTCCTCCCGCTCCGCGGTCCGGCCGGTGGCCCGCGCGAACGCGCCTTCCTCGGCGCTCACCGCCGGGTCTCGCCCTTCAGCGCGCCCCGCCAGTCGACCCTCGGCCGCATGGCGTCCAGGTCGACGCGGTCGGCGTAGCGCTTGGTCACGTCGAACAGCGACGTGATGAGGGTGTCGGAGAGCAGGTGGGGTTCGAGTCCGAGCTCGACCAGGCCGCTGTGGACCACGTTGTAGTAGTGCTCCTCCTTCTCGACCCGGGGGTTGGTGAGGTTGTCGACGACCACCTCGTCGGGGAAGCTGCGGGCGACGGTCTCGGCGATCTGCGCGACCGACAGCGACTCGGTCATCTGGTTGAACACCCGGAACTCGCCGCGCTCGGCCGGGTTCTCGCAGGCCAGCTGGACGCACCGGACGGTGTCGCGGATGTCGATGATGCCGCGCGTCTGGCCGCCGGTGCCGTACACGGTGAGGGGGTGGCCGAGCACCGCCTGGACGACGAACCGGTTGAGGACCGTGCCGAACACCGCGTCGTAGTCGAACCGGGTGGCGAGCCGGTCGTCGAGGCTGGTCTCCGGGGTCTGCTGGCCGTAGACGACGCCCTGGTTGAGGTCGGTCGCGCGCAGGCCCCAGATCCGGCAGGCGAACTCCATGTTGTGGCTGTCGTGCACCTTGGACAGGTGGTAGAACGAGCCGGGCCGCTTGGGGTAGAGCACCCGGTCCTTGCGCCCCTTGTGCTCGACCTCCAGCCAGCCCTCCTCGATGTCGATGTTGGGCGTGCCGTACTCGCCCATGGTGCCCAGCTTGACCAGGTGGATGTCCGGGTCGGTCTCGGCGATGGCGTAGAGCACGTTGAGCGTGCCGGCGACGTTGTTGACCTGCGTGTAGACCGCGTGCTTGCGGTCGATCATCGAGTAGGGGGCCGCGCGCTGCTCGGCGAAGTGGACCACCGCCTCAGGGCGGAAGTCGCGGATCATGTCGTAGGTGAAGTCCGCCTCTGTGAGATCACCGATGTACGACTGGATGGTCTTGCCGGTGAGCCGGTGCCACGTGGCGATCCTGGTGTGCAGGGATTCGATCGGCACCAGGCTTTCCACGCCGAGCTCGAAGTCGTACTGTCGCCGGACGAAGTTGTCGGCGACGGCGACCTCGTGCCCGCATTGAGAGAGGTGGAGCGCGGTGGGCCAACCAAGATAACCGTCACCGCCGAGGACCAAAATCCGCATTGACCTGACTTTCTGACTACTGTGCGACAAGGTCGGGGCACCTCCGTGCGCGTACGTGGTGTATCGCGCCGGATGTGTGAGTGTTCCCCCCGCTGTATTCATCACACTCGTACCACATGACCGATCCTCGCCTTCCCCTCTCGCGCGGGTTCACAGCAGGTTGACAGACGTGACAGGCGGCGGCCCGCCGCGGTACCGGGCGTCACACGTAGGGGCCTGATCCGCTTGACCAGGACGGGGCCTGCTGTCACCATTCTGCGAAACAGCGTTCCAACAAGCGGAACCGCAGCAACCCCCCAAGGTCGACGCCATGCGCCTCAAGTCCTGTATCGCCATAGGTACGTTCCTCGCCCTGACCGTGACCGCCTGCGGCGGTTCGGCGCCCGGAGGGGGCGCCCCCGACGCCGCCGACGCCTCAGGGACCATCAAGATAGGCTCCATCCACCCGCTCACCGGCGCGCTCGCCTTCGACGGGCAGCAGATGTCCAAGGCGGTCAAGCTCGCCGCCGAAGAGATCAACAACGCCGGCGGCATCAAGTCGCTCGGCGGCGCGAAGCTGGAGATCCTGGGCGCCGACAGCCAGGGCAAGCCGGAGGTCGGCCAGAGCGAGGCCCAGCGCCTCACCCAGGCGGGCGCCGTCGCGCTCGTCGGGCCCTACCAGAGCGCCGTCGCCGCCCAGGTCGCCACGGTCGCCGAGCGGAACAAGGTTCCGTTCGTCATCGACGTGGCCTCCGCCGACGACATCCTCAAGCAGGGCTATACCTATACCTTCCGGCTCCAGCCCTCCTCCGACACGCTCGGCCGGTACGGCGCCCGCTACCTCAAGGAGCTGGCCGACCGCACCGGCCAGAAGGTCACCAAGGTCGCCTACCTGCACGAGCAGACCGACTACGGCACCTCGACGTTCAAGTCGTTCAGCGACGAGGCCGCCAAGCTCGGCCTGGAGGTCGGCCCGCAGATCACCTACGACGCGCTCAAGGCCTCCGACCTGACCACCGAGCTCACCAAGGTCAAGGCCGCCGGGGTCGACGCGCTCGCCGTCACCGGCTACTACCGGGACGGCCTGCTGACCGCCAAGGCCATCGCGTCGGTCCAGCCCGAGGTGAAGATCGTCCTCGGCGTGTCGCACGGCGCCTTCAGCTCGCCGGTCTTCCCGCGTGACGGCGGAGCCGTCGCCGAGGGCATCTACGACTCCAACTTCAACTACGACGCCACCAAGCCGGAGTCGAAGGCGGTCCTGGACGCCTTCCAGGCCAAGCACGGCGAGGAACTCCGGTTCATCCCGTTCACCTCGTACGAGTGCGTCCGCCTGATCGCCGCCGCCCTGGAGAAGGCCGCCAGCCGCGACCCCGTGAAGATCCGTGAGGCGCTCGCCGGGATCTCGTTCGAGACGGTGCTGGCCTTCGACGGCCCGGTCGAGTTCGACGAGTCCGGTCAGAACAAGAACGCCACCCCGGTCGTCCTCCAGGTCCAGGACGGCAAGGTCGTCCCGGTGCACCCCGCGGCCAAGGCCGTGGCCGAGCCGAGGCCCGCCGCAGAGTGAACCGCACGATCTCCCGCGCCGGACTGGCCGCCGTCGTGGCGGCGGCCGTGATCGCCGGCGCCTGGGCCAGGTCCGGCAGCGGGACGGTCACCGCCCAGGCGGTGCTGACCGGCCTGCTGCTCGGCGGCGTGTACGCGCTGGTCGCGATGGGCCTCACGCTGATCTTCGGAGTGCTCGACATCGTGAACTTCGCCCACGGCGCGTTCATGACGCTGGGCATGTACGCCACCGCGCTGCTGGCGTCCAGCGCCGGGCTGAACCCCTATCTGACGCTGCTGGTGAGCGTGCCGCTGCTGTTCGGAGTCGGCTACGTGGTCCAGCGCCACATGGTGAGCCGGACGATGGGCGGCTCGCTCGCCGCGCAGCTCCTGCTGACGCTCGGCATCGCGATGCTGCTGGAGAACAGCCTGCTGCTGGCCTTCTCCGGCGACACCAGGACGGTCCCCGTCTCCTTCGACACCCCGCTGCGCGTCCTGGGCGCGGTGGCCGACCTCAGCCGGGTGCTGGCCTTCGTCGGCGCGATGAGCCTGGCCGGGGCGGTGTGGCTGCTGCTGACCAGGACGAGGCTGGGCACCGCGATCCGCGCGGTGGCCGCCAACCCGGAGGGCGCCTCGCTGGTGGGGCTCGACGTGCGGCGGCTGCACGCGCTGACGTTCGCCGCGGGCACCGCCTGCGCCGGCGCCGCCGGGACGCTCGTGACGCCGCTCGTCACCGTCGAGCCGACCGCGGGCGAGCTGTTCAACATCATCGGGTTCGTCGTCGTGGTCCTCGGCGGACTCGGCAGCGTTCCCGGAGCGGTGGCGGGCGGGCTGATCATCGGCCTGACCGAACAGCTCGGCGGCCTGTACCTGCCGGGTCAGAGCCCGCTGCTGGTGGTGTTCGGAGTGTTCGTGCTCGTCCTGCTCTGGCGTCCGCAGGGCCTGTTCGGGAGGCCCGCGTGACCAGAAGGCTCATCGTGCTCGCCGTGATCGGCGTGGCACTCGCCCCGCTGCCCCTGCTGCTGCCCGCCGCCCAGGAGGCGGTCGCCGTCCGCGCGCTGCTGTTCGCGATGATGGCCGTGGCCTGGAACCTCATGAGCGGGTTCGGCGGCCTGTTCAGCTTCGGGCACGCCGCCTACTTCGGGCTCGGCGCCTACACCACCGCGCTGCTGACCATCGAGCTGGGCCTCTCGCCGTGGATCGGCATGCTCGCCGGGATGGCGGTGGCCGCGGCGTTCGGCGCTCTCACCGGCTATCTGGCGGTCCGCTACCGGTTGAAGGGCGCGTACTTCGCCCTGGCCACCTTCGCCTTCGCCGAGATGCTCAGGCTGGCCGCGCTCAACTCCGAGCTCGTCGGCGGCGCGGTCGGCCTCACCCTGCCCGTCACCGGCGAGCAGGGCTGGTGGACGCTCCGGTTCGACGTCGGCGATCCCGCGTACTTCTGGGTCGCGCTGCTGCTCATGCTCGGCAGCGTCGCCACGGTGATCGTGCTGCTCAACTCGCGGGCGGGGCTGAACCTGCTGGCCGTGCGCGAGGACGAGACGGCCGCCGCGGCCGCCGGGGTCGCGGTCGTCCGGCACAAGATCATGGCCATCGGCGTGTCCGCCGCGCTCACGGCGGTGGCCGGCGGCTTCTACTCCGTCTACTACCTCTTCGTCAGCCCCGACCTCGCCTTCGGCGCGTCGGTGTCGATCCAGGCCATCCTGCCCGCGGTGATCGGCGGCGTCGGCACCGTGTGGGGCCCGCTCATCGGCGCCGCGGTGCTGGCCCCGCTCTCGGACATGGCCGCGACGCTCGTCCGCACCCCGCCGGAGTTCCTCGCCTTCCTGCAGGGCCGGAGCGGACTCGACGTGATCATGTACGCCGTCCTGCTGATCGTCGTGGTCCTGGCCATGCCTCGCGGGCTGTACGGCAGATTCGCCAGGAGGCCGCGATGATCCTGCGTCTGACGGACGTGAGCAAGGCGTTCGGCGGCCTGCGGGCGCTGGACGGGGTCACGTTCGAGGTCGAGCCGCGCACCGTCCACGCGGTCATCGGCCCCAACGGGGCGGGCAAGACCACGCTGTTCTCGGTGATCTCCGGTGAGCAGCGCCCGGACAGCGGCCGGATCGAGTTCGACGGCCAGGACGTCACCGCGCGTCCCACCCATCTGCGCGCCCGGGCGGGGCTGGTCCGCACGTTCCAACTCACCCGGCCCTTCGCCGCCCTGTCGGTCCTCGACAACGTGGCCGTGGCCGCCGGTGCGCACCTGCGTACCCGCAAGGAGGCCGTCGCCGCCGCGACCGAGGCGATCGAGCGGGTCGGGCTCGGCGCCTACCTGGAGCGGCCCGCGGGCGAGCTGCCCGCGGCCGCGCGCAAGCAGCTGGAGCTGGCCAGGGCGCTCGCTCTCCGGCCGAAGGTGCTGCTGCTGGACGAGGTGCTGGCCGGGCTCACGGCGTCGGAACGCGAACCGTTGGTCACCCTGCTGGCCGACCTGCGCGCGGAAGGCATGACGCTGGTCCTGGTGGAGCACGTCATGCCGGCCGTGATGCGGCTCGCCGACCGGGTGCTCGTCCTGGAACGCGGGAGCGTGCTCGCCGAGGGCGAGCCCGCGGCCATCGCCCGCGACCCCCGCGTCATCGCCGCCTACCTGGGAGAGAACTCCGATGATGCTCTCGCTTGACGGCATCGAGGCCGGATACGGCGGCCTGCGGGTGCTCCACGGCCTGTCGCTGGAGGTGGCCGCCGGGGAACTCGTCGCCCTCGTCGGGGCCAACGGCGCCGGCAAGTCCACGACGCTCCGGGTCGCCTCCGGGCTGCTCCGGCCGTCCGCCGGCCGGGTGGTGTTCGACGGGGAGGAACTGACCGGCCTGCCCGGCCACGCGGTGGTGCGGCGCGGCCTGGTCCAGGTGCCCGAGGGCCGGGCGCTGTTCGGCCCGCTCACCGTGGCGGAGAACCTCGCCATGGGCGCCTTCCACACCGGTGAGCCCGCCGACCGGGTGCTGGAGCTGTTCCCGAGGCTCGCCGAACGGCTGGACCAGCGCGCCGACACCATGAGCGGCGGCGAGCAGCAGATGCTGGCCATCGGGCGGGCGCTGATGACCCGGCCGAGGCTGCTCATGCTCGACGAGCCGTCGGTGGGCCTGGCGCCCCTCATGGTCCGCGCCGTCTTCGACGCGCTCGGGCGCATCCGCGAGAGCGGCGTCGCGATCCTGCTCGTCGAGCAGAACGCGGCCCAGGCGCTGGCGCTCGCGGACCGCGCGTACGTCCTGGAGAACGGGGTCATCACGCTGTCCGGCACCGACCTGGCCGGCGACGAACGGGTGCGCCGGGCCTACCTGGGCCTCTGAGCCCGGGGCGGGCCCGGCCGTTCCCCGTCCACGTCCGGGCGCCCGTGCTTAACTGAGGCCGTGCGTGTTCTCCTCGTGGAAGACGATGACCGGTTGGCCTCGGCGCTGACCACCGCACTCCAACGGCACGGGAACGTCGTCCAGCGCGTCGCCCAGGCCAACGGCTGTCTCCGCCTCGCCGGCGAGAACGACTTCGTGCTCCTGGACCTGGGCCTGCCCGACATGGACGGCATGGAGGTGCTGCGGCAGTTGCGCCGCGCGTCGGCCGTCCCGGTCATCGTGCTCACCGCCCGCTCGGGCGAGCGCGACGTCCTGCGCGGCCTGCGCGGCGGGGCGGACGACTACCTGGTCAAGCCGTTCCGCACGGCCGAGCTGCTGGCGCGCATGGAGGCGGTCGTCCGCCGCGGCACCCGCCCGCTGCCGCCAGGCACCCAGGTGGTCGAGGTCGGCGACGTGCGCATCGACCTGGCCGCGCGGCGGGTGAGCGTGGCGGGCGAGCCGATCTCGCTGACCCGGCGCGAGTTCGAGGTCCTGGCGCTGCTGGCCCGCCGGCCCGGCGTGGTGCGCAGCCGTGAGGAGATCCTCGACGAGGTGTGGGGCGACCCGTTCCTGTCGGCCTCGCGCTCCCTCGACGTGCACGTGGCGTGCCTGCGTGCCAAGACCGGCCGCCCCGAGCTGGTGGAGACCCTGCGCGGCACCGGTTACCGCCTGGGCGTGCGGTGAGACGCAGGCTGGTCGGCACCTTCACGACTCTGATCGTCCTCATGATCGCGTCACTGGCGGTGCCCCTCGGTCTCGCCTACTCCACCCACCGCACCAACCGGGTCCTCCTCGACCGGCGGGCCGACAGCCACCGCATCACCGAGCTGGCCGACTCCGCGATCCGCCTGGGCGACCACCGGGTCCTGGTCGAGGAGATCAACCGCTACACCGACCTGTACGGCGCCGCCGTCGAGGTCCTCGACCGCGAGGGCAACCTCCTGGCCAGGGCCGGGACCCTGGTCGCCGGTGACCGCGAGGCGGTCAGGGTGGCCCTGTCCGGCAGGATGACCGAGAGCCTGCCTCCCATCACCCCCTTCGGCCCGAGCACCGTGCTCATCGCGCAGCCGGTCGGCAGCGGCTCGCAGCTGTCCGGCGTCACGCTCCTGCGCGCCCCGGCCACCCAGGCCGTGCGTGATGTGACCGTGGTGTGGGGCGCGCTCGCCCTGGCCGCGATGGTCTCCCTCGGGTACGGCGTGCTGGCGGCCAGACGCCTCACCCGGTGGATCATGCGTCCGGTGATCGAGCTCGACCGGATGACGCAGGCCATCGCCGAGGGCAGGCACGACACCCACGCCGTGCCGGAGGCCGGCCCTTCCGAGCTGCGCGAGCTGCAGGAGCGCTTCAACGCGATGGGCGACGCGGTCGCCGCCGCGATGGAGCGGCAGCGGGCGTTCGTGGCCGACGCCTCGCATGAGCTGCGCACCCCGCTGACCGGGCTGATCCTGCGGATCGAGAACCTGGAGCCGTACCTGGCGGACGCGGGCAAGGAGGAGTACGAGGAGGCGCTGGCCGAGGCGTCACGCCTGGCCCACCTGGTGGACGACCTGCTCGCGCTGGCCAGGACCGAGGCCGACGGCGTGGTGAGCAAGACCGACGTGGCCGCCCAGCTCGCCGACCGGCTGAGGACGTGGCGCGAGGTGTACGCGGCCCAGCGGCTCGACCTGGTCGCCGACCTGCCGCCGTCCTGGACGGGACCGGCGGCCATGATCAGGATCGCCGACATCGCGCTCGACAACGCGCACAAGTTCGTGCCGGAAGGCGGGCGCGTGTCGGTGACGCTGCGCGACGGCACGCTCCGCGTCGAGGACGACGGGCCGGGGCTGAACGCCAGGGAGCGCGAGGAGGCGCTGGGCCGGTTCTGGCGGTCGGCCGAGCACGTCAACGTGCCGGGCAGCGGGCTCGGGCTGGCGATCGCCGCCGAACTGGCCCGGCTCAGCGGCGGCACGCTGCGCCTGCTGCCCGCCGAGCCGCACGGCCTGGTCGTGGAGTTCGCCCAGGCCAGGCCGGTGGCCGCTCAGCCGTAGTCGGCACGGTAGTAGCGGGCGGCGCCCTCGTGCAGCGGCACCACACCAGTGGTGATCGCGTACCGCTTGACCAGGACCATGCCCGGCGCGTCGGGCGCGCCCAGCCTGTCGCGGCTCTCGAACAGGATCCTGGTCACGTCGAAGGCGACGTCCTCGGGCAGCCCGGCGCGGCAGACCAGGTAGCTCGGCGTGCCCACGGTCTGGACAGGCCGCGTCGCGCCGTACACGCCGGTGGGCACCAGGGCGATCTCGTAGAAGGGGCCGTACGCCCGGCGCAGAGGGAGCACCACCTCGTCCAGGGGCACCAGGCGCAGGCCGCGCCGGGTGGCCACGGCGGGGGTGGGGACGCCGCCCGACCAGAACAGCGCGTCGATCGCCCCCCGTTCCAGCGCCTTGAGCGAGCCGTCGAGGTCGAAGCCGCTCTTGGTGACCCGCAGCCGCAGGACCTCCAGCACCCTGAGCGCGGTCAGGTGCGTCCCCGAGCCCTCGGGACCGACGGAGACGCGCTTGCCGGCCAGGTCGCGCACCGTGGTGATGGGCGAGGCGGCCGGCACGACCAGATGCATGTAGTTCAGGTAGATCCGGGCCACGGCCGAGACGGCGCGGGGCCGCCGGCGCACGAAGAAGTCGGCGCTGTCGGCCAGCGCGAGCCCGAGGTCGGCCCGGTCGTCGGCGAGGCTGGTGAGGTTCTCGATGCTGCCCGTGCTCGGCATCGGCGTGGTCGGGAACCCCCGCCGGGTCAGCTCGGCGGCGAACCGGTTGCCGAGCGCCTCGTACAGCCCGCCCGCCGTCCCCGTCGCCAGCCTCAGCCGTCGCGTGGCGGGCGGCCCGCTCACGCAGCCGGACACCCCGAGCAACCCCAGCGTCACCACGGCTCGGCGGGTCAAGGACACGCGCCTAGGCTGACACGCCGCCCGGCGTTTCGCCAGGGAGCGTTCAGGCCGCCAGGAAGCGCTCAGGCCGTCAGCCGCGAGCGCGGGGCGCGGACCGCTTCGAGGAGGCGCGGCGCGAGAGCCGCCGCCTGCGCGCGGATCTCGGGTACGGCGGTCGTCTCGTACAGGCGGCCACGCAGCAGCGGCCCCACGGCGAAGACCCGCTCACCCGGGCGGCCCGTGGCGTCCCGGACCGCGCCGTCCGGGCCCGCGTCCAGGCCGAGACCCAGAGCGTCGCGCCGGGCCGCCCCGGCGGAGACGAGACCGGCGAGGAAGGGGTCGGACGTCACGTCGGCGCCGGGCCCGGTGGCGTTGACCAGCCAGCCCACGTCGAGCTCGCGGACCGTGCCGTCCAGCTCGGCCCGGACCCGCAGACCGGCGCCGGCGGGCAGGGCCCCGGCCAGGCGGCCGCGCAGCAGGCGCAACCGGCCGGAGGCGAGCAGCTCGGCGAGCGCCGTCGCGGAGGCCGGTGGGACGCGGTGCCGGTGGATCTCCCAGTAGCGCGCCACCCGGTCCAGGAAGATCCGGCGTTCGCCGGGGGCGAGCCTGGTCCACAGCTCCTGGGTCCGCGGGCGCAGACCTTCCATGACGCCGTGCCAGTCCCCCGCGTTCGCCCGTACGGCCTGACGCACCACCCGCAGCAGGTCGGCGACCCGCAACGGCCCGTCGGGGAAGGTCACCGGGACGGGCGCCGCCGGGACGGGCGGATGGGCGCGCGGGAGCAGCCCACGCCGCGACAGCGCGTACACCACGGTGCCGGGATGGGCCCTGGTCACGGTGAGAGCCACGTCCACCATGGTCAGCCCGGTGCCCAGCACCAGCACGGGCGCGCCGTCGC
>NZ_JAPNNL010000259.1 GCF_027620315.1 Nonomuraea corallina | reverse complement strand
ACGATCGCGGCCAGGACGGCGGCGGTGAGCGCCACGCGGAGCAGCTTCAGCACCCGCCGACCCTACCGCCCGGTGATCGACCCTCCATGACGATCATCTGGCACAAGCCATAAAGTCGGACACATGGAATTCCGTCACCTCGGCCGCAGCGGTCTCATGGTCAGCGAGATCAGCTACGGCAACTGGCTCACCCACGGCTCCCAGGTCGAGGAGGACACCGCCAGGCTCTGCGTGCAGGCGGCGCTCGACGAGGGCATCACCACCTTCGACACCGCCGACGTCTACGCGGGCACCAAGGCCGAAGAGGTGCTCGGCAGGGCACTGAAGGGCGTCCGCAGGGAGTCGCTGGAGATCTTCACCAAGGTCTACTGGCCCACCGGCAGGGGCCCCAACGACCGCGGCCTGTCGCGCAAGCACATCACCGAGTCCATCCACGCCTCGCTACGCCGCCTGCAGACCGACTACGTGGACCTGTACCAGGCGCACCGCTTCGACGCCGAGACCCCGCTCGAGGAGACGCTCAAGACCTTCGACGACCTCGTGCGGCAGGGCAAGGTCCTGTACGTGGGCGTGAGCGAGTGGTCGGCGCCCCAGATCTCCCGGGCGCTGGAGATCGCCGACCAGATGGGCTTCGACCGGATCGTGTCCAACCAGCCCCAGTACTCGATGCTGTGGCGGGTCATCGAGAGCGAGATCGTGCCGCTGTGCGAGCGTGAGGGCGTCGGCCAGATTGTCTGGTCGCCGATCGCGCAGGGCGTGCTGACCGGCAAGTACCTGCCCGGTCAGGCCCCGCCCGAGGGTTCCAGGGCGACCGACCAGGCCGGCGGCGCGGACATGATCGCCCGTTTCATGAAGGACGACGTGCTGGCGAAGGTCCAGGAGCTCAAGCCGATCGCGGCGGACCTGGGGCTGTCCATGGCGCAGCTGGCCGTGGCGTGGGTGCTGCAGAACCCGAACGTCTCCAGCGCCATCGTCGGCGCCTCCCGCCCCGAGCAGGTGAGCGACAACGTCAAGGCCGCGGGCGTCAAACTCGAGGACGAGGTGCGCAAGCGCATCGACGACGTGATCGGCTCGCTGGCGGAGCGCGACCCCGCCAAGACGGCGAGCCCGCCCAGGCGCCGCTGACGGCCCGGAACGCCCAGAACCCCTTGAGCCCGGGGCTCAAGGGGTTCTCGCGTTCGCCGGGGTCAGTCCTGGCGCAGCGACAGCCCTCGGTACTCGACCCGGTCCTCCTCCAGGAGCGACACCTGTTCGACGCCCGCCTCGAGCAGCTCACGCCAGTTCTCGCCGAGCCACGACTCGGCGTCGGCCTGGCTGGGAAACACCTCGCGCGGCAAGGGGCGATCCGTCACCTCACCGCCGTGCGCGTCCTCATAACGCCAACGCCATGTCATGCCATACTCCTTCTCCGCCGGCCCGCCGGCGCACCCCCCGGCGGCACTGGAACCCTACTCCGGCCCCGGGAGCTGATCGTCCATCCCGTCCGCCGTCCCGCCCGGCGCGGCCCCCGTCCGGTCCGGCCGTCCCGGGTTTGTACGCTCGGCGCGATGAAGCTTCTCCTCACCGGGACCGCGGGGGCCGCGGGCTGGCCCGAGCCGGGGTGTCCGTGCGCGTCCTGCGCCGGGACGGCCGGCCTGCCCGCCCGCCGGCCGTTCGGGGTGCTGGTCGACGACGTGGTGGCCTACCCGTGGGCCGGGGCGCCTCCCGGCTACGAGGTTCTGGCGGGCGGGCTGGGGCTCGCCGGGCCGGACGGCGGCCGGCTGCTGTACGCGCCCGCGGACCGGGAGGTCCCGCTCGACGCGAGCGCGCCGTACGACGTCGTCCTGATCGACGTGCTGGACCGGCCGGAGCGGCTCGGCGCGCTGACACGGGCCGGCGCGGTGAGCTCCGGGACCCGGGTCGTCGCCGTCGGCCTGGACCACCGCGCCCGCTCCCCGCGCGAACTCGACAGACGGCTGCGCCTGTGGGGCGCCGTCTCCGTCCCCGACGGAACCGTCCTGCACACCACACCCACCGAGCCGGACGATCCCACCCCGGACACGACCGCTGGAGTGGATGGTCCCGCGGACACGACCACCCGGCCGGACGGCGTCGTACCCGGACAGCCGAGGCGGGCGCTCGTGCTGGGCGGGTCCCGGTCGGGGAAGTCCGCCGAGGCCGAGCTGCGGCTGGCCGCGGAGCCGTACGTGACCTATCTCGCGACCGGTCCGGCAGGCGACGGCGACCCGGAGTGGGCGGCCCGGGTGCGCGCGCACCGGGTGCGGCGGCCCGCGCACTGGGACACCGTGGAGACCACCGACCTGGCCGGGGCGATCCGCACGGCCGCCGCCCCGCTGTTGATCGACGGCCTGGGCACCTGGCTGGCGGCGGTCTTCGACGAGCACGCCGCCTGGGACGGCGACCACGCGCCGGTGCTGGGGCGGTGCGAGGAACTGGTGGACGCCTGGCGGCGGGCGCGCGGGCGCGTCGTGGCGGTGTCGGACGAGGCAGGCATGGGGGTCGTCCCGGCCACGGCGAGCGGCCGGGCCTTCCGTGACGCGCTCGGCCGGCTGAACGAGCGGCTGGCGGCCGAGTCGGAGGAGGTCACCCTGGTCGTCGCGGGCCGGCCGCTCTCCCTGTGACCTGCCTCAGCGGCCCCGGAGGCCGCCCTCTGACCCGCCTCAGCGCCCTGGAGGCCGCCGTGCCCGCGTCCGGGTGGCGTACGCGGGCAACCGAGACCGGGGCCGGGGTCAGCGGACGGAGCGGGCGTACCAGCGGCCGTGCAGGCGGTCGACGTGGAGCGGGAGGCCGAAGCACTCGGACAGGTGGCCGGGGGTGAGCACGTCCGTCACCGGGCCCGCCGCCAGCACCCGGCCCTCGCGCAGCAACAGCGCGTGCGTGGTCGTCGACGGCACCTCCTCCAGGTGGTGCGTGACCGTGACCGTGGTCAGCACCGGCCGGGTCTCGGCGAGGTTCTCGACGGCGGTGATGAGGTCCTCGCGGGCCGGCAGGTCGAGCCCGGCGAACGGCTCGTCGAGGAGCAGCACGGCGGGGTCGCCCATGAGCGCCCTGGCCACCCGGATCCTGGCCCGCTCCCCTTGCGAGCACACGGCGAACCGCCGGTCGGCGAGGTCCTTGCAGCCGAGGTCGGCCAGCAGCCGCAGCGCGCGCTCGCGCTCGGCCTCGCCGTAGCGGTCCCACAGCGGGGCGCTGGTGCCGGTGTGGCCGGTGAGCACCACGGTCTGGGCGGTGGCGCCCTCCTCCTCCATCAGGTCCTCGTCGACGAGGGCCTGATCGGAGGAGACCAGGCCGATGTGGCGGCGCAGCTCGCGCAGGTCGACGCGGCCGAGCCGGTGGCCGAGCACGGTCACGGCGCCCACGGTGGGGTGGCGCACGGCCGCCGCGAGCGACAGCAGCGTCGTCTTGCCCGCGCCGTTGGGACCCAGCACGACCCAGTGGTCGCCGTAGGCCACCTGCCAGTCGACCGCGTCCAGCAAGGTCTTGCCGACGACCCGGACGCCTACGCCTTCGAGTTCAACCACGTGCATCCGGCAAGCCTAGGGGACGCCGGCGGACGGGGTCGGCGTCCTGTCCTCGTCGCGCCCGCGTCGGGCCCGCCGGCGCCCCGTAGGATCGGTCGTCATGCGGTTTCCTGAGAACGTCTTCGATCTGGTCGGCGGCGAGGACGCGATCTGGTCGGACGACCACGCGGGCCTGAGCGGCGAGACGCTGCGGGTGACCGGGCCCCGGGGCGAGTTCTTCATCAAGCGGGGTCAGGCGGCCGCGGCGGAGCACGAACGGCTGCTGTGGCTCAAGCGGTGGGCGAACGTGCCGGACGTGGTGGCGTTCGAGGATGACGTGCTGGTGCTGGCGGAGGTGGGCTGGCGGGACCTGGAGCGCAAGTCGCGGCCGCCGGAGGCCGGCACGATCCTGGGCGGGACGCTGCGCGCGCTGCACGCGATCCCGGTGGCGGAGTGCCCGTTCGACGAGCGGCTCGACGTCAAGCTGGCCAGGGCCGCCGAACGGGTGCGCGCCGGGCTGGTGGATCCGGCGGACCTCGGCGACGAGCACGCCGGCCGCACCCCCGAGGAGGTCCTGGCCTGGTTGCTGGCCGAGCGGCCGGCCGGGGAGGACCTGGTGGTCACCCACGGCGACTTCACCCCCGCCAACGTGCTCGCCTCCCCTTCCGGCGAGGCGGTCCTGATCGACGTCCCCGCGCTGGGCGTGGCCGACCGCTACGTGGACCTGGCCGTCGCGCTGCGCGCGCTGGAGGGGCGCGCGGCGGCCGACTTCCTGGCCGCGTACGGGCTCGCCGAGGCCGACGCGGCCAAGCTCGCCTACTACCGGCTGCTGGCCGAGGTGTCGTGAGCCTTGACGGGCTGCGGTTCGCGCTCGGCACGCTCAGCGTGTTCCCGGTGCGGGTGACCCGGGTGGACCGCGTGGTGGCGGGGCGGGCGATGGCGCTGGCCCCGGCGGTGGGGCTGGCGCTCGGCGCGGTGGCCGCGCTGCCGCTGCTGCTGCCCGGGCCGCCGCTGCTGGGCGCCGCCCTGGCGCTCGGGTTGCTGGCGGTGCTGACGCGGGGCCTGCACCTGGACGGGCTCGCCGATCTGGCGGACGGCCTGGGCAGCGGGAAGCCGGCCGCCCAGGCGCTCGACATCATGAAAAAGTCGGACATCGGGCCGTTCGGGGTGATGGCCGTGCTCTTCACGGTCCTCGTCCAGGCGACGGCCCTGACCGAGGCGGGGGCGATCGGCCTGATGACGGCGTGCCTGGCAGGCCGCCTGACGCTCACCTGGGCCTGCCGCCCCGCCGTGCCCGCCGCCCGCCCCGACGGGCTCGGCGCGACGGTCGCGGGCACGGTACGGACCCGCACCGCCCTCCTGGTGACCGTCGCCGCCCTGGTCGTCACGGCGGCCTTGCCGCTGCGGCCCGGCGTCCCGGTCCGCGAGCTGATCGGGCCCCCGGTGGCGCTGCTCGCCGGCCTGGCCGCGGCCTCGTTCCTGCTCGTCAGGGCCAGGCGCAGGCTCGGCGGCATCACCGGGGACGTGCTGGGCGCCCTGGTGGAGACCGCCGCCGCGGCGGCCCTGGTGGTCTACGCCTTGGTCGGCTGATCGGTGACCGGGCCGTCGGGCGCTCAGCCCGCCGCCCAGCCACAGGGGCAGGGCGGCCGACCAGGACAGGACGAAGGCGACGGCTAGGAAGACCGGCAGCGGCCTCATACGGCGCGCCTCTCGGCGATGAGGGCGTTGATCAGGGAGGCGCCGCGCTCGGCGTCGTCGATGCTGATGCCCAGCTGGCCGCCGGAGCGGTAGCGCAGGACCAGGCACTCGCCGCCGCGCAGCATGATGGTGGCGCCGCCGGGCAGGCCGCGCACCCCCCAGCCGCCGACCTGGCTGGGGTGGCGCTCCTCCGTGAAGGCGTGGTCGATCTTGTCCAGGCGGATGCGCCGCACCGGCCAGCCGAACGGCCCGAACGCGAGCACCACCCCGTCGCCGGTGACCCTGGCGGTGAGCGAGGAGGCGAAGAGCCCGACCGCCGGCACGGCCACCAGCACCGGCAGCACGGCCCCGTAGGACGACACACGGACGACCCCGGTCAGGTCCAGCATCGCGAAGGCGAACAGCGCGGCCGCGCCGGCGGCGGTGAGGAGCAGCGGCCACGGGTTGCTCACGCGGCTCACCCAGACGGCCCGCTGGCCGCGGCGCAGGTTCAGCACGGGCGGCTCACGGTCCACGTGCGACGGGTCGGCCGCGCCCCGGCCCAGGTAGCCGGAGAGCGCCGCGGCGGCGAGCGGCACGGCGATCACGACCGTCACGGCGAGCGGGCCGAGCCGGGCGTCGGTCCAGGTGGCCGCGTCGAGGTTGGCCGCCACGGTCATGCCGGAGATCAGCGACGCGAACAGCACGCCGCCGGAGAACAGCGCCCACCACGACACCCGCGCGGACCTGCCGCCCCCGGCCCTTCGCGCCGAGGCGAGCAGGCCCAGCAGGATGACCCCCCACAGCGCCGCCTGCATGGCCAGGAAGACGGGGAAGGACACGGCGTTGTCAGGGGTCATGCCGGGGCCCCAGTGGACGGCCAGCGGGTCGGGCAGCCGCTCGCGCAGGGCGAGCGGCGCGGCCGACACGGCGGCGGCGACGGCCGTTCCCGCGAGCAGGGCGATGGTGCGCGAGGTCATGCGAGCTCCTCCAAAATGGCGATCAGGTCCTCCCGGCGGTATCCGTGTCTCCTGGCCTCTTCCAGCAGTTCGCGCGTCCGCTCGCGGAGCAGGGCGCGCGCGTCGGCGCGGGCGGCGACGCTGACGCCGCGCCCGCGCCGGAACTCCAGCAGCCCCTCGTCGCGCAGCTCGCGCAGGGCGCGCAGCACGGTGTTGGGGTTGATGCCCAGCGCCGTCGCGAGGTCACGAGCCGGAGGCAGCCGGTCACCCGGCGCGTAGTGGCCCTCGCCGATGGCGCGCCGGACGGCCGCGGCGACCTGCTCGTGCAGGGGGCGGGCGTCGTTGAGGTCCAACGTCAGCAACATGGTGCTAATGACAATAGCACCATGTTTTCAAAGCCGTGCCCCACGATTCATCGGATGAACCCGTGTTTGTTAGTACGCAGAAACCCTCGATAGAGTCGGTTTACGTGACCACTGTGCGGCTGAACTCAGCAGATCCCGTCTCGTTCGACACCGACGCGCTGATCGTCGGATTCAGGTCCGGCCCTGAAGGTCCTCGCCCCGCCACGGGCGCCGAGCCCCTCGACGCGGCCTTCGGCGGCAAGCTGGCCGCCTCGCTGTCCTCGCTCGGGTTCGCCGGCAAGCCCGGCGAGATCGCCAAGCTGCCGACGTTCGGCTCCGTCAGCGCGCCGCTGCTGGTCGCGGTCGGC
>NZ_JAPNNL010000258.1 GCF_027620315.1 Nonomuraea corallina | reverse complement strand
CTCCGCCGCCACCATCCGTGTCCTGGCGCCCCGGGTGGCGTGCAGCACCTCGCCGGCGTCGTCGAAGAGCGCCGCCCACCCGCCCAGCTCCCTGGCCAGCCGGTCGATGACCGCGTGGGCGCCGTCAGGATGGAGGGCGGCGCGGGTGAGCCGGCCCTGGGCGGCGAAGGCCCGGGTGACCTCCTCGTACTGCTCGGCCGCCAGCAGATCGCTGACCGCCTTGGTGACCGCGATGAACGGCGTCTCCCTGGGCACCTCCAGCAGCGGCAGCCCGGCCGCGCGCGCCGCCTCGACCAGGGCGGGCGGCACCTCCTCGTGGGTGAGCCCGACCGCCACGCCGAGCCCGGCGACGCCGCGCGCCACCAGCCGCCCGACGTAGGCGGGGAAGTCGTGGGTCAGCCGCATCCCGGTGGTCAGCACCAGCTCGCCGCCCTCCAGAAACGGCGTCGGATCCTCCAGCTCGCTGACGGCCACCCAGCGCACGTCGCGGTCGAGCGAGCCGGCCAGCGGGCGCAGGCCCGTCCGTCGCGCCACGACCTGCAGCGATGGTGCCATCCGTGTTTTGTCCATTCCGGCGAAGAGAAGCCCCCTCAGTGTGACATATCGACATATCGGGCCTGGTGGACGGCCGCCGTACCGTCGGAGGCATGAGCATTCCCCAGGAGCGGCGCGTCGTCACCGCGATCCCCGGCCCGAAATCGCAGGAGCTGCTGGCCCGCAAGCAGGCCGCCGTCCCGTCCGGCATCGGCACGACCCTGCCGGTCTTCGTCACCCGCGCGGGCGGTGGCGTGGTGCAGGACGCCGACGGGAACTCGTTGATCGACTTCGGCTCCGGCATCGCCGTGACGAACGTCGGCAACGCCGCGCCGAAGGTGGTGGAGCGGGTCACCAGGCAGGTCGCCGACTTCACCCACACGTGTTTCATGGTCACCCCGTACGAGTCGTACGTGGCCGTCTGCGAGAAGCTGAACGAGCTCACCCCCGGTGACCACGACAAGCGCACGTTCCTCGTGAACAGCGGCGCCGAGGCGGTGGAGAACGCGGTCAAGGTCGCCCGGCACGCCACCGGCCGTCAGGCGGTCGTCGTGTTCGACCACGGCTACCACGGGCGCACGCTGCTGACGATGACGCTCACGGCGAAGAACATGCCGTACAAGCACCGGTTCGGCCCGTTCGCGCCGGAGGTGTACCGGGTGCCGCTGGCCTATCCGTTCCGCTGGCCGACGGGTCCGGAGAACTGCGCCGAGGAGGCGGCCGCCCAGGCCATCGACATGATCAGCAAGCAGGTCGGCGCGGAGAACGTGGCGGCCGTGGTGATCGAGCCGATCGCCGGGGAGGGCGGCTTCATCGAGCCGGCCAAGGGGTTCCTGCCGCGGATCGCGGAGTTTTGCCGGGACAACGGCATCGTGTTCGTGGCCGACGAGGTGCAGACCGGCTTCGCCCGCACGGGAACCCTGTTCGCCTGCGAGGACGAGGGCGTCGTGCCCGACATCATCGTCACCGCCAAGGGCATCGCGGGCGGTCTGCCGCTGGCCGCGGTGACGGGCCGGGCGGAGCTGATGGACAAGGTGCACGTCGGCGGGCTCGGCGGCACGTACGGCGGCAACCCGCTGGCGTGCGAGGCGGCGCTGGGCGTGCTGGAGACGATCGCCGAGGAGGACCTGGTCGGCAGGGCCCGCAGGATCGGCGAGATCATGCTGCCCCGGCTGCGGGCCATGAAGGAGCGGTTCGGGGTGATCGGCGACGTGCGCGGGCGCGGCGCCATGATCGCGATCGAGCTCGTGGTGCCCGGCACCAAGGAGCCGAACCCGACGGCGGTCCAGGAGGTCGTCAAGCGCTGCCACGCCGAGGGCCTGCTGGTGCTGACCGCGGGGACGTACGGCAACGTGCTGCGGTTCCTGCCGCCGCTGGTGATCCCCGAGCACCTGCTGGACGAGGGCCTGGGCATCCTCGAAAAGGCCATCGCCGCCCTCTGATACGACCACAAATCGGGCATCCGGCTTGTCGCTGGATGCCCGATTTGTGGTGTAAATCGTGTGCCATGGGTAGAAAATTCACCCTTACTTGACGCGCCACTAGACGATCACGGATCCCGCCAGGGTTATAACGGATCCGAACGACGACGGGCGACCGCTGCGGGGGAACGTGATGAACTGGGGTCCCACCAGAACGGCACCGGAGATGCTGACGTTCGACCCTGAGGGCATGACCACCGCCCAGCGCGACGGCGACGCCTGCGTGGTGTGCTACAAGAGGTGGCCGCGCCCGCGGGTGCGCGTCGGCCGCTTCCCCGACGACATGGTGGCGATGGCGTGCGCCGACTGCGCCGCCGCCCTCGCGCCCACCCCGCCGGCCACGGTGGTGGCCTTCCCGACCCGCTGACCCGACCGGCTGACCGCGACCCGCTGACCGCGACCCGCTGAGGCCGCCGGGCAGCGAGACGCCCCGGGACGGGGGGAAGGCCCGGGGCGTCTCAGCAGGTCGCACCCAGCGGGGGATGGGCGCGCCCGCGACACGGTGACGCGGGGCGGCACGAACCGGCCCCGCTAATCGACGAGCTCCCGCCACCGCTGCGACCAGGCGGCGTAGTCGGCGCACTCCCCCTTGGGCGGCCGGCAGTCGCCCGGCGGCCGCGTGGCGAACACCACGCGGTCCAGGCGGTTGCTCCTGGTTGCACCGTACGCCTCGCAGACGCTCCTGGCGCGGCCTTTGCACGCCTTGGTATTCGCGGGCGCCAGGCCGTTCCAGGCGGCGGCGTCACGCTGGGCGTCGGTCCCGGTCATCCGGTTGAGCCAGTGGTAGGCGCAGTCGGTGGCGGTCACGCCGGCCCCGAGCATCCACGAGTCGACCCAGCCGGTGACCCGGGGCGCCGCGACCGCCTTGACCGGCTGGCGGGCTCTCACCAGCAGCTCGCGCAGGTGAGGAGTGGCCTGGCCGTAGTCGACGGAGCCGTTGGCGAAGCCCTTGACCAGGTCGAGCTGGTTGGTCCAGAAGGTGCGGCCCGGCGTCGCCTCCAGCCGCTCGGCCGCCTGGCCCAGCCGCTCGGCGTCGAGCTCGAACGGGTCCTCCGCGCCGCCCGCCAGCGCGACGTCCGCGAGCGTGAGCGGGCTGTCGCGCAGCATCACCCGGTCGGAGCCGAACACGTCGGCCAGGTCGCCGCCCTTGACCCTGCTCGTGTCGTACAGGAACTCGTGGTAGCCCCACAGGAACGGCACCCCGTAGACGGTGTCGCCGTCGGCGACCAGGTCGCGCAGCCGCTCGGGGATGTCGTCGTAGCCGTCGACCCGGCCGGCGTCGACGGGCTGGACCTTGCGCGCCTCGATCAGCTCGGCGGCCAGCACCGGCCCGGCGGAGACGAGGTCGTAGGCGTGCCCGGCCAGCTTGGCGGACATCTCCTCGGGGGTCTGCACGGTGTCGATGCGGGCCAGCCGGCAGCCGGTGTCCTTCTCGAACGTGCCGGTCCAGTTGGCCTGCGGGCTGATGCCGCCGTATTCGGCGTAACCGCGGTAGGCGAGGATCTGCAGCGTGCCGTCGCTCTGCGTGGGGCTCTCGCTCGGCGCGGGGCTCGGCACGGGGCTCGGCACGGGGCTCGGCGTGTCCGCCGGGCCGGGCGTGGAACCGGGGGTGGGACCCGCCACGGCCTGGGCCGCGCCCGTGCCCGCCAGCGCCGCCAGGGCGAGGGCCAGCGCGGGCAGACGGTTGCGGATCACGCCTCGGAGCTTACCGGGGGCGGGCGGTGATCGCCGCCGTCCGCCCCCGGCGCGCGGCTACTTGTTGGTGGGGAACCCGAGGTTCACGCCGCCGTGCGACGGGTCCAGCCAGCGCGAGGTGACGACCTTGCCGCGGGTGTAGAAGTGGACGCCCTCGGCGCCGTGCACGTGCGTGTCGCCGAAGAGCGAGGCCTTCCAGCCGCCGAAGCTGTAGAACGCCATCGGCACCGGGATCGGCACGTTGATGCCGATCATGCCGACCTCCACCTCGTTCTGGAAGCGCCGAGCGGCGCCGCCGTCGTTGGTGAAGACGGCCGTGCCGTTGCCGTACTCGCCGCCGTTGATGATCTCCAGCCCTTCCTCGTACGAGGAGACGCGGACGATCGACAGGACGGGGCCGAAGATCTCCTCGGTGTGCACCCGGGTGCCGGGGGTCACGTGGTCGATCACGGTGGGGCCGAGCCAGAAGCCGGGGGTCTCGGACGCCTTGCCGCCGCCCTTGACGGCGGTCTCGCGGCCGTCCACGACGACCTTGGCGCCTTCCTCGACGGCCAGGTCGAGGTAGGAGGCGACCTTGTCGCGGTGCGGCCCGGACACCAGCGGGCCCATCTCCGACGCGGGATCGTCGCCGGGGCCGACGGTGAGCCGCGCGACCCGCTCGACGATCTTCTGCACCAGCTCGTCGCCGACCGGGTCGACGGCCAGCACCACCGAGATGGCCATGCAGCGCTCGCCGGCCGAGCCGAAGCCCGCCGAGACGGCCGAGTCGGCCACGAGGTCGAGGTCGGCGTCGGGGAGCACGAGCATGTGGTTCTTGGCGCCGCCGAGGGCCTGCACGCGCTTGCCGTGGGCGGTCCCGGTCTCGTAGACGTACCGGGCGATCGGGGTGGAGCCGACGAAGGAGACGCCGCGTACGTCGGGGTGCTCCAGCAGCCGGTCCACGGCGACCTTGTCGCCCTGCACCACGTTGAACACGCCGTCGGGCAGCCCGGCCTCCTGCCAGAGCCGCGCCATCAGCAGCGACGCCGACGGGTCCTTCTCCGACGGCTTGAGGATGAAGGTGTTGCCGCACGCGATCGCGATCGGGTACATCCACATCGGCACCATGGCCGGGAAGTTGAACGGCGTGATGCCGGCCACGACCCCGAGCGGCTGGCGGATCGAGTACGAGTCGACCCGGGTCGATACACCCTCGGAGAAGCCGCCCTTGAGCAGGTGCGGGATGCCGCAGGCGAACTCCACGACCTCCAGGCCGCGGGCCACCTCGCCGAGCGCGTCGCCGTGCACCTTGCCGTGCTCGGCGGAGATCAGCGCCGCCAGCTCGTCGCGGTGCGCGTACATCAGCTCGCGGAAGGCGAACAGCACCTGCGCCCGCTTGACCAGGGAGGTGTCGCGCCAGCCGGGGAAGGCCGCCGCGGCGGCGGCGACGGCGGCGTCCACGTCCGCGACGGAGGCCAGCGCGACGGTGCCGCTGACCTCGCCGGTGGCGGGGTTGAAGATCTCCGACGTGCGGCCGTCGCCGTCGACGAGAGCTCCGTCGATCCAGTGCTTGACTGACTTCACTGCTGTGCTGCCTCTGCGTTGATGACTTCGAGTGCGTTGACGATGATGCCGAGCCCCTCCGTGGCCTCGTCGACCGAGAGGGTGAGCGGCGGGGCCATGCGGATCGCGGTGCCGCGCAGGCCGCCCTTGCCGGCCAGCAGCCCGGCCTTCTTGGTCTCCTCCATGAACCGCGACGCCTGGGCGGGGGTGTCCAGCTCGACCGCGAACATCAGGCCCTTGCCGCGCACGTCCCTGACGATCGGCAGCCGCTTCGCGGCCTCGCGCAGGCCGTCGATGATGATCTTGCCGGTCCTGGCGGCGTTGGCCTGCAGGTCGTGGTCGAGCACGTAGTCGAGGGTGGCGTTGGCCGCGGCCATGGAGACCGGGTTGCCGCCGAACGTGGCAACGCCGGCCGCGTGCAGCGCGTCGAGCAGCTCGCCGCGGGCGACGACGCCGCCGACGGCGAAGCCGTTGCCCAGGCCCTTGGCGAAGGTCATCATGTCGGGGGTCACGCCGTGGTTCTGGATGCCGAAGAACGCGCTGCCGGTGCGGCCCCACCCGGTCTGCACCTCGTCGGAGATGAACAGGATGCCCTGCTCGTCCAGCACCTCCTTGTAGGCGGCGAACAGCCCGTCCGGCGGCATGGTGAAGCCGCCCACGCCCTGGATCGGCTCGGCGATCAGCGCGGCCACGTCGTTCGAGACGGCGGTCGACAGCACGTGGCGCAGGTCGTCCACGCACGCCGCGATGTAGTCGGCGTCGGACATGCCCTTGAACTGGGCGAGCTGCCGGTCCGCGCCGTGCAGGAAGTGCACGTTGAGCGGGGACAGGGAGTTGTTCTTCCAGGACCGGTTGGAGGTGACGCTGACGGCGCCGAAGCTGCGGCCGTGGTAGCTCTGCCGCATGGCGAGCACCTGGTCGCTCTTGCGCGCGTACGTGGCGAGCAGCAGCGCGGTCTCGTTGGCCTCGGTGCCCGAGTTGGTGAAGAAGACCTTGGCGTCCGGGATGCCGGACAGCCGGGCGATCTTCTCGGCGAGCTCGATCTGACCGCGCAGCAGGTAGACCGTGCTGGTGTGGACGACGCCGGTGGCGATCTGCCGCTCGACGGCCTCGCGCACCTCGGGGACGTCATATCCGATCATGTTGGTCAGGATGCCGGCGAAGAAGTCGAGGTAGCTCTTGCCGTCGGCGTCGACGACGCGGTTGCCCTTGCCGCTGACGATCTCGATGGGCTCGTTGTAGTAGAGGCCGACCCAGTTGGGGATGACGGCCTTGTGGCGCGCGAGAAGCTCGGACATGTCTTGAGTATCGCCGCTGCACCGGTATGCCCGTAACCGCAAGGTGTCGCCGTACGTTCCGATCCTCTTACAAGGTGTCGGCTGCCGGGGGAAGAGGTTTCAGCCAAGACTGCCTTGGTAGGGCTACGTCTAGCAGGGAAGACGAAGATCCGCCCCGTCAGGGGAAGCCTTCCGGGAAAGGCCGGGAGACGCGACAGGCGGTCTCCGGAGGTCGGCAGACCGCCGGATCGGGGGAACCCAATGCGCAAGACGCTCACGGGCCTGGGGCTGGCCTTCTTTCTGACGCTCGCCCCGGCCGCGGCCGCGACGGCGGACACTCCCGCCGCCCCCGCCGCGCAGAGCCAGGTCAACCCGTCGCCGCAGCCGCAGCAGAGCGAGGGCGGCGGCAACGCGGGACTGTGGGGTCTGCTCGGCCTGCTCGGTCTGCTGGGCCTGGCCGGCATGCGTAAGCAGAAGGAGCACCACGTCGGCACCGCCGAGCACATGACC
>NZ_JAPNNL010000257.1 GCF_027620315.1 Nonomuraea corallina | reverse complement strand
CCGCCCCGGTGCTCCCGGTGTCCGCCCCTCGCCTGCGGGCGGGTGCTTACGCCTGTAGGAGTACGACGGATTCGATTTGATACGGGTGGATTTTTTCACGGGAGCGGCCGGTGTATCAGGAGCGCGGTCCGGCCGCTCTGTCAAGGTGACCGCCGTCACCTGAGTAGCGAAGAGACGCCATGCCCCTTTTCTGCTCGCACCGTCCGATGCAGCGTCACCCCTGGACGCACCGCGCATTCGCGTTCACCCTGACGGGGTGGACCGGGCCGGGAAGGGAGCAGACGGACATGCGAGACGATCCATCGGTCGTCGCCCTGGTGACGAGGGCGAGGACCGGTGACAAGGACGCCTGGGACGAGATCGTCGAACGTTACGCGCCACTGGTCTGGTCGATCTGCAGGACGTTCCGGCTGAGCCGGGCCGACGCCGACGACGTGGGCCAGACGGTGTGGCTGTCACTGGTCGAACAGCTGCCGCGGCTGCGCGAGCCCGCGGCGCTGCCCGGCTGGCTGGTCACCGCCACCCGGCGCGAGTGTCTCCGGTGCGCGCACAGCACCGAGCGGCAGCAGCGCCTCAGCCTGCAGGTCGACCAGGAGGCGCTGGTGGACGAGCGGGCGCCGGCGCCGGATCAGGATCTGCTCGACGCGGAGCGGAACGCGGCGCTCATGGCGGGTTTGCGGCAGCTCAGCGCCCGCTGCAGGGAACTGCTGGGGATGCTGATACGCCAGCCGCCCGCCGCGTACGCGGAGATCAGCGAGAAGCTGTCGATGCCGGTGGGCGCGATCGGGCCCACGCGGGCGCGGTGCCTGGCCAAGCTGCGCCGCTCTCCTGCGGTGGCCGCGCTGATCAGGTCCGAACAGGAGACCCGGGAAGAGGGCGAGAGGCATGGCCACGCCGTGGTGGAAGGACGACGAAAGGTTGCTCGCCGCGCTCAGACGGGCCGATGAGGCGGCCCGCGAGGTGCCGCTCGAGTTCGTGGCAGCCGGCAAGGCGATCTTCACCTGGTACGACATCGACGCCGAGCTGGCGTCGATGACCTACGACTCCGCGGCCGAGCGCGGGCAGCCGTCGCCGACCCGGGGCCCCGAGCACGTGCCGCTGCGGGCGCTCATCTTCGCCACCGGCGAGGTGACGATCGAGCTCGAGGTGGGCCAGGAGGCGCTGCTGGGGCAGCTGGTGCCCGCCCGGCCGGGCACCGCGTACACGCATCTGGTGACCGGCGGGGTGGTGGAGTCGGCGATCGACGAGTCCGGCTGTTTCGTGTTCCGGCCGGCGCCGTCGCAGGCGTTCCGGCTGCAGTGCCGGCCCGCCAGCGGCACGAACGTGGTGACGGACTGGATCGCCCTTTGAGCGCCGCCGGTCCTGTCAGGCGGGTGACCCGCTCGGGCTGACCGGCTCGGCGACCGGGGCCGGAGGCAGGACGCGGGTCCGCCGGGCCAGCAGGTCGTTCAGCAGGGCCTCCCAGCGTTCGCCGACGACGGAGACGTCGTAGCGCTTGGCCGTCTCCAGACCGCCGGCCGCCAGCCGGTGGCGCAGCCGCTCGTCCTCGATCACCCGGATGATCGCCGCCGCCAGGTTGTCCTCGGTGCGCGGTTTGACCAGCAGGCCGTCCACCTCGTTGGTGATCATCTCCTTGGGGCCGTGCGGGCTGTTGAACGACACGATCGCCACCCCCTTGGCCATCGCCTCAAGGATCGTCAGGGAGAAGCCCTCGTGGCGCGAGCTCATCACGTGGATGGAGGCCTTCTCCAGCTCGGCGCCGATGTCGGCGGTCTTGCCGGGCAGCTCGACCTTGCCCTCCAGGCCCGCGTCGGTGATCTGCTGACGCAGGTGCTCCTCCTGCGGGCCGGCGCCGAAGATGCGCAGCGTCCAGTCGGGGTGCGCGGCCGCCACCTGCTCCCACGCCCTGATCAGCCGGTGGAACCCCTTCAGCTTCGTCATCCTGCCCATCGCCACGGCCACCTTGGCGTCGAGCGTGGCGAGGTTCCCGTTCATGGGCGGGACCGCGTTCGGGATGCGCACCAGCTTCTTCGGCCGCTTGGGCAGGGCGTCCTGGTAGTCCTTCAGGTCGGCCTTGGTGAGGGTGACCAGGGCGTCCAGGCGGCGGTAGCGCCACTTGATCAGCTCCTGCAGGCTCTCCGGCTTGACCTTGAGCGCCACGTGCTCCTGCCCGATCGTGATCACGCTGGGCAGCGCGAGCTGGGCCATGGCGAGGTTCAGCCCCGGCCTGGTCCCCATGAGGACGCCCGTGTCGAGCGAGCGGATGAACCGGGCCAGCTTCAGGTCGGTCCACAGGGTGAAACGGTGGTAGGCCGTCTCGTCCTTCGGGATCAGCCTGCTCGGCATCTTGGACAGCATCGCCCGCATCGGGTCGCCGTCAGGGGCCAGCCGGTCATCCAGATAGCGCAGCCGCACCCGCGGGTCCAGCGGGAAGAACGGCTTCTCGTCTTCCCGGAGGATCGACACGATCTCCACGTCGTGCCGTTCGGCCAGGTAACCGGCCAGGTTGAACACGGTCCTGATGGTGCCGCCCATCCCGTTGGCGTGCAGCAGGAGGATCTTGATCTCCCGCGTCGACGCCGGGGGCGCCTTGCGCGCCCTGCGCCGGTTGTAGCCCTGGTACAGCCGGACCGCCGCTGACCTGCTCTTACGCGCCCATGTCCGCACCTGACATATCCCCCTATATCCACCGAAAACGCGATGACAGGCGAGGGCCGGCGGCTGGAGACGACCCCTTCGCCACCCGGACCCTGCCGTGTTCGAGTGGCGCACCGTTCATCCCCGTGGCGCTATCCACTTCTATGATCTTTAGACGCGCTTTGGCGGAATAAGGTTGCATCGCTGTCATAAGTGGCTTTTGGATAGCGGCAGGCAGCCGGAGACGCCACGCGCTCCGGCTGCCTGTTCGGTGCTGGATCGTCAGGCCTCTTCGGGCTTCACGACGTCCTTTTTGATTTCCTTGTCCTGGCGGTTCGCCTTCATGGTCTGCTTCTTGGCCTTGCCGGACTTGGCGCCCGGCTTCTTCTTCGCGTCGGACATGATGTACCCCCCTGTGCGGACAGTGCGCCTCAATTGGCGCACTATTCTCGTAATACCCCTTCACCCTCAAAAACCGACATACCATCACTTTGGTACGAGTCCAGAACGCGAAAAACTCAAGCCCCGGCAGGCCTCGCCCGACCGCCGGGCGCCTCCCGGGGCGGACCGTCAGAGCAGGGTGAGCTGCTGGGGAGACGGCGGGGGCGGAGGCGGGACGCGGCGGGCTCTGTCCGGGGTGGCGCGGCCGATGCCGTGGCGGGCCGCCAGCTCCCTGATCCGGGCGGTGACGCGCTCCTGGTAGGCCTTGGGGGCGTAGGCGCCGCGGCCGTACAGCTCCAGATAGCGCGGCACCAGGCGCGGGTGCTCGCGGGCGAGCCAGGCCAGCCACCACTCGCGGGCGCCAGGACGCAGGTGGAGCACGATGGGGGACAGGTGGGTCGCGCCCGCGGCGGCGATCTCCTTGACCGTGCGCTCCAGCTGGGCGGGGGAGTCGGTGAGGTAGGGCAGCACCGGGGCCATCAGCACGCCGCAGGCGACGCCATGGGCGTTGAGCGTCGCGCAGACCTCCAGGCGGCGGCGCGGGTCGGGAGTGCCGGGCTCGACCGAGCGCCACACCTCGGCGTCGACGAAGCCGACCGAGACGGCGGCGCTCACGTCGGCGCGGTCGGCCGCCTCGGTGAGCAGGTCGAGGTCGCGCAGGACCAGCGTGCCCTTGGTCAGCACCGAGAACGGGTTGGCCGCGTCGCGCAGCGCCTCCAGGATGCCCCGCATCAGCCCGTAGCGGCCCTCGGCGCGCTGGTAGCAGTCGACGTTGGTGCCCATCGCGATGTGCTGCCCGCGCCGGCGCGGCGAGGCCAGCTCCTTGCGGGCCAGCTCGGCGGCGTTGACCTTCACCACGATCTTGGAGTCGAAGTCGGCCCCGGAGTCGAGGTCGAGATACTCGTGCGTCTTGCGCGCGAAGCAGTAGACGCAGCGGTGGCCGCAGCCCCGGTAGGGGTTGATCGTGAACTCGAACGGCACCCGGCTTGCGGCCGGCACCCGATTGATGATCGAACGAGCCTGGACCTCGTAGAAGGTCATGCCCCGGAACCCGGGGGCGTCGAAGGTGCGGACGGCCGCGCCGCGGGCGAACAGCGGCATGACCGAATCGTCCGGCCCGGCCTGGGCCAGGCGCAGGTTGTCCCAGCGCATGCCATGATTAGAACAGAGGTTCGATTAAGATCGCAAACGAAAAGAGGCGGCAATTACCTGGTCGGCTCACGGCTAATGATCTTCATGGTTGGGCAGGAAACCCGCACAGAGCTTGCGTTCCGGAGGTGCACCCATGGCCTGGTCGCAGGACGAAGAGTGGATGCTGGCCCAGATCGAGCAGCACCTCGTCGACGACGATCCACGACTTGTCGCACGGCTCGAGTCGTTCAACGAGCGCGCGCGCCGCAGCGAGGAGAGGGCGGCAGGAAGGACCGCCGGGCGCACGCCCCGCCGTTCGACCGTCATCATCCTGATCAGCTGGTTCCTGATCGCCACCCTCGTCGCCACGCTCCTGATCCTCGTCCTCCGCGAGGCCGCCAGCCTCGCCTGACCTCTGCCCGACTCGCCTGACCCGCGGGACGCCCCCGTAACCCCGCCCGTAACCCGCCGCCCGCCGTCAGCGGGACGACGGCAGGGCGCGCAGGAAGTCGGCGGCGACCGGGGCCGCGACCTTGCCGCCCCCGCCGCCGCCCTCCACCACCACGGCGAACGCCACGTCGTCCTTGAACCCGATGAACCACGCGTGGGAGTCGAGCTCCGGCCCCGTGCCGTACTCGGCGGTCCCCGTCTTGCCGCGGGTGCCCGCCGGAAGGCCGGCCGCCTTGGCGGTGCCCTTGGTGACGACGGCCGCCATCAGCGCGTGCATGTCCTTGGTCACCCCGTCGGGCAGCGGGCGGGGCTGGACCTTCCGCGGCTGGTCCGGCACCAGCGTGGGCGGACGCCAGGTGCCGTCGGCGAGCGCCGCGGCCACCGACGCCATCGACAGCGGGCTGGCCGTGATCCGGCCCTGGCCGAACGACTCGGCCGCCAGCTCCGCGTCGGACTCGGCCCTGGGCAGGCTCGGCTCGGTGGCGGGCAGGCCGATGTCCATCGCCGTGTTGAAGCCGACCAGCTCGGCCGTTTCGAGCAGCTTGTCGGCGCCGAGCCGCTGCTGCGCCAGCGGCGCGAACGAGGTGTTGCACGAGTAGGCGAACGAGTCCTGGAAGGTCACCTTGCCGTACGCGGCCCGCTCGGAGTTGCGGATCCGCAGCCCGCCCACGGTCGCGTACTTCGGGCACGTCACGGTGTCGCCCGGCCGCAGCCCCTCGGCCAGCAGCCCCACCGCCGTGACCGCCTTGAACGTCGAGCCCGGCGGGTAGCGGCCGTCGACGGCCCGGTTGAACCCGCCCCGGTTGTTGACCACCGCCAGGATCTCCCCGGTGCCCGGCCTGATCGCCACCAGCGAGGCGGGCTTGTCGAGGTCCTTGACCGCGGTGACGGCGGCGTCCTGCACCCGCGAGTCGAGCGAGGTGGTCAGCGCCTGGCCCTCCTCGCCCTCGATCGTCTCCAGGGTGGTCTCGCCCGCCCGGATCTCCGTCGTCGGCGTCCCGGCCAGCCGCTTCTCGAACGTCTGCTGCAGCCCGCCCCGCCCGATCGCCTGCCCTGCCCGGTAGGCGGAGCCGAGCCGCCGCACGTCCTTCTTGGTCGCCTTGTCGAGGAAGCCGACGAGCTGCTGGACGGAGCCGCCGGCCTCGCCGGTGTCGATGCGCTCGCCGTCGGCGTCCACGATCGGGGCCCGCTCGGGCCACTTCGTCCTGAGGGAGAACTCCGCCTCGGAGGTGAGCCTCGGATGCGCCGCGGCGGGACTCCAGTCGACCTTCCAGTGACGGTCGGCCACCTTGAGCGCGAGCTCTCCGTCGTACGTCCAGTCGCCGAGGTTCTTCAGCCGGTGGGTGACCGTGTAGGGGACGGTGGCGCGGTCGTCGCCCTCGCGCGGCTGCCCGAGCGTCACCCGGGTGGACTCGACGCCGAGGGCCTCGCGGAGCCGGCCGTAGAGGGCGAGCTCGCGCGGGGCGGCCAGCTCGGCGCTCATCCGCGCCTGGTCGCCCGCCTGCCACGCGGCGGTGAAGCGCTGCGCCGTCTCGCCGGGCGTGCCCCGGGTGTGCAGCAGATAGTAAGCGCCGCCGGCGGCGGCCCCCACCGCCACCACGGCGGCGGTGGACACGATCACGATGGTGCGCGTGCGCCCCACTGTCAGCCCCCTGACCGTAGACAGGGGACCGAGCTTAGCGGGGACGGTTCACGCCGTGCCATGCGACGGTTTGTGACCGGAGGCGTACTGCGGGACGTACTCCTGGCCCGAAAGCCGCTGGATGGCGGCCATGATCTCGTCGGTGACGCGACGCCGGTCGCGGGCGCTGCCGTGGTCGCCCTCGAACCGCAGCGGCTCGCCGATCCGGATGCCGACGGAGGCCGGGCGGGGCACCCTGGCGCCGAGCGGCATCACCTTGTCGGTGCCGCTGAGCGCCACCGGCAGCACCGGCGCGCCCGTCTTGAGCGCCAGCCAGGCGACGCCGATCTTGCCGCGGTAGAGGCGGCCGTCGGGGGAGCGGGTGCCCTCCGGGTGGATGCCGAACAGCTCGCCGCGCTCCAGCACGGCGGCGGCGGCGTCGAGCATCTCCTGCGCGGCCCTGGCGCTCTCGCGGTCGGTCGGCAGGCTGCCGCCCAGCCGCATCAGCCAGCCGGAGAACGGATTGCCGGAGAAGTACTCGTTCTTCGCGGCGAACGTGACGTGCCGGGGGAGCAGCGCGGGCAGCAGGAACGAATCGATCACCGACAGGTGGTTGGCCGCCAGGATCGCCGGCCCGGTGCGCGGCACGTGCGCCGCCCCGGACAGGTGGGGCCGGCACATCGCGTGGGTGAGCGGCACCGCGGCGAACTTGACCACGTGATACAGCAACTTGGCTCCAGGAGGTGATCGTGTCGATCCGGCGCACTCACCCTAAACGCGTCG
>NZ_JAPNNL010000256.1 GCF_027620315.1 Nonomuraea corallina | reverse complement strand
CGCCCACCCGCACCAGCTGGGTGGGCTTGAGCGGCACCCCCACCCCCGGCGGCCGGTACACCGGCAGCGCCTCCCCGTACTCGTACATCCAGGCGTGGTCCACCACCGTCCGCATCGCGTGCTCGCCCGGCTCCGGCTCCTCGCCGCCCGGCTCCACCTGGACGTCCGACAGCTTCGCCACCATGTCGGCGACCAGCCGGGAGTCCGGCACGGCCAGGTCGCACCGGTCGTCCGGCCCGATCAGCAGATCCACCTGCGGCGGCAGCGGATAGATCCACCGCGGCAGCGCCAGCACCCGCGGCGGCGGCGCCATCGGCAGCCCGCCGCGCACCGCGTCCAGCAGCACCGCCCGCGACGTCCGCCGGTCGAACAGCCCGTCGGCCAGCGCCCAGCTCAGCGCCCCCAGGTCCGACCGGTCCTCGCCGCAGGCGTGCAACACCAGGTACGGCACGAGCGGCACGCCCGCGCCGCCCGACGGCTGCGCCCACCCGTGACGGCAGCCGGTGAGCACCAGCAG
Source organism: Nonomuraea corallina (assembly GCF_027620315.1). Taxonomy (GTDB): domain Bacteria; phylum Actinomycetota; class Actinomycetes; order Streptosporangiales; family Streptosporangiaceae; genus Nonomuraea; species Nonomuraea corallina. The sequence goes on along the minus strand of NZ_JAPNNL010000256.1, from coordinate 6,591 downwards.
CGCCAGCATCGCCCGGTAGGCGGTGTCGGCGTGCGGCGTGTCCAGCCAGCCCGGCACCACCACGCACCGCCCGCCCGTCTTCTCCGCCGTGACGCCCAGCTCCCTGGCCAGCTTCAGCGCCCGCGACGCCGCCACCCCGGTGTGCGCCTCCTGCCAGCCCGGCGTGTACGGGGCGGCCCGGTCGTCGTAGCCCTCCGGCCAGTTGCCCGGCAGGCCGGGCCGGGGCAGTCCGTACACCGCGAGCAGCAGGTCGAACACGGTCGTCACCAGGTCCTCGCCGTCGCGCACCGCCGGCACGCCGCGGCGCAGCACGCCCGGCCCCACGTCGAAACGCGGCAGCAGCACCTCCGCCGCCGTGACCCCGTCGCCCCCGTACAGGCTGAGCTGACCGGCGGCGCGGCCCAGCATCCCGCCGGGCACCAGCCCGTCCTCCAGCTCGCGCAGCCGCACCAGCGCCGGCAGGTCGGTGCCGGCCATCGCGTGCTCGGCGAACGCGGGCCGGTCCAGGAAGAACTCCTTGAGCAGCACGTGGCCGACCGCCATGGCCAGCGCGCCGTCCGTGCCGGGCCGCACCACCAGCGTCTCGTCCGACAGCCGCGTCGGGTGCGTGCCGATGGCCACCACCTTCTGCCCCTTGTAGCGGCCGGCGATCACCCACGGCGAGCCGGGCGCGCGCACGTTCCTGTTGTTCTCCCCCCAGAGCAGCACATACGCGGCATCCGCCCAGTCCTGCGGCCTCGGCCCGCGGAACCGCGGGCCGAGCAACTGCCCGGGCGCGCTCGACTGCTCGGTCAGCACCGCGCCGCCCAGCCCGCCCACCAGCCCGGCCAGCGGCGCGGTCGACAGCGCCGCCACCTGGTCCGAGCCGTGCTCCGACGCGGTGTGCACGATCGCCGCGGCGGCCAGCTCGGCCGCCGTACCGTCGTCCAGGGGAACCCGCCGGCCGCCCCGCGCCTGCCGGTAAACCTCAGAGTTCGCTGTGAGTTCCGCCCAGGCCGCGACCGGGTCGCGCCGCCCTTCGCGCGCCTCGAAATAGAGCCTCACCAGCGCCTGGTTGACTTCCGATCCCCCCATGCGAAAAGTTCAGCACAGACGGTCATGTTCTGACGCCTTACGACCCCGCATGTCGGAGATTAGAAACAGAACCCGTGTGGCAGCGCCGAAGGGCGTAGGGCAATCTAGGTCCCGCCATGGAAACTGCATTCCCGACAGCCGTCATCCTCGCCGCCGGCCTCGCGCTCGCGCTGATCGCCCAATGGCGTGACTGGCGACCGCCGCTCTGGGCCGCCCTGCTCGTCGGCGTCGTGGTCCGCGTCGTGCTGATGTTCACCGCCGCGGGCGACGCCCACCAGCCGGTCGACTTCGTCAACAGCTTCAAACCGGCGGGCGAGGCCGTGCTCAACGGCGAGGACCCGGTCCTGGCCAGCAAGGGCGGCTGGCACTTCCTGCCGACGATCCCCTACATGTACGGCATCCTGCTGTGGCTGGGCATCCCGTGGGAGTACACCGGCCGGATCGTCACCGTGGTCGCCGACATCGTGCTCATCCCGCTGGTGGCCAAGCTCGCCGGCGGGCCGAAGGCGTCGCTGCGCGCCTTCCAGTACGCGCTCAACCCGATCGCGCTGATGGTGGCCTGCCTCCATGGCCAGGTCGAGCCGGTGGCGCTGGTGTTCGGGGTCGCCGCGTTCGTCGTCGCCCGCGGTCCCGGCGCCCCGCTCCCCAGGACGGACGTGGTCGCCGTGACCCGCGGGGCGCTGGCCGGCCACGGCTGGGCCGGCCTCCCCGGGTGGGCGCTGCGCACGCTCGGGCAGGCGCTGAGGCCGGCCGAGGGCGACCGGGCTGCGCTCAAGCGCGGCGCCTACGCCGGCCTGCTCATGGGGCTGGCGCTGTGCGCCAAGAGCTGGCCGATCTGGCTGGTCCCGGGCATGCTGCTGCTCCTGCCGCAGCTCCGCTCCCGGATTGTGGCGCTGCTGTGCACGGGCGCGGTGCCGATCTTCTTCCTGGTGACGCTGCCGGTCTTCGCCGGCACCTCGATCAACCAGATCCCCGAGGTCATCGACACCATCCGGGCCATCCGCCCGATCGTCGGCGAGTGGGGCTGGACTCCCCACTTCACCGGCGGCGACTGGGCGCTCCGCGCCGACCTGGCGACCATCGGCACCTACCTGATCTACGCCTGCGTCGCCGCCGCGATCGTCATCTGGTGGCGGGCCGACCCGATCGACATGACGCTGGCCATCCTGCTGATCTTCATGGTGGTCACGCCCCGGCTGGGCGCCCAGTACCTGCTGTGGTTCATGCCGTTCCTGGTCGCCAGGCCCACCCGGTTCGCCTGGCCGGCGATCATCGGGGTGTCGCTGTGGGCCGGCTACGGCTACCTCTACATGACCCAGTACAAGGACATGGACTGGTGGCTGCTGCACCAGGACTGGTCGCGGGCCTCGATCGTGCTGCTTCCGGTCCTGCTCGCCGCCATGCCGTGGGGCCGGCGCAGGCCGCCGGAGCACGAGCCGGCCGGGCCCGCCGTTCCGACGGACCCGGCCCGCCTCACCTCACAGGTCTAGCCGCTCGTACACCGTGAGCCACTGGTCGGGGTGGACGTGACCCACGACGGCGTCCCGCGCCACCCCGGCGGCGGCCAGGGCGGCGTCCACCCCGCCGTAGCGGGTCCTGAGCGAGGCGCGCAGCGACCCGCCCACCCCGCTGAAGCCCAGCTCCACCAGCCGCTGCCAGTCCCGCCCCGAGCCGACCAGCGGCCGCGGCCTGCGTTCGATCCGCAGGATCGCCGAGTCGACCGACGGGACCGGCCGGAAGCACTCCCGGCCGATCCGGTGGCCCATCCGCCAGTGGAACCACGGCCACGACTCCACCGTGACCAGGCTCCACCGGCCGTAGTCGCCGGTCCGCTTGCGGGCGTACTCCAGCTGGGTGACCAGCGTCGCCGAGGTCAGCGACCGCGCCCGCAGGCACCAGTCCACGATCCGCGACGTGACCGAGTACGGGATGTTGCCGACCACCGCGAACGGCTCGCCCGGCGGGCGGGCCGAGGCGAAGTCGCCGCGCACCACCTCGACGCGCGGATCGTCGCGGGTGCGCGACCTGAGCAGTCCGGCGAGTCTCGGGTCGATCTCGTAGCCGATCACCCGCGCCCCGGCCTCGGCCAGCGCGAACGTCAGCACGCCCTCGCCGGCGCCGGGCTCCAGCACCAGGCCCTCCGGGTCGGCGGCCTTGACCACCAGCTCCAGGGCGTGCCTGTCGGCCAGGAAGTTCTGGGAGAGCACGCGTCTCGCCCTGTCTCTGGGCGTGCGGGCGCCCGAGCTCCTGGCCTTCTTCTGCGTGTGTGAATGATTTCCGTGCGCGTAGTCCTGCGCCACAGCTGCCCTTCCGGGTCCTCGAGTCGATGGGATGCTCGAAGGCCCCGGGCGCGCCGCGGAACGCGCTCAAACGGTCGCGTCCGCTAGCGGGCCAGAGGCCGGCCGCTGCGGATGCGGATCGTGAAGAAGCAAGAACATTGCATGCGGCCGACGGTACGGAGCGGCCGTGACCCGCGGCAACCGGTTAAATCCGCGCGATGCGTCCGATTCCTACAAGTGCCCGGCGGGGCGGCCTCGGTAGCGTCGGCCTCATGGACGTACTCCGACGGGCACACCACTACCTGCTCAACCACGCCAGGCTCCTCGACCGGCTCCGCTTCGAGGCCCTTTTCACGGGCGGCTCGCGCGATCGCGTCCTGGACGTCCTGCGCTGCTACCAGAACCCCGACGGCGGCTTCGGCCACGCGCTCGAACCCGACCTGCGCGGCGCCGCCAGCCAGCCTGAACCGGTCGAGGTCGCCTTCTGGATCCTGGACGAACTGGACGCCTTCGCCGACCCCATGGTCCGCTCCGCCTGCGACTACCTGCTCTCCATCACCACCCCGGACGGCGGCGTCCCCTTCTGCCTTCCCACCGTCCGGGAGGCGCCGAAGGCGCCCTGGTGGGAGCCCGCTGACGGCTCCCCGGCTCACCTCATCCCCACCGCCTCGCTCGCCGGCCTGCTGCACGCGCACGGCGTCGACCACCCGTGGCGCGGCCCTGCCACCGACTTCTGCTGGACGCGCATCGCCGCCGTCGACAAGACGACCCCGTACGAGGCCCGCGCCATCGTCACCTTCCTCGACCTGGTGGACGACCGGGAGCGGGCCGGGGCGGAGTTCGACCGGCTCAGGGACGCGATCCTGGACACGGTCGCCCTCGACCCCGGCGCTTCCGGCGAGGCCCACTTCCCGCTGGACTTCGCCCCGCGCCCGCTGCGGCTGCCTCTGTTCACGGAGGACGTGCTCGCCCGGCACCTGGACGCCCTGGCGGCGGCCCAGTCGGAGGAGGGCGGCTGGCACCCGAACTGGCCGATGTGGACGCCGCTGGTGGAGCACGAATGGGGCGGCTTCCTCACGGTCGAACGCCTCAAGACGCTGCGCGCCTACGACCGCCTACCCGCCTGACGCCGGCTGGTTGTGCGGCTTGTTCTCGCTCGTGCTTGCGGGGGCGTTGTGCGGCGGCGTTGTGTGGCGGGGTTGTGTGGCGGGGTTTCTGTCAGGGCGCAGGCGTAGCGTGGAGGTATGTACGTCGAGTGGTCGCCGCCTCCCGCGCTGTCCGGGCGGATCGCCTGCCTGTGGCGGCACGTGAGTGAGGACGACCGCCCCCAGCTCGTGGTGCCGGACGGGTGCGTCGACCTCATCTGGGGTCCGTCCGGCCCCTTCGTGGCGGGCCCCGACACCGGCCCTGTGCCCACGCGGATGGAGCGCGGCGACACCTTCACCGGCATCCGCTTCAGACCCGGCGCGGTGGGCGAGGTGTTCGGCGTCCCGGTGCCCGAGCTGCGCGACCAGCGCGTGCCGCTGCCCGTGCTCGACGTCTTCCCCGCCCTGCTCACCGCACAGATCGCCACGGGTGGCGATCTGTGCGGCGACTCTCCCGATCTCATGCGGGTGCTGATCGCCGCCGTCGCCGACCGGTTGCGCCGCACCCCGCCCTCCGACCCGGCCGCCCCCGCCGTCGCCGCCGCGCTCGCCCGGGGCCGCGGCGTCCGCGAGGTCGCGTGGGAGCTGGGGCTGAGCGAGCGCCAGCTCCACCGCAGGAGCGTCGCGAGCTTCGGGTACGCGCCCAAGACGCTGCAGCGCATCGTCCGCTTCCAGCGTGCCCTGCGCCTGGCCCGGTCAGGCGTCCCGCTCGCCGACGTGGCCGCGACCGCCGGCTACACCGACCAGGCCCACCTGTCCCACGACGTCAAGCGTCTGAGCGGTGTGACGCTGAGCCGGCTCGTGGCGTGATCGGCCGGTTGGAGATCAGCGCCCCCGCCCACGCCGCCGACGGATCGCTGTCGATGAGCAGCGCCTTGGCCAGCAGGCTCAGCGGAATGGCCAGGATGGCTCCCAGGGGCCCGAGCACGAAGGTCCACACGATGAGCGACAGGAACGTCATCGTCGTCGACAGCCCCACCGCGTCACCGAGGAACTTCGGCAGAAGGAGCGACTGCGTCACCACGTTGGCGATCACGTACGCCACGATGACCAGCACCATCTCGTTCAGCCCGCCGTCCAGCAGGGCGAGCATGGCCGGTGGGAGCAGGGCGATGACGAAGCCGATGTTGGGGATGTAGTTCGCGATCAGGGCGAGCACTCCCCACAGAAGCGGCAACGGCACGCCGATGAGGTAGAGCGCGATCACGTTGAGGATCGCGTTGATCACCCCGAACACGGTCGACACGATCAGGTAGCGGCGCGTCTTGCGCGCGAACCGGCCCAGCGCCTCCACCAGGGCGGCGCTCCTGCCCTCCCCGGAGCGCAGAACGCGGGACGTGGCGGGCGCGTCCAAGCACATCGCCAGCAGCAGGACGAAGATGAGGAACAGGGCGGAGAACACGCCGATCACTCCGCCGAGGAGGCTCTGCGCGATCTCGATCACGCGTCCCGGGTCGAAGCTGGCGACGGCCCGGTCGAGTTGCTCGTTGCTGACGCCGTGCTCGATCGCGAAGGCCCGCCCGTCGGCGATCAGCTTCTCGAACCGGCCGGCGTACGCGGGGGCGAGCTCACTGAGCTGCAACGCCGTGACCGAGAGCACACCGGCCATGCCCAGGAGGACCAGCACCAGGATGAGGAAGGGCACCGCGACCTGGACCCATTGCGGCGCCCCGACCCTGAGCAGCCACCCGCGCACCGGCGACACGGCGATGACCAGCACCAGCGCCAGCACGAACGGACCGGCGAGTGACGCGACTTCCCGCAGGCCGAACAGCACGATCAGCGCCCCGGCGATGCCTACCAGGACGATGAGCGCTCGAGGTACGAGAGGCTGCCTCACGCACCGTACGTACCCGTGTCGCCTGGGTGACACCGGCGTGAACGGTTCGATTTGACGACTGCGGGAGCCGTCCATACAGTTCTCCGTGTTCCGAACGGGCACGGCCTGCCCGTCGCCTCCCTCGGCAGAGGGTGGCGAGAAGCCGCCCCCTCGCGGGAGCGGCGAAGCCGTCCAGTCGGCCTCGTGCCGACGCCCCCTCTTCTCTCTGATCTCGGTCGGCGTCCAATTGGACAAGGACGGAAGTTTGGAGTAA
>NZ_JAPNNL010000255.1 GCF_027620315.1 Nonomuraea corallina | reverse complement strand
CGGCCCGGCCGCCGCTCAGCGAGGCGATCGTGCCGTCCGCGACCAGGCGGCCGGCGCGCATGATGGCGGCGTGCGTGCACATCTGCTCGACCTCGGCCAGCAGGTGGGAGGAGACGAACACGGTCGTGCCGCCGGCGGCGATCTCCTTGACCAGCGCCCGCACCTCGCGGGTGCCCTGCGGGTCGAGCCCGTTGGTGGGCTCGTCGAGGATGAGCAGCTCGCGCGGCCTCAGCAGGGTGGCCGCGATGGCCAGCCGCTGGCGCATGCCGAGCGAGTAGACGCGGTAGCGCTTGCCCGCGGCCGCGGTGAGGCCGACGCGTTCGAGCGCCTCGGCGATCCGCCGTCCGGCGTCGGCCCCCGAGGCGGTGGGGTCGGCGGCGTCGAACCGGCGCAGGTTGGCCTCCCCCGTCAGGTACGGGTAGAAGGCCGGGCCCTCGACCAGCGCCCCGACCCGGGGCAGGGCCCGCGCGAGCGGCAGGCCGAGCAGGGAGCAGGTGCCGCCGGTGGGCGTGATCAGGCCGAGCAGCATCCGGATCGTGGTGGTCTTGCCGGAGCCGTTCGGGCCCAGGAAGCCGTAGACGGACCCGCGCGGCACGGACAGGTCGAGCGCGTCCACGGCCACCTGGCCGCCGCGGAAGCGCTTGGTCAGCCCGGACGTCACGAGGGCGGCGTCGGCGGGGAAGGAGGGCGGGGCCGCCCCGATGGGCGTCCCCGCGTCCCGCGTGGCGGTCGTCACCTGACGCCCGCCGCCTTGACGATCTCCTCCGGGGTGACCGCGCCGATCAGCAGGCGGTCGTCGTCGGTCAGCAGCACCGTGACGAGCTTCGTCTTGATCAGCTTGCCGGAGCCCCAGGGGCCGCTCACCGGCGTGGCGGACTTCAGCACGCTGTCCAGGAGCTCCCGCGTCCCGGCATCCGTGCCGCCCGTGCCGGGGTCGGTCGCCTCCTCGCCCGTCGACAGGACGTCCGCCGGGAGCACCGCGACCGCGGTCCAGCCCTCGCCTCGGGTCTGGACTTCGCCGGCGGCCCGCTTGGCCTCGTCGGCGTGATCGAGGCTCTTGTCGTGGTTCGGGTGGTTCTCGTGCTTCAGGTCGGCCGCCCCGAACGTCTTCTCCTCCACCTTGGCGCCGGGGGGCGGGGTGAAGGCGAAGTTCTCCTCGGCCGGCGGGGTGAAGGTGAGCTGGGTGAACCCGACCTGCAGGGCCGGCTCGGCCGAGCCCTTGGCGAACACCTGGACCCGCAGCGGCACGTGGTGCTCGCCGTCGACGGCCAGGCGCACCTCCTGGACCAGGGAGGCCGGGTCCTTCGGGGCCAGCACGAGCTGGTAGGCCGGGCGGCCCGCGACCTCGGCGGTGTTGCTCACCGAGATCGTGGTGGAGTCGCCCACGTGTTCCAGCACCCGTTGCGCCGCCTGGTCGGGGGTCATGACGGACGGGTGGGGCGTGGGCCGTCCCTCCCGGTGGGGCTGACCCTGCTGCTTGATCCTGGTGGCGGTGTTGCTGTCGCTGTTCCAGTACCACGCCTGGTCACCGTTGACGATGATGTTCGTCTCGTTGAACTGGGTGGGCAAGGCCAGCCGCATCTTGTCCTCGTCGCCGTACCAGAGCTTCACCTCATGGGAACCGGACAGCAGCGCCAGCGGCGAGCCGTCGCCGACGCCGGGCAGCGCCGGCAGCCCGAGCGAGGCCGTCTGCTGGACCGTGCCCGACATGGGCGGCATGCCTTCGTGCTTCTCCGTGGCCGCCACGGCGTCGGCCAGCAACTGCTGGGCGGACTTCTCGGGCAGCACCGGGTCGCCGCTCACCGCTGCGATGACCGGGCCGGCGCCGAGCGCCGCGCCGATCACGGCCGCCGCCGCGATCGGCACTCCCCATCTCACGAACGTGCCTCTGCGCATCTCACTCCTCAACGGTATGTCGATACACGCAGCCTGCGTCATGCATCCTTAGGCGAACCTGAGACGGGCTGAGAGCCCTCTCAGCGTTCTCAGCCGGCTCTCAGGGCGGGCACGGGAGAATCGGCGCATGCGGGTACTGGTGGTCGAGGACGAGCGCCGGATGGCGGCCGCGCTCCAGCGCGGGCTGCAGGCGGAGGGTTTCGCCGTCGACCTCGCCCACGACGGCGAGCAGGGGCTGCACGAGGCCCGGCACGGCGACTACGACGTGGTCGTGCTCGACATCATGCTGCCGAGGCTGTCCGGCTACAACGTGTGCAAGCAGCTGCGCGCGGAGGAGAACTGGGTGCCCATCCTCATGCTGTCGGCCAAGGACGGCGAGTACGACATGGCCGACGGCCTGGATCTGGGCGCCGACGACTACCTGACCAAGCCTTTCTCGTACGTGGTGCTGGTGGCCAGGCTGAGGGCGCTGCTGCGGCGCGGCGCCGGGCGGCGGCCGGCGGTGCTGGCGGCGGGCGACCTGTCGCTCGACCCGGCGCGGCGGCGGGTGCGGCGCGGCGAGCGGGAGGTCGAGCTGACGCCGCGCGAGTTCGCGCTGCTGGAGTTCCTGCTGCGCCGGCGCGACGAGGTGGTGTCCAAGTCGGAGATCCTGGAGCACGTCTGGGACACCTTCGACACCGACCCGAACGTGGTCGAGGTGTACGTGGGCTACCTGCGGCGCAAGATCGACGCGCCGTTCGGCAGGAACGCGCTGCAGACCGTGCGCGGCGCGGGTTACCGGCTGGCCGGCGACGGTGGCTGAGTTCCCGTCCGGGCGCCCGTCGTCCTGGTGGCGGCGGCAGGGGCTGCGGTTCCGGCTGACCGTGGTCGCCGTGGCCGTGCTCGCGGTGGCGCTGGCGCTGTCGGCGTCCGTGCTGCTGTCGGTGCTGGACCGGACGCTCATGGACACCGTGGACGAGTCGGTCACCCGGCAGGCGCACACGGTGCGGGTGCAGGCCGACGCCGGCACGCTCACGACCCCGATCACCACCCACGACGGCACGATCGTGCAGGTCCTCGACGCGGACGGGCGGATCACGCACGTCACCTACGGCGCCGACCGGCTGGTGCCGCTGCTCGACGCCCCGGGCCGGGCGCGGACGCTGCGGGAGGGCCGGGCCACGTTCGTCGACGGCCGCCCGTACGCGATCCCGGCGCAGCTGCGGGTGGTGGCGCTGAGCGCCGACCGCGGGCAGACGGTGCTCGCGGCCCGGTCGGTGTCGGAGATCCAGACGAGCGTCCGCACGGCCGGCGGGGTGCTGTGGGTGGGCACGCCGCTGCTGGTGGTGCTGCTCGCCGGCGCCAGCTGGATGATCATCGGGCGTACGCTCCGGCCCATCACGGCGCTGCGCCGGGGCGCGGCCGAGATCACGCACACCGCGCGGTCGCGCCGGCTGCCGGTGCCGGAGTCGCGTGACGAGGTGCACTCGCTGGCCACCACGCTCAACGACATGCTGGCCCGGCTGGAGGAGGCCGAGAAGCGGCAGCGGGCGCTGGTCTCCGACGCGGCGCACGAGCTGCGCAGCCCGCTCGCCAGCATCCGGCTCCAGCTGGAGGTGGCGCTCGGGCACCCGGACGGGCAGGACTGGACGGAGACGGCCGAGGGCGTCCTGGAGGACACCCTGCGGCTGTCCCGGCTGGCCGAGGACCTGCTGGCGCTGGCCCGGCTGGACGAGCGCGGCGGCGTCCCGGCCCGGCGCGAGCCCGTCGACCTGGACGAGGTCGTACGGCGGACGGCCGACCGGTACGCCGAGGCGCGGCTGGCGGTCTGCGACCCGGTGGAGGTGCGCGGCGACGCCATGGACCTCGGCCGGGTGCTGACCAACCTGATCGACAACGCGGTGCGGCACACCGCGTCGAAGGTCGAGGTCGCGTTGACCGCCGACGGGGTCCTGACGGTCACCGACGACGGTCCGGGCATCCCGGAGGACGACAGGGAGCGGGTGTTCGACCGGTTCACCCGCCTCGACACCGGCCGCAGCCGGGACCAGGGCGGGGCGGGGCTGGGGCTGGCCATCGTCCGGGAGACGGTCCGCGCCCATGGCGGCACCGTCCACCTGGAGGACGCCTCCCCCGGCCTGCGCGCCGTGGTGTCCCTCCCCCCGTCCAGATGAACGGGACGACCGCCACGACGGCGTTCACCGTCCGCATCGCGTCGTACGACGGATCCGGGACATGCTGAACACGCCGACCGGTGTGACGGTGGAGCCTCACGGAGCCCGCCACGTGTCCAAAAGGGGGGCACGCGGGCCGGCGCCGGCGAGGTGGTGAGAGACCGCGCTAGGCGGTGGTGCCCCTCTCGGCGGTCGCCAGGAAGTCCTGGGCGATCAGCGGGAGGCGGCGGCGCGTGTGCACGACGGCGATCACGCGTCGGACGGCGGGATCCAGCGAACGGACCACGAGGCCCGCCCTGGCGGCCTGTTCGGCCATCCCGCGATACCACAGCAGCGACGCCTGACCGGTGCGGACCGCGTTCAGCCAGCCGTTGCGCTCGTCGGTCTCGAGGACGACGACGGGGCTGACCGCGAACTTGCCGAACATCGCGTCGAGCTCCCTGCGGCGGACGCTGCCGCGCGCGGGGAGGGCCAGGCGCATGCCGTGGAGCCTGGCCATGGGAACGGGGTTGGGGAGTTCGAGCCCGGGCGGGGAGATCAGCACGATCTCCTGCCGTTCGAGCGGGTGGGTGATGAGGTCGCCGGGGACGGGCAGGTCGGTCAGGCCGAGGTCTGCCCGCTGGTCCCGGATGGCGCTGACGACGGCCTCGCGGCCTTCGCAGCGGACGATGTGCACGCGGACGCCCGGGTGCTCGGAGGCGTAGGCGGGCAACAGCCGCCCCGCCAGACCGGGCTCCAGGCTGGGGGTGGCGGCGATGCGGAGTTCCGCCTCGCCGGCGCCGCCGTGGCTGGCGAGGCCTTCGATCTCGCGGACGGCGTCGAGCGCCTCACGAGCCAGCTTCACCACACGGCGACCCTGCGAGGTCACCACTACCCCCCGCCCCGAACGCGCGAAGAGCGTCATTCCGAGCTCTCGTTCCAGATCGCGGATCGCACGCGAAAGCGCAGGCTGTGCGATGTACAGCGATCTTGCCGCGTCAGTCATGGTGCGGTGCTCCGCAGTCGCGACCACATAGCGGAGCTGCTGGAGGTTCATGGCAAAGAACGCTAGGACAACGGCACGTTCGCGGTCGGCAACATGACTGAGATCACCTCGAATGATTTCGGACCGTAACCGAGTACGGCTACATCCGTGACGGGTGAGAAATCAGTATGCTTCTGCCCCATATTTGGCAAAGGCACGGTGTGTGACAGGAGAGGTCACGCATCTCGGACTTCCGAGTATGGGGGCGACACGGTGACAGGCAACGGGCAATATCCTCCCCCGCCACAGGGGCCAGGACAGCCCCAGAGGCCACCCTCGCTTCCCTGGCCCCCACAGGGCCATCCGCAGGGCCAGCCGCAGGGCCATCCGCAGGGCCGTCCGCAGGGCCGTCATCGGCCGGAGCACCAGCCCGCCCCCTATCCGGGGCAGGGCGGCCCCGGCGCGTACCCGGGCCACGGGGCTCCGCCGCCCGGCGGCCAGGGGCCGTACCCGGGACAGCCGCCGTACCCCGGGCAGGGCGTGCCGCCGCCGGGCCAGGGACCGTACCCGGGGCAGGGCGTGCCGCCGCCGGGGCAGCCGCCATATCCGGGGCAGGGACCATACCCCGGGCAGGGACCGTACCCCGGGCAGGCGCCGCACCCGGGCGGGGGCGGCGGGTACCCGCAGGGGCCGTATCCGCCGCCGGGGCAGCCGGCCGGGCCGGGCGGTCCCCCGCCACCGCAGGGCCCGTGGCCGCCCCGGCAGGCCTTCCCGCCGCACGGGCAGTGGCACCACCGGCCGCGGCGCAAGTCAGGGATGGGCGTGGCCGGCGTGCTCGGGCTCGTGTTCGGGTCGATGGCGGCGCTGTTCGTGCTGGTGGTCGTCGGGGCGGCCTTCCTGGACGGGTCCTCGGACAGGGATGCCTCGACGCCGCTGGCGCAGCCGACGTCCTCCCCCGACGACGGGCCGACCCGGTCCTGGGACGACCCGACGCAGCGGCCCGACGACGAGCCCACCGGGCGGCCCACCCAGGACGACGAGCCCGCCGACGAGCCGGACGACGACCCGCCCGCGCAGGTGACGCTCGACCGCAGCCTGAAGAACAACACCCTCTACCGCGCCGGCGCCCTGCCGAGGCTGAACTGCCGGGCGGGCAACGCCAGCGTCTTCAGCCACAGCCAGCTCAAGGCGCTGATCCTCAAGACCAGCGAGTGCATGGACCGCGCCTGGGAGCCGGTTCTGCGCAAGCAGGGCATCCCGTTCAGCCCGCCGAGGTACGCCATCGCGGCCAGGAGCGGCAGGGGCGCCTGCGGCGACTATCCCCAGCCGGGGAGCATCGTGCCCTACTACTGCCCGCGCAACAGCACGATCTACGCCTCCACCTCGGCCATGGCCAGGGGCAACGGGAACTCCCGCGGCTACGGCCAGATCGTCAGCTGGCACGGCGGCATCATCAGCATGATGGCCCACGAGTACGGGCACCACGTGCAGAACCTGACGGGGCTGCTGGACTCCTGGTGGGCCCGGACGCTGGAGACGCCCAACCGGAACGGCAAGCTGGCGCTGAGCCGGCGGCTGGAACTGCAGGCGACCTGTTTCGCCGGGATGTGGATGCGGTCGGTCGCGACCTCGTACCCGGTGAGCACGGGCAACCGGCAGCGGCTGTTCTGGTTCTACGGCCAGGTGGGCGACCATCCGGGTTATCCGCGCGACCACGGGTCCCCGGCGAACAACCACCGGTGGTTCCGGCAGGGCTGGGAGAAGAACCACGCCTACCAGTGCAACACCTGGGCGGTGCCCGCCTCGGCCACCTCCTAGCGATCACATGGCATTCATCTCATGTTGGGCACATGTCTTTGTTGTCCATATATGGGGACTAGAATCCTGGCAATCTTGTGCCATCGGGGGGCAAACCCATCGGGTTATGCCTGGTAGGCGTGTGAAGGAGCCGGTGTGAGCAATCGCGATGGGGTGGACGCCGGGCCCGGAGGCAGGAAACGGCGCCCCTCTCGCCGTCCTCGGCCGGCCGCGTCCGGAACCCCGTCCGAGCCCGCGCCGGAACCCTCGCCCGAACCCGGCCCGTCCGGCGGCGACCCCAG
>NZ_JAPNNL010000254.1 GCF_027620315.1 Nonomuraea corallina | reverse complement strand
CGGTGAGCTGGTGCGGGCCGTGGCCGCGTTCTGGGCCGAGGCGTTCGGGAGCGCGCCGCCCCCGGCGGACGCCGACTTCTTCGCCTGCGGCGGCCACTCGCTGCTGGCCATGCGGCTGACCGCGCTGCTGCGCACCGGCCTGGGCCGGGAACTGGCCGTCGAGGACGTGCTCGGCGGCAGGACCGTGGCCGGGATCGCCCGCCGCGCCGCCACGGCGCCCGCGCTGCGCGAGGAGCCGCCGGGCGAGGGACCGGCGCGGCTGTCGCCGGTGCAGCGGCGGATGTGGTTCGTCGAGCGGCTGGCCCCCGGCACCCCCGCGCACAACATCGCCATGGCCCAGCGGCTGACCGGGCCGCTGGACGTCGCGGCGCTGGCCCGCGCCCTGGCCTCGGTGGCCGAGCGGCACGAGGTGCTGCGCTGGCGGGTGCCGCAGGCGGGCGGCGTCCCGTCCGTAGCGGTCACGCCGCCCGGCCCGGTGCCGCTGCCCGTCGAGGACGTGACCGCCGACGCGCTGCGCGAACGGCTCCAGGCCGAGGCCAGGCTGCCGTTCGACCTGGCCGAAGGCCCGCTGTGGCGGGCCCGCCTGCTCCGGCTCGCCGCCGACGAGCACGTGCTCGCCATCACCGCGCACCACCTGGTGTTCGACGGCTGGTCGCAGCAGGTGCTGTACGACGACGTCTCGCGCGCGTACCGGCAGGAGGCGCCGCCGCCGCTGCGCGCCACCTACGGCGGGTACGTCGGCTGGCTGGCGGCCCGCGACGGCGAGGCGGACCTGGCGTGGTGGAGCGAGCACCTCGACGGCGCGCCCACGGTGCTCGACCTGCCGCGCGACCATCCGCGCCCGCCCGTGCAGACGTTCGACGGCGAGTCCGTCACCGGCGAGACGGAGGCCGGGGTCGCCGCCGCCGTGCGGGAGCTGGCCGCCCGGCTCGGCTGCACCCCGTACGCGGTGCTGCTGGCCGCCTACGGGCTGGTGCTGCGGCGGCTGTCCGGCCAGCCCGACCTGATCGTCGGCACCCCGGTGGCCGACCGGCGCGACCCGGTGCTCGACCCGCTGGCCGGGTGCCTGGTGCAGGTGCTGCCGGTGCGGCTGCGGGTGGAGGACGACGCGCCGTTCGCCGCGCACGTGACCCGCTGCCAGGAGTCGCTGTCGGGCGCGCTGGCGCACCTGGACGTGCGGCTGGAGCGGCTGGTGGACCGGCTCGGGCCGGGCCGCGACCTGTCGCGCAACCCGCTGGTGCAGGTGCTGTTCAACATGTACGACTTCACCGAGCCGAGGCTGGACCTGCCCGGCGTGACTGCGGAGCCGCTGCCTCCGGGGCTGCCCGGCGCGCTGTTCGACCTGACCCTGTACGTGGGGGAGCGGGACGGGCGGTACGTGCTGCAGGCCGTCTACAACCCGCGGCTCTTCCGGCAGGAGCGGATCGACGCCCTGCTGAACGGCTACCTGCGGCTGCTCGCCGACCTGACCGCCCGCCCGGACCGCCCGGTACGCGAACCCGGCCTGCGCCCCCTGCCCGCGACCACGCCGCACCCCGCGACCCCGGACGGGCGTGAGGCAGATGAGCGTGAGGCGGACCGCGCGGCCCGGTTGCCGGACGGGCGGGCGGCGCTGCCCGGCTGGGCCGGGCCCGGGGTGGTGGAGCGGGTGCTGGCGCGGGCGGCCGACGGGCCCGGCCGTGTCGCGGTCAGCGGCGAGGACGGCGATCTGACGTACGCGGAACTGGCCCGGCTGACCGAGACGGCGGGCAGGGCCGTGACGGCGGGAGGGACGGCGGGAGGGACGGCGGTGGAGACGGCGGGAGAGACGGTGGCGATCCTCGCCGAGCGCACCCGCGAGCTGCCCGCCCTGATGCTGGGCGTGCTCGCGGCGGGGGCACGCTGGGCGGTGCTGGACACGGCGCTGCCGCCGGCCCGGCTCGCCGCGCAGGCGCGCGCCGCCGGCGCGACCCGCGTGCTGACCTGCCCCGGCGTCGAGATCCCCGCCGACCTGGCCTGGCTCGACCCGGTGCCGCTGGACCCGGTGCCGCTGGACCCGGTGCCGCTGGACCCGGTGCCGCTCGACGGGGTGGCGCTCGACGGGGCGGCACTCGGCCCGGTGGAGGACGCGTCCAGCCCCCGGCCCACCGACACCCCGCCCGGACCCGCCTGGATCAGGGACCAGGACGAGCGCGGCTACCTGGCGTTCACCTCGGGCAGCACCGGACAGCCCAAACCCGTCCGCGCGCCCGAGCGGCCCCTGGCCCGCTTCCTCGACTGGTATCCCCGCGCCTACGGGCTCACCGGCGACGACCGGTTCGCGCTGCTGGCCGGGCTGGCGCACGACCCGCTGCTGCGGGACGCGTTCACCCCGCTGGTGCTCGGCGCGACCCTGCACGTGCCCGTGCCGGACCGGGTGCGCGACCCGGCCCGCCTCGCCGGGTGGCTGCGCGAGCGCCGGATCACCGTCGCCCACCTCACCCCCCAACTCGCCGCGCTCATCGCCGCCGCCGGGGTGGAACTCGCCGACCTGCGGCTGGTGCTGTTCGGCGGTGACCGGCTCACCCACGCCGACGCCGCCCGCCTGCGCCGCGCCGCCCCGAACGCCCGCCTGGTCAACACCTACGGCACCACCGAGACCCCGCAGGCGCAGGCCCTGTACGAGATCGCCGACCCGGCGGACCACGGCGATCCGGTTCCTGTCGGTCACGGCGTGGACGGCGCCGAACTGCTCGTGCTCGACGCGGCCGGCGCGCCCGCCGCCGTCGGCGAACTCGGCGAGGTCGTGGTCAGGAGCCGCCGCCTGGCCCAGGCGTACCTGGACGAGACGCTCACCGAGGAGCGGTTCGCCCGCGAGCCGGACGGCGAGACGGCCCGCTACCGCACCGGCGACCTCGGCCGTTACGACCCGGACGGCCGCGTCGTGATCGCCGGCCGCGCCGACGGCCAGGTGAAGATCCGCGGCTACCGGGTGGAGCTCGGCGAGGTCGAGGCCGCGCTGCTGGCCCATCCGGGCGTGCGCGCCGCCGCCGCCACGGTCGCCGAGCGGCCCGGCGGGCGGGTGCTGCACGCCTACGCCGTCCCCGACGGCCCCGCCGCAGGGACGGGGGAGCTGCGCCGCCATCTGGCCGCGAGCCTGCCCGGCTACGCGCAGCCCGCCGAACTCGTCCTGCTGCCCGCGCTGCCGCTCACCCCGAACGGCAAGGTGGACCGCGCCCGGCTGCCCGCCCCGCCGCCCCGCCCCGCGCCGACGGGCGGCGACGAGCCCGCCAGCAGCACCGAACGGCTGGTCGCCGGCGTCTGGCGGGAGGTGCTCGGCCTGCCGGCCGTCTCCGCGTCCGCCAACTTCTTCGAGATCGGCGGGCACTCGCTCGCCACCGCGCAGGTCCAGGCCCGGCTCGCCGCCGCGCTCGGCCGCGAGGTGCCGATCGTCGACCTCTTCCGCTTCCCCACCGTCCGGGCTCTGGCCGCGCATCTCGACGGCGAGCGCGGCCCGGCCGGCTGGGACCGCGCCGCCCGGCGGGTCGCCGCGCGGCGGGCCCGACCCTCACTTCACCGGTCGCAGCAGATCAGACAGGAGAGCACCGAATGAGCCACGAAGAAGGTAACGGGGTCGAACCCATCGCGGTCGTCGGGCTGGCCTGCCGGCTGCCGGGCGCGGAGGACGTGCCGACGTTCTGGCGCAACCTCGTGGAGGGCGTGGAATCGGTGAAGTTCCACACCCGCGCCGAGCAGGAGGCGCTCGGCGTGCCTGACTACCTGCTCGACGATCCCATGTTCATCCCGGCCGCCTCCGTCGCCGCCGACTACGGCGCGCTCGACGCCGCCTTCTTCGGCATGTCTCCGCGCGAGGCGGAGCTGCGCGACCCGCAGCAGCGCATGTTCCTGGAGCTGGCCCACACCGCGCTGGAGGACGCGGGCTACGACCCGGCCCGCTACCCGGGCGAGATCGGCGTGTACGGGGCCATCGGCTCCGACGAGTACCAGTGGCTGTACGTGCGGCCCAACACCGAGGTGTTCGCCTCCGTCGGCAACCTGGCCGTCTACACCGGCAACCACCCCGACTACCTGGCCACGCTCGTGTCGTACAAGCTCGACCTGCGCGGCCCCTCGCTCACCCTGCACACCGCCTGCTCCTCCTCCCTGGTGGCGCTGCACGTGGCGTGCGAGGCGCTGCGCGCCGGCGAGTGCGACATGGCGCTGACCGGCGGCGCGTCGCTGGAGCTGCCCGCCGAATGGGGCTACCTGTACCACCAGGACGGCATCTACTCGCCCGACGGGCACTGCCGGGCCTTCGACGCCTCCGCGCAGGGCACCATCTGGGGCGGAGGCGGCGGCATGGCCGTGCTCAAGCGGCTGTCCGACGCGATCGCCGACGGCGACCACATCCGCGCCGTCGTCATCGGCAACGCGATCAACAACGACGGCGCCAGTAAGGTCGGCTTCTCCGCGCCCAGCGCCGAGGGCCAGGCCGCGGCGATCTCGCAGGCGCTCGGCCTCGCCCAGATCGACCCGCGGACCGTCAGCTACGTCGAGGCGCACGGCACCGGTACCGCGCTCGGCGACCCGATCGAGGTCTCCGCCCTGGCGGGCGTCCTCGGCGCCGCGTCGGAGGAGGCCGGCTGGTGCGGCATCGGCTCGGTCAAGACCAACATCGGCCACCTCGGCCCGGCCGCGGGCATCGCCGGGTTCATCAAGACCGTGCTCTCGCTGGAGAACGGCCTGATCCCGCCCACCCTGAACTACGAGCGGCCCAACCCGCGCATCGACTTCGAACGCGGCCCGTTCCGGGTCAACGCCAGCCTGACCAAGTGGGAGACGAACGGCCACCCCCGCCGCGCCGGCGTCAGCTCCTTCGGCATCGGCGGCACCAACGCGCACGTCGTCGTCGAGCAGGCCCCGCCCTCCGCGCTGCCGACCGCCCGGCCGCGCCCCGCCCACCTGCTGCAGCTGTCGGCGCGTACCCCGGCCGCGCTGGACGCCGCCGTGCGGCGGCTGGCCGACCACCTGGAGGACCGGGAGATCTCGCTCGCCGACGTCGCCCACACGCTGCGCACCGGGCGCAGGCAGCACGCCCACCGGGCGGCGGTCGTCGCCGCCGACCCCGCCGACGCGGTCGCCGCCCTGCGCGAGCCGCGCCGCGTGGTCCGGGCCAAGGCGGGCACCCCGCGCGTGGCCTGGCTGTTCTCCGGCCAGGGCGCCCAGTACGCGGGCATGGGCGCGGGCCTCTACCGCACCGAGCCGGCCTTCGCCGCCGCCGTCGACGAGTGCGCCGAACTGCTGCGCGACGAGCTCGGCCTGGACCTGCGCACGCTGCTGTTCCCCGCCGACGACGAGCGGGAGGCCGCCGACGAGCGGCTGCGCCAGACGGCGCTGGCCCAGCCCGCGCTGTTCACCGTCGAATGGGCGCTGGCGAGCCTGTGGCGCTCGTGGGGGATCGAACCGGCCGCCATGATCGGCCACAGCATCGGCGAGTACGCCGCCGCCGCCGTCGCCGGCGTCTTCACCCTGCCGGACGCGCTGCGCCTGGTCGCCACCCGGGGCCGGCTCATGCAGTCGATGCCGGCCGGCTCGATGCTGGCCGTGCGCCAGGACCACGAGGAGGTCCGCCGCACCCTGCCGGACGGGCTGTCCATCGCCACCATCAACGGCCCCGGCACCTGCGTCGTCGCCGGCCCCGCCGAACTGGTCGAACGGTACGCCGCCACCCTCGACGAGGCCGAGATCCAGCACACGGCGCTGCGCACCTCGCACGCCTTCCACTCGGCGATGATGGACCCGATCCTCGGCGACTTCCACGACGCCGTCGCCGCCGTGGCCCGCAACGCGCCCGCCGTGCCGTTCCTGTCGAACGTCACCGGCGACTGGATCACCCCCGAGCAGGCCACCGACCCCGCCTACTGGACCCGGCACCTGCGCGAGGCCGTCCGCTTCGGCGACTGCGTGGCCACGCTCGTCGCCGACGGCGAGTGGCGGCTGCTGGAGTGCGGGCCGGGCCGCCAGCTCGCCGGCCTGGCCAGGACGCAGCTGCCCCGCACCGCGCCGGCCCCGCTGCACAGCCTGCCCGGCCCCGCCGAGACCAAGGCCGACCTGGAGGTCCTGTACGCGGCCGCGGGCGCGCTGTGGACCGCCGGCGCGCCGCTCGACGCCGCCGCGATCACCGAGCCCGCCCGCCGAGTCCCGCTGCCGGCCTACCCGTACGAGCGCACCCACCACTGGGTGCCGACCACGATCGACACCGAGCTGATCTACCCCCGGCCGAAGCGGACCGGCGCGCTGCCGCAGGAGGAACGGTTCTCCGTCCCCGCCTGGCGGCAGGCCCCCGTCGCCCCCGCCGCGGCAAACTCGCTCGCCGGTGTCCGCTGCCTGGTGTTCGCCGGGCCCGCCGCCGGGCCGCTCCTGGACGCCCTGCGCGCCGCCGGCGCCGACACCGTCCGGGTGACGCCCGGCGACGCGTACGGGGTCGCCGCCGACGGCACCGTCACCCTCAGGCCCGCCGCGCGCGAGGACTACGAGGCGCTGCTCGCGCACACCGGCGTCCCGGCCAGGATCGTGCACGCCTGGCCGCTCGACGGCGACCCCGCCGCCTCGGCCGAAGCCGCGAACGCCGCCCAGGACCTCGGCTTCTTCAGCCTCCTGTGCCTGGTGCAGGCGCTCGCCCAGGCCGACCGCGACGGCGGCGTCCACCTCGACATCGTCACCACCGGCACCCAAGGCGTCGTCGGCGGCGACGTCACCAGGCCGGAGCACGCCACCGTCGCGGGCTTCACCGGCGTGGTGCCGCTGGAGGCGCGCTGGCTGACGGCCCGCCACCTCGACCTGGAGGAGGGCGCCTACGACCCGGCCGCGGTGCTGGCCGAACTGGCCGCCGAGCCGGTCGAGCCGCCCGAGGGGGAGCCGCCGTCGCCGGTCGCGCTGCGCACCGGGCGCCGCTGGCTGCGCGGCTACACCCAGGTCCCGGTCCCGCAGCAGGCCGACCCGCTGCGCCGGAACGGCGTGTACGTCATCACCGGCGGGCTCGGCGGCATCGGGCTCACCCTGGCCGAGGACCTGGCCGACCGCGCCCAGGCCCGGCTCGTGCTGCTCGGCCGGTCCGGCCTGCCGCCGCGCGAGGAGTGGGACACCCTCGACGACGCGCCCGACCGGGTCCGCCGCGCCGTCGCCGC
>NZ_JAPNNL010000253.1 GCF_027620315.1 Nonomuraea corallina | reverse complement strand
GGGTACATGGTCGGTGGCATGGCCAAGGGGGCCGGCATGATGGCGCCCGCCCTGGCCACCATGCTCTGCGTGATCACCACTGATGCCGAGCTGACCGCCGAGGAGCTTGACGCGGTGCTGCGCCGGGCGACGTCGGTGACCTTCGACCGGCTCGACACCGACGGTTGCATGTCCACCAACGACACGGTGCTGCTGCTGTCCAGCGGCGCCGCCGGTGTCCGGCCCGATCTGGCCGAGTTCGAGCAGAAGGTGACGGAGGTCTGCGCCGACCTGGCCCGGCAGCTCCTGGTCGACGCCGAGGGCGCCAGCAAGGCCATCGCCATCGAGGTGGTGGGCGCGGCGTCGGAGGACGACGCGGTCAAGGTCGGCCGCGCGGTCGCCCGGTCCAACCTGCTCAAGTGCGCCATCCACGGGGAGGACCCCAACTGGGGCCGGGTGCTGTCCGCGGTCGGCACGACCGACGCCGAGTTCGAGCCCGACCGGCTCAACGTGGCGATCAACGGCGTCTGGATCTGCCGCGGCGGCGCCGTGGGCGACGACCGTGACAAGGTCGACATGCGTCCGCGGGACGTCACCATCACCGTCGACCTGTCGGCCGGCCCGCACACCGCCACCGTGCACACCACGGACCTGACGGCCGACTACGTCCACGAGAACTCGGCGTACTCCACATGAGGGCCGCGCAGGAGAAGGCGGCGGCCCTGATCGAGGCGCTGCCGTGGCTGAAGCGTTTCCACGGCGCGACCGTCGTCATCAAGTACGGCGGCAACGCGATGATCGACGAGACGCTCAAGGAGGCGTTCGCCGAGGACGTGGTCTTCCTGCGGTACGCCGGTCTGCGGCCGGTCGTGGTGCACGGCGGCGGCCCGCAGATCAACGCCCACCTGGACAAGCTGGGCATCGAGTCGACGTTCACCGCCGGGCTGCGGGTCACCACCCCGGAGGCCATGCAGGTGGTCAGGATGGTGCTGGTCGGCCAGGTGGGCCGCGACATCATCGGCCTGATCAACCACCACGGCCCGTTCGCGGTCGGCCTGTCCGGCGAGGACGCCCATCTGTTCACCGCCGAGCGCAAGAACGCCGTGGTGGACGGCGAGGCGGTCGACATCGGCCAGGTGGGCGAGATCGTCAAGGTGGAGCCGGGCGCGGTGGAGGCGCTGCTGGCCGACGGGCGCGTCCCGGTCGTGTCGAGCGTCGCCCGCGGGGCGGACGGAGAAATCTACAATGTAAATGCGGACACGGCGGCGGCCGCGCTGGCCGTGGCGCTCAAGGCGGAGAAGCTGGTCGTCCTCACCGACGTCGAGGGACTGTACGCCAACTGGCCCGACGACACCGACGTCATCGACGAGGTGGACGCGGCCGAGCTGGAGCGGATGCTGCCCACGCTGTCCAGCGGCATGGCGCCCAAGATGGAAGCCTGCCTGACCGCCGTCCGCGGCGGCGTGCCGCGCGCCCACGTGCTCGACGGCCGGGTGCCGCACGCGCTGCTGCAGGAGATCTTCACCAACGAAGGAATCGGAACCATGGTGGTGCCCTCATGACCAGCTTGTACGAGCGGTTCGAGCGGGTCTTCATGCCCAACTACGGCGTCCCCCCGCTCGCGCTGGCCAGAGGCGAGGGCGCCCGGGTGTGGGACGTCGAGGGCAACGAGTACCTCGACTTCATCGCCGGCATCGCGGTCGTCTCCCTCGGCCACGCCCACCCCGCGCTGGTCGAGGCCGTCTCCAGGCAGGTGGCGACGCTCGCCCACACCAGCAACCTGTTCCTGCACGAGCCCGAGGTGCTGCTGGCCGAGAGGCTGACGGGCCTGCTCGGCGCGCCCGCCCGCGTCTTCTTCGCCAACTCCGGCACCGAGGCCAACGAGGCCGCCTACAAGCTCGCGGTCAAGTACGGCAGGCGCACCGGCCGCTCCTACTTCGTGGCGGCCGAGAACGGCTTCCACGGCCGCACGATCGGCGCGCTGTCGCTGAGCGGCAAGAAGTCGATCCGCGACCAGTTCGGCCCGTTCCCGGTCGACGTCCGGTTCGTCCCGTACGGTGACGCGGACGCGCTGAAGGCGGCCGTGACCGCCGAGTGCGCGGCGGTGTTCCTGGAGCCGACGCAGGGCGAGGCCGGCGTGGTGCCGCCGCCCGACGGCTACCTGGCGGCGGCCCGCGAGATCTGCGACGCCACCGGCGCGCTGCTGGTGGCCGACGAGATCCAGTCGGCGATCGGGCGCACCGGCCACTGGTTCGCCCACCAGGCCGACGGCGTCACGCCCGACATCCTGACGCTGGCCAAGGGGCTCGGCGGCGGGCTGCCCATCGGCGCCTGCGTCGGCTTCGGGGAGGCCGGCACGCTGTTCGAGAAGGGCGACCACGGCTCGACCTTCGGCGGGAACCCGGTGTCCTGCGCCGCGGCGCTGGCCGTGCTCGACCACGTGGACCTCGGCCACGTGCGGGAGGTCGCCGAGCGGCTGCGCGGCGGGCTCGAATCGGTCGCGCATCCGATGCTGAAGGGAGTGCGCGGGCGCGGGCTGTGGCTGGCCGCCGTGCTCGACGCGCCGATTTCTGGGCAGGTGCAGAAGGCGGCCCAGGAAGCGGGCTTCCTGGTCAACGCCGTCCAGCCGGACGCGGTGCGGATCGCGCCCCCGCTGGTCGTGACGGCGGCGCAGGTGGACGCCTTCACCGCGGCGTTCCCGAAGATCCTCACGGAGGCGAGCAAGTGACGACGAGGCACGGCGCGGACCCGGCGCGGGTCAGGCACTTCCTGAGGGACGACGACCTGTCGCCGGACGAGCAGGAGGAGGTGCTCGCCCTGGCGGCGGAGATGAAGAAGGACCGCTTCGGCCACCGCCCGTTCGAGGGGCCCAGGACCGTGGCGGTGCTGTTCGACAAGCCGTCGGCCAGGACGCGGATCTCCTTCCACGCCGGCATCGGCGAACTCGGCGGCCTGCCGCTGATCGTCGACGGCGTCTCCACGCTCATGGGCCGCGGCGAGCCGATCGAGGACATCGCCCGCGTGCTCGACCGGCAGGTGGCCGCCATCGTGTGGCGCACCAACGGGCAGGAACTGATCGAGACCATGGCCGCCAACTCCGCGGTGCCGGTGGTCAACGCGCTCACCGACGAGTTCCACCCCTGCCAGATCCTCGCCGACCTGCAGACCGTACGCGAGCGGTTCGGCCGCACCACCGGCCTGACGCTCGCGTACGTGGGGGACGGCGCCAACAACATGGCCAACTCCTACCTGCTGGGCGGCGCCACCGCCGGCATGCACGTGCGGATCGGCGCCCCGGCCGGTTACCAGCCGGACGCCGTCGTGCTGGGCCGGGCCGCGTCGATCGCCGCCGCCACCGGCGGCTCGGTGGTGGCGGTGTCCGACCCGGTCGCCGCCGTCCAGGGAGCGCACGTCGTGGCCGCCGACACCTGGGTGTCGATGGGCCAGGACGGCAAGGAGGACCGGGTCCGCGACCTCATGGCCTACCAGGTGAACGCCGAGCTGCTGGCGCACGCCGACGCTGACGCGGTCGTGCTCCACTGCCTGCCCGCCTACCGGGGCAACGAGATCACCGCCGACGTCCTGGACGGCCCGCGCAGCGCCGTGTGGGACCAGGCGGAGAACCGGCTGCACGCCCAGAAGGCGCTCCTCCACTGGCTGGTGACCCGGCCATGACCATCCCGATGACCAAGGCGGCCCGGCACGCGAGGATCACCGACCTGCTCCAGCGCCAGCCGGTGCGGTCGCAGCCTGAGCTGGCCAAGCTGCTGGCCGAGAGCGGCGTCGAGGTCACCCAGGCCACGCTCTCGCGTGACCTGGACGAGCTGGGCGCGCTGAAGCTGCGCGCCGGGGACGGCTCGCTGGTGTACGCGCTGCCCGGTGAGGGCGGCGGGCGGATCCCGCGGGCCAGGCTCGGCACCGGGGAGTCCCCGGCCGCGCGGCTGCACCGCATCGCCGAGGAGCTGCTGGTCGGGGCCGAGGCCTCGGCCAACCTCGTCATCGTCAGGACCCCGCCGGGCGCGGCCCAGTTCCTCGCCTCCGCCATCGACCACGCCGACTGGGAGTCGATCCTGGGCACGGTCGCCGGGGACGACACGATCCTGGTCATCAGCCGTGATCCGCAGGGCGGCCAGGTTCTCGCGCAGGCGCTGCTGAAGGCGGCCGACCGGCGCGCCTAGACCGAACATTCCCTACTTTATGGAGATGGAGCAATGACGGAGAGAGTGGTCCTGGCATTCTCAGGAGGCCTCGACACGTCGGTGGCCATCCCGTTCCTCGCCGAGAAGATGAACGCCGAGGTCATCGCCGTCGCGGTGGACCTCGGCCAGGGCGGTGAGGACATGGACGCCATCCAGAAGCGCGCCATGGACTGCGGCGCCGTCGAGTCCGTCGTCGTCGACGCCAAGGAGGAGTTCGCGGCCGACTTCTGCGTGCCCGCCCTCCAGGCCAACGCCCTCTACATGGGCCGCTACCCGCTGCTGTCGTCGCTCTCGCGCCCCCTCATCGTCAAGCACCTGGTCACCGCGGCCAAGCGGTTCGGCGGCACCATCGTGTCCCACGGCTGCACCGGCAAGGGCAACGACCAGGTCCGCTTCGAGGCCGGGCTGGCCGCGCTGGCCCCCGACCTCGAGGTGGTCGCCCCGGCCCGCGACTTCGCCTGGACCCGCGACAAGGCGATCGAGTTCGCCGAGCGCAAGGGCCTGCCGATCGAGACCACCAGGAAGAACCCGTTCTCCATCGATCAGAACCTGTGGGGCCGCGCCATCGAGACCGGCTTCCTGGAGGACATCTGGAACGCGCCGAGCGAGGACGTCTACGCCTACACCGCCGACCCGTCGGCGCCGCGCGAGCCCGACGAGGTGGTCATCACCTTCGAGCAGGGCGTCCCGGTCCGGCTCGACGGCCGCCCGCTCACCCCGTACGAGATCGTCGCCGAGCTGAACACGCGGGCCGGCGCGCACGGCGTCGGCCGCATCGACATGGTCGAGGACCGGCTGGTCGGCATCAAGTCGCGCGAGGTGTACGAGGCGCCGGCCGCGATCACGCTCATCACCGCGCACCAGGAGCTGGAGTCCGTCACCGTCGAGCGCGACCTGGCCCGCTTCAAGCGCGGTGTCGACCAGCGGTGGACCGAGCTGGTCTACGACGGGCTGTGGTATTCGCCACTCAAGCGCGGGCTCGACGCGCTCATCGCCGACGCCCAGCGGTACGTGAGCGGCGACATCCGGATGACCCTGCACGGCGGCCGCGCGACCGTCACCGGCAGGCGGTCCGAGCAGTCCCTGTACGACTTCTCACTGGCCACCTACGACACCGGCGACACGTTCGACCAATCGCTGGCCAAAGGTTTCGTCCAGCTGTTCAGCCTGCCATCGAAGATCGCGGCGGCTCGCGACGCGAAGCAGGGGTGAAGTGCACTATGGTCGCGGAGGACGTGCGGTGAAGGTTGAGGAGAAGACGGTGAGTGATGGCAAGCCGATGCGGCTGTGGGGCGGGCGTTTCGAAGGAGGCCCGTCCGACGCGCTGACCCGGCTGTCGGTGAGCGTGCACTTCGACTGGCGGCTGGTGCCCTACGACCTGGCGGCCTCCCGGGCGCACGCCCGGGTCCTGCACAGGGCGGGGCTGCTGAGCGGCGAGGAGCTGCAGCGCATGATCGGCGCGCTCGACGACCTGGAGCGGGCCTGCAAGGCGGGCGAGTTCCGGCCCACCGTCGCCGACGAGGACGTGCACACCGCGCTGGAGCGCGGCCTGCTGGAGCGGCTCGGCACCCTCGGCGGCAAGCTCCGCGCCGGCCGCAGCCGCAACGACCAGATCGCCACCGACCTGCGTCTCTACCTGCGCGACCACGTCCGCACGATCGTCTCCCGCCTGGTGGAGCTGGAGACGGCGCTGATGGAGCAGGCCGAGCAGCACGCCGAGACGGCCGCGCCCGGCATGACCCACCTGCAGCACGCGCAGCCGGTGTCGTTCGGGCACCAGTTGCTCGCGCACGTGCACGCGTTCGCCCGCGACATCGACCGGCTCACCGACTGGGACAAGCGGGCCGCGATCTCGCCGCTCGGCTCCGGCGCGCTGGCCGGCTCGTCACTGCCGCTGGACCCGCAGGCGGTCGCCCAGGAGCTCGGGTTCGACGCGGCCGCGCCCAACTCGATGGACGCGGTCGCCGACCGCGACTTCGCGGCCGAGTTCCTGTTCGCCGCGGCCCTGATCGGCACCCACCTGTCGCGGCTGGGCGAGGAGATCGTCCTGTGGGCCTCGCAGGAGTTCCGCTGGATCGAGATGGACGACGCCTACTCCACGGGCTCGTCGATCATGCCGCAGAAGAAGAACCCCGACGTGGCCGAGTTGGCCCGCGGCAAGTCCGGCCGCCTGATCGGCAACCTGATGGCGCTGCTGACCACGCTCAAGGGCCTGCCCCTCACCTACAACCGCGACCTGCAGGAGGACAAGGAGCCGGTGTTCGACTCCGTCGACACCCTGCTGCTGGTCCTGCCCGCGATGGCCGGGCTCGTCTCGACCATGCGGGTCAACACCGCCCGTCTGGAGGCGTCGGCCCCCGACGGGTTCGCCCTCGCCACCGACCTGGCGGAGCTGCTGGTGCGGCGCGGCGTGCCCTTCCGCGAGGCGCACGAGGCCGTCGGCCACCTGGTGGTGTGGTGCCAGGTCAACGACAAGGACCTCGGCGACCTCTCCGACGAGGAGCTGACCAAGGTCTCGCCGCACCTGACGCCCGACGTCCGCGACGTGCTCAACGTCGCCGGCGCGCTCGCCGCCCGCAAGGCCCACGGCGGCACCGCCCCGGACCGGGTGCGCGACCAGCTCGTGGCGCTGCGCGAGGCGGTCGACGCCCAGGCGGCCTGGGCGGCCGGATCCTGAGCGGGGTGCTGAGCACGGCCCCGCTGCCCCGCGCCTTCTTCGACCGGCCGTCCCACGAGGTGGCGCCCGACCTGCTCGGGCGCCTGATCGTGCACGACGGCGTGGCCGTCCGGCTCACCGAGGTCGAGGCGTACGGCGGGCCGGGGGAGGATCCCGCGGCCCACACCTACCGCGGCCGGACGGCCCGCAACGCCATCATGTTCGGCCCGCCCGGCCACCTGTACGTGTACTTCACCTACGGCATGCACTTCTGCGCCAACCTGGTCTGCCTGGCCGAGGGCCTGGGCTCGGCGGTGCTGCTCCGG
>NZ_JAPNNL010000252.1 GCF_027620315.1 Nonomuraea corallina | reverse complement strand
ACCTCGGCGAGCAGCTCGGCGGGCAGCTCGGCCGGCACCTCGGCGGGCACCGGCGGCATCACACACCCACGTCGCGCCGGTCGAAGGCGAGCACCGCGGTCAGCGCCAGCACCGCCGCGGCCCCGGCCAGCACCAGGTAGTCCGCCACCGGCAGCCCTTCGTGGAGCGGCCGGCCGGCCGCGTAGTAGTGGAACGGCGACGCCCACTTCAGCCAGGCGATGGCGTCCACGCTCCGCCCGAGGGTGACGACCACGTACCCGGCCACCGCCCACACCCCGGTGACCGCCATGGCGGGCCCCTTGCGGCCGGTGGCCGCGCCGAGGGCCAGGGTGAGCGCGCCGAAGAACAGCCCGAGCAGCAGGACGCCGGTGTGCGCCGCGAGTATCCGGTCGAACGGCACCCCCATCCCCACCGCCTCGGCCATCACCCAGGTGATCAGCAGCGTCACGGCGGCCACCGCCACCAGCCCGGCCACCAGGGCGGCGAACCGCTCCAGGACGAGCCGCCTGCGGTCGATCGGGAGCGTGACGACGAGCTCCAGCGTCCCGGCCTCCTCGGGTTCGGCGAGCGCCCGGTTGGCGATGATCATGGCGCAGGCGAGGAAGAGGAACGGCACGAAGAGCTGGTAGACGACCGACTGGAGGTAGCCGGCGCCGCTGGTGAAGTCCTCCAGGCCGCCCATGAGATCTTTGAGCGCGCCGGGGAACTTCGCCAGCGCCTGCGGGCCATAGATGTCTGGATTTGTCTTGATATTTCCGTAAACGCCTAGGTAGAGCGCCATGAAGGCGCTGATCCCGATCGTCCAGCCGATGAGGGCCCGCCGGTAGTCACGCAACGACTTGGCGATCATCGTGCCTCCCCTCGTCGCCGTAGTAGGTCAGGAAGATCTCCTCCAGGTCGGGCTCCGCGCTGACCAGGTGCACCACGGTGAACCTGGCGGCGGCCTTGACCAGCGCGTCCGGCCGGCCGTCGATCGTGCAGCGCACGCTCGCCCCCTCGACCCGCAGGTCCCGCACGCCCGGCAGCCCCGCGAACGCCTCCGGCGGCACGGGCGCGTCGAAGTGCAGCTCCACCCGCCGCACCGCCTTCTCCCGCAGCGCGGCCACGTTCTCCACGGCGACGAGCCGCCCGGCCCGTACGATGCCGACCCGGTCGGAGACGTGCTCCACCTCGGCCAGCACGTGCGAGGACATGAGCACGGTCCTTCCGGCCAGGCGGACCTCCCGGACCATGGCGAGGAACTCCTGCTGCACCAGCGGGTCGAGGCCGCCGGTCGGCTCGTCCAGGATGAGCAGGTCGGGTTCGTGCATGAACGCCTGGATGAGCCCGACCTTCTGTTTGTTGCCCTTGGAGAGCTTGGCCATGGGCACGCCCAGGTCGGCGCCGAGCCGCTCGGCCAGTTCCTCGATCCGGCCGGGGGGCACCCCGCCGCGCACCCTGCCGAGGAACCGCAGGTAGTCGCGGGCCTTCTCCCGGCCTTCGAGGGCGAGCTCGCCCGGCAGGTAGCCGATCCTGGCCCGTACGGCGGGCTCCCGCGATCCGGCTCCCAGGACGGTGATCCGGCCGCGGGTGGGCCGGATGACGTCGAGCAGGAGCCGGATCGTGGTGGTCTTGCCGGAGCCGTTCGGCCCCAGGTAGCCGAAGATCTCTCCCGGCTGGATCTCCAGGTCGAGGTCCTCCAGCCCACGGCGTCGGCCGTAGTACTTGGTCAGCCCCTCGGCCCGCACCACTGCTGTCATGCCGCCATGGTGCCCGTCCGGAGGCGCCGCCGTCACCGGCGGTGTCCGGCAAGGTAGGCGGCGGTTCGCTTCCGGCATCCGGCACCCGCCGACTTTGGAATTCCGGTTTTCCGGGTATCTTTCAGCCTCGTGACGACGATCGAGGAGCGGCTGGCCGCGCTGGAGGCCCGGGTCACCGCGTTGGAGGGCGGGGCGTCCGAGCCCCGCGACGCCGGCGAGGAGTCGGGGGTGGTGGCGTACGGCGGGCATGCCAGGTTCGGCGACCACCGGTGGAGCTGGCAGATGGCGCGGCCGCCCGGCTGGCTGGTGGAGCAGCCGCCGGGGCCGTTGGCGGCCGTGCTGGCCGCGGCCGGCCACCCGGCCCGGCTGCACCTGCTGCAACTGCTCGTGCGGGGCCCGTTGGCCGTGTCCGACCTGCAGGAGAAGCTGTCACCGGCCTCGCAGGGGCAGCTCTACCACCATCTCAAGACCCTCGGCTCGGCCGGGCTGGTCGAGCAGCCGGAGCGCGGCGTCTACCGGGTGCCGGGGAGGGCGATCTTCCCGGTGCTGGCGCTGATCGCCGCGGCGACGGACGTGGTCCTCCCCCACTGACGTCACCGGGCTCCCGGCGGCAGGCCGGGCACCTCCGGCGAGCCGTTCCGGATCAGGTCGAGCAGCGCCCCGGTGTCCAGGTGGTGCTCCACCAGGTCGCCGAGCGCGTCCAGGCGCCGTTCGCGCAGCAGGGCGAAGTCGGTGGCCGGGTCGGGCTCGAACGCGCGGCCCGCCCGTCCGGCCACGTCCGCCAGGAAGGCGCGCCTGAACGCGTCGTTCTCCAGTGCTCCGTGCCAGGTGGTGCCCCACACGTTCGCGACGCGGCAGCCGTCCAGGAACGGCTCGCCGCCCTCCACCGTCACCCGTCCGTGGTGGATCTCGTACGCGCGCACCGGATGGCCGTACGCCTGCCCGGACGGCCTGCCGAGGACCTTGTCCGGCCCGAACACCACCCGGGCGGGCAGCAGCCCGAGCCCGGCGACCCGGCCCGCGCCGGACTCCACGTCGTCCACGATCTCCCTGGCGAGCATCTGGAAGCCGCCGCAGACGCCGAGCACCGGCCCGGTCCGCGCGGCGAGCGCGTCCGCCAGCCCGCGCTCGCGCAGCCAGGCCAGGTCGGCGACGGTGGCGCGGGAGCCGGGCAGCACGACCAGGTCGGCGTCGTCCAGCTCGGCAGGGCCGGTGACGAACCGCACCATCACGCCTGGCTCGGCGGCCAGCGCGTCGACGTCGGTGAAGTTCGACACGCGGGGCAGCCGCACCACCGCCACCCGCAGCGTCTGCCTGCCGTACGGGCGACCGGCCGCCACGTGACGGCCGTCGAGGGCCAGCGAGTCCTCGACGTCCATCCACGGCCCGTCGAGCCAGGGCAGCACCCCGTACACGCGCCGCCCGGTCAGCTCCTCGATCAGGTCCAGGCCCGGCCGCAGCAGCTCCGGCGCACCCCTGAACTTGTTCACCACGAACCCGGAGACCAGCGCCTGGTCCTCGGCGTCCAGCAGGGCGACCGTGCCGTAGAAGGCGGCGAGCACCCCGCCCCTGTCGATGTCGCCGACCACGATCACCGGCAGTCTCGCGGCCCTGGCCAGGCCCATGTTGGCGAGGTCGCCGGCACGCAGGTTGATCTCGGCGGGGCTGCCCGCGCCCTCGCACACCACCACGTCGTAGGCGTTCCTGAGCCGATCCAGCGACTCCAGCGCCGCCGCCCGCAGCCGGTCCCGGAGCGTGCCGTACTCCATCGCGTCCACGTCGGCCAGCGGGCGGCCCATGAGCACCACCTGGCTGCGGCGGTCGCTGCCGGGCTTGAGCAGGATCGGGTTCATGTCGGCCACCGGCTCCAGGCCGGCGGCCCGCGCCTGCGCCGCCTGGGCGCGGCCGATCTCGGCGCCGTCGGCGGTCACGTACGAGTTGAGTGACATGTTCTGGGCCTTGAACGGCGCCACCCGGACGCCCCGGCGGGCCAGCCAGCGGCAGATGCCCGCGGTGACGACGCTCTTGCCGGCGTCGGATGTGGTGCCCGCGACGAGCAGCGCCCCTCTCACGCGCTCCACGGTAACGGCGCGACCGAAATCCCCCATTTACGAATCCTGTGACTTCTGCCACTCTGACTAGAACGAATACCTAGAACTGGATTCTAGAGCTGCCTAGGGAAAGGTAGGGCATGGTCGGAACGCTGGGCTCGGCTCGTACCGGCAAGATCGACGCCACGTCCTCGGCGCCGTTCGGCTGGGCGCCGCTCGTCGTGCTCTTCATCGTCGGCCTCGTCGACCGCGTCGAGGCGAACCTCCTGTCGGGGGTGTTGCCGCACATCATCGCGGAGTGGAGGATCAGCGACGTCGCGGCGGGCGCCATCCCGACCGCCGCCGCGATCGCCGGGGCGATCGTGGCCATCCCCGCCGGGTATCTGGCCGACCGCTACAGCCGCACCCGCATCATCGCCATCGTGGTCTTCATCTGGGCCATCGCCACGGCGGGCTCCGGACTGGCCACCGGCTTCGCGATGTTCTTCGGGATGCGGGTGCTGCTCGCCGCCGCCGAGAACATCGACAACCCGGCCTCGGGCAGCCTGCTCGCCGACTGGTACCCGCCGGTCAGCCGGGCCAAGGCCTACGGGCTGGTCCGGGTCACCACCTATCTCGGCGGCGTCGGCACCCTGATCGGCGGGGTGCTCGCGCACCAGCTGGGCTGGCGGCAGGCGTTCCTCATCATGGTCGTCCCCGGCGTGCTCACGGCCCTGCTGGTGTGGTTCCTGCGCGAGCCGCGCCGTGGCGAACTGGACCGGATCGTCGCCGGCGCCCCCGTCCCCGGCCCGCAGGCCGCCGTGCACGCCGAGCCGGTGCCCGAGGCGGCGCCGGACACCGTGCCCGTGCACGACAAGGTGCCGTTCCGCACCCAGTTCGGCCAGATCCTCCGCATCCCCACGCTGATCTTCGTGTGTGTCGGGCTCGGCCTGCTCACCCTTGGCCTGGCCGGCGTCTTCTACTGGCTGACGACCCTGATGGTGCGCTCGTTCGGCGTCACCACCGACGTCGCCGGGTCGCTGAGCGGCCTCATCACCATCGCCGGCACGCTGAGCGGCACCCTCGTGGGCGCATGGCTGGGACGCCGGTGGCACGGCGCCCGCAAGGGCGGCCGGCTGCTCGCGGGCGGCGGCGGCATCACGATCGGGTCGCTGATCCTGGCGGTCGCGCTGTCCATGGACTCGCTGCCCGCGCTGGCCGCGCTGACCCTGCTCGCCAGCGCCTCGATGTCGATCGCGATCCCCAACATGACGGCCTGCCTGGCCGACGTCGTGCCGGCGAGCGCCAGAGGGCTCGGCTTCGCCGTGCTGCAGTTGCTGATGGCGGGCTTCGGCGCGTTCGGCTCACTGATCGTCGGGATCGTCTCGCAGTACAGCGGCTCGCTGGTGACCGGCATGTACGCGCTGATCCCCGTCATGGTCGTGGGCGGCCTGCTGACGCTCGGCGCCCGCGCCTCGTTCGAACGGGACGCGCGCAAGGTCCTGGACGCGGCCCGCGCCTCCTGACACGCCCAGGGCGGAAGAGCCCCGTCTCTTCCGCCCTTGCGCGCCCGCAGATAGGAAAGAAAAATTGCGCAATTAAATTTTCCTATCTAGACTGGGTCCATGGAGAGCCGGCGCATCACCGATATGGACACGCTCAAGGCCCTGGCACACCCGCTGCGCCTCAAGCTCTATCGCGCGCTCCACCAGACCCGGATCGCCACCGCCTCGCACCTCGCCGAGCAGGTCGACGAGGCCGTGTCGCTGGTCAGCTACCACCTGCGCAAGCTCGCCGCCCACGGCGTGATCGAGGAGGCCGAGCCGCAGAGCGACGACGGCCGCGAGCGCTGGTGGCGTCTGGCCATGCCCCGCTACAGCATCCACGACCAGGACTTCCGCGACGCCCCCGAACGGGTCGCCGCCTACGTCGCGGCCACCCGCACCGCCTTCCACGACCATGTCGAGATGTACGAGCGCTACCTCGACGAGCAGTCGGCCTGGCCCCCCGAGTGGCGCGCGGCCGCCTTCAGCTCGCGGTCCCTGCCCAACCTGACCGCCGCCGAGCTCGCCCAGCTCAACGAGGAGCTCGTCGCCGTGGTCAGGAAGTGGCAGGCGCGCGGCGAGGCCGCGATCGAGGCCGGCGACACGGAGGGCCGCGAGCACGTCAACCTCGACATGTACGGATTCCCCTCCCGCCGTCCCTGACCTCGAGCCGTCCCCGACCCCGAGCCGTCCCCGACCTGCCCCCGACCCGCAAGCCGTCCCCCACCCCGAAGGAGCACACGGCCATGCATCCCGACATCCATCTGCGGCTCATGGAGATCCGCGCCGCCGAGTTACGCGAACGCGCCGACCGATGGCGCACCACCCGCCACCGGCGGCCCACGATGAGCTGGCGCGTCGGCTGGACCCTCGTCGAGCTGGGCCTGCGTCTCGTCCACCGGACTCCCGCCCACTTTCAGCGCGTTTAACGTGATTCGCCGGTGTATCAAGTGACAGGAGTCGTCACTCCATGAGGGTGTCGAAGGAGGCACTCGTGGAATCTGAGGACGGCCGCGTCATCCTGTTCGTCGTCATCGCGATCACGCTGTTCATCGCCGGGCGCCGCTACCAGACGCTGGTCACCACCCGGAAGGCGTGGCGGGACGCGACCCGATCGGTCATCACTCGCAAGCAGGTGGCCGCCGACGCCACCCGGTCCATGCTCTGGGTGGCCGTCATCACCGGGTTCATCCTCTGGCTGGTGGCCAACCTCAACCGGATGATGTGACCCGCCGCACCGCCCACGCGGCCAGCACCGCCGCACCCGCGGCCGCCAGGCTCACCGCCCTGGTCAGCCGCACCGCCCGCCGGATGTCGCCCACCTGAGGCCGGGGCCCTTCGCCCATGGTGGGCCGGTGCTCCATCCTGCCGCCGTACGTGTTCGTACCGCCGAGCGTGACGTCCAGCGCGCCCGCGAAGGCCGCCTCGCACCGCCCGGCGTTCGGGCTCGGGTGGCGGTGGCCGTCCCGGCGCAGCACGGCCAGCGCCCGGCGCCGGTCCGGCGCGGCCAGCACGGTGATCAGGCCGGTGAGCCTGGCCGGGACGTAGTTGGCCACGTCGTCCAGCCGCGCCGCGGCCCACCCGAACCGTTCGTAGCGCGGCGACCGGTGGCCCACCATGGCGTCCAGCGTGTTGACCGCCCGGTAGGCCAGCAGCCCCGGCACGCCCGCCACCGCCCCCCAGAACAACGGCGCCACCACCGCGTCGGAGGTGTTCTCGGCCAGCGACTCCACCGTCGCCCTGGCCAGCTCCGGCGCCTCCAGCTCCGACGGGTCGCGCCCGCACAGGTGCGGCAGCCGCGCCCTGGCCGCCCGCAGGTCCCCCGACTCCAGGGCCGAGGCCATGCGGGCGCCCTCCCGCGCGAGGGCCGGATCACGCCGTCGCGGCTGGTGCTGGCCGGGGTGGCGCTGGC
>NZ_JAPNNL010000251.1 GCF_027620315.1 Nonomuraea corallina | reverse complement strand
GAGGAGGCCGAACAGGGCGTGCGCGACGGCCTGGACGCCCCGCACGCCCTCGACGCCGCCTTCGCCCGGCACCGGGAGGCGCTCGCCGCGCTGGGCGGCTACCTCGCCGAGCGGGCCGGCGACCTGGACGACCTCAAGCACCGGGCGGTGGCCGCCGCCCTCGGCGTGCCGATGCCCGGCGTGCCGTCGCCCGGTCACCCGTTCGTGCTGGTCGCCGAGGACCTCTCCCCCGCCGACACCGCCGGGCTGGGCGCCGAGGTGCTGGCGCTGGTGACGGAGAAGGGCGGCCCCACCAGCCACACCGCGATCCTGGCCCGGGGGCGCGGCCTGCCCGCCGTGGTGGCGTGCGCGGAGGCCGCGGGCCTGGCGGACGGCACGCGCGTCGCGGTGGACGGCGCCACCGGCGAGATCGTCGTGGGCGTCACGGAGGAGGAGGCGGCCCGCATCCGGGAACGGGACGCCGCCGAACGGGCCCGGCTCTCGGCGACCAGCGGCCCCGGCAGGACCGCCGACGGCCATCCGGTCAAGCTGCTGCTCAACATCGGCTCGGCCGCCGACCTGCGCCCGGACGGCGAGGGCGTCGGACTGTTCCGCACCGAGTTCCTGTTCCTGGACCGCAAGCAGGCTCCCTCGTACGAGGAGCAGGTCACCGCCTACGCCGACGTGTTCGCCGCCGTGCCGTACGTCGTGGTGCGCACCCTGGACGCCGGCACCGACAAGCCGCTGCCGTTCCTCGGCCTGGCCGCCGAGCCGAACCCGGCGCTGGGCATCCGCGGGTTGCGGGTGGACCGCGTGCTGCCGGACGTGCTGGACACCCAGCTGGACGCGATCGCCGAGGCGGCCCGCCGCACCGGCGTGGACGCCTGGGTGATGGCCCCGATGGTCAGCACCCCGGCCGAGGCCGCCGCGTTCGCCCGGCGCGCCCGCGCCCGCGGCATCGCCCAGGTGGGCGCGATGGTGGAGGTCCCGGCCGCGGCCCTGCTGGCGGACCGCCTGCTGCGCGAGGTGGACTTCCTGAGCGTCGGCACGAACGACCTCAGCCAGTACACCTACGCCGCCGACCGGCAGCACCACGCGCTGGCCGACCTGCTCGACCCGGCCCAGCCGGCGCTGCTGCGCCTGGTGCGGATCTGCGCCGAGGCGGGCCGCGCGGCCGGCAAGCCGGTGGGCGTCTGCGGCGAGGCCGCCGGCGACGCCGCGCTCGCCCCGATCCTGGCCGGGCTGGGGGTGACGAGCCTGTCGATGGCCCCCGTCCGCGTCCCCGCCGTCCGCGACGCCCTGTCCCGGCTCACCCTGGAGGAATGCCGCGAACGCGCCCACGCGGCCCTCTCCGCCTGAAGGTCCAGGTACGCGTGGCTCAGGTCACTGGGTGGCGACCAGGTCGGCGACGGGAGTGTCGCCCGAGACGAGTTCGAGGGTGCGGCGGCCGGTGCCCCCGGAGCGGAGCAGGGCGGCGATGACGGCGGCCACGTCGTCGCGGGGCACCGAGCCGGGCGGCACCTCCGGGGCGAGCAGCACCAGGCCGGTGCCCGGTTCGTCGGTGAGCCGGCCGGGGCGCACGATGGTCCAGTCGAGGTCGCGGCGGCGCAGGTCGTCCTCGGCCTCGGTCTTGGCCTGGAGGTAGGCGGCCCACACCTCGTCGGTGCCCGGGGCGGACGGCCGGCCGGCGCCCATGGAGGAGATCTGGACGAACGTGCGCACCCCGGCGCGTTCGGCGGCGTCGGCCATGAGGACGGACGCGCCCCGGTCGACGGTGTCCTTGCGGGCGGCGCCGCTGCCGGGACCCGCGCCGGCGGCGAACACGACGGCGTCGGCGCCGCGCACGATCTCGGTCACCTCCTCGACGCCCGCCCGCTCCAGGTCGCACACGACCGCGGCGGCGCCGGTGGCCTCGACGTCGGGGACGTGCGCGGGGTTGCGGACCAGGCCGACGGCGGCGGGGCCGAGCAGCCGGGCCAGCCGCAGCGCGATCTGGCCGTGCCCTCCAGCGATGACGATCCTCATGCCCCCCATGCTGTCATGGGAGGCATGGAGCACTGCCCCGAGACCCACGCGGAGGCGTACGAGCAGCGGGCCGGCTCGGTGCGGCCGCTGCCCGGAGCCGCGGAGCCGCCGGCCGCGCGCCGGGGGGCGGGCTCGCTCGGGATCGAGGTGCCGTCCGGTGGGTACGGCAGGGACGAGCTTGAGCGTGACGAGCTTGAGCGTGACGAGCTTGAGCGTGACGAGCTTGAGCGTGACGAGCTTGAGCGTGACGAGCTTGAGCGTGACGAGCTTGAGCGTACGGGGGCGTTCCGGGTGTACGCCGATCCCGCCGGCATGCTCGACCGGCTCGACGGGCTGGGCGTGCGCGGCGGCGAGCAGCGGGAATTCCGGCCCGAACCTCGGGGCTGTAGACCGCGTATCACCCACAGAGGAGCTTTCACATGGACTTGGCAGACATCGGCGTCACCGGCCTGGCCACCATGGGCCGCAATCTCGCCCGCAACCTGGCCCGGCACGGTTACGCGGTGGCGGTGCACAACCGGTCGGCGTCCCGCACGCACGCGCTGGTGCGGGAGTTCGGCGGTGAGGGGACGTTCGTGCCGTCGGAGGAGGCGGCCGACTTCGTGGCGTCGCTGAAGCGGCCCCGGCGGGCGATCATCATGGTGAAGGCGGGCGCGGGCACCGACGCGGTGATCGACCAGCTCGCCGCGCTGATGGAGCCGGGCGACATGATCGTCGACGGCGGCAACGCGCACTTCGAGGACACCCGGCGGCGTGAGGCGGCGCTGCGCGAGAGGGGCATCCACTTCGTCG
Source organism: Nonomuraea corallina (assembly GCF_027620315.1). GTDB lineage: Bacteria > Actinomycetota > Actinomycetes > Streptosporangiales > Streptosporangiaceae > Nonomuraea > Nonomuraea corallina. The sequence continues at coordinate 4,509 of NZ_JAPNNL010000251.1, read as the reverse complement.
GTGCCGGAATCTCCGGCGGCGAGGAGGGCGCGCTGCTCGGCCCCAGCATCATGCCGGGTGGGTCGGCGGAGTCGTGGGAGGCGCTCGGCCCGATCCTGCAGGACATCGCGGCCAAGGTCGACGGGGTGCCGTGCGCGGTGCACGTGGGCCCCGACGGCGCCGGCCACTTCGTGAAGATGGTGCACAACGGCATCGAGTACTCGGACATGCAGCTGATCGCCGAGTCCTACGACCTGCTGCGCCAGGCGCTCGGGGCGACGCCGGCCGACCTGGCGGAGGTGTTCCGCGGGTGGAACCGGGGCGAGCTGGACTCGTACCTGATCGAGATCACCGCCGAGGTGCTCGACCAGGTGGACGCGGCGACCGGCAGGCCGTTCGTGGACGTGGTGGTGGACCGGGCCGAGCAGAAGGGCACCGGCCGGTGGACCGTGCAGAGCGCGCTGGAGCTGGGGGTGCCGGTGACGGGCATCGCCGAGGCGGTGTTCGCGCGGGCGCTGTCGGGCCATCCTGAGCAGCGGGCGGCGGCCCGGTCGCTGGCCGGTCCCTCGCTGTCCGGGGTGGGCGCCGAGGAGCTGGTGGAGGACGTGCGCCAGGCGCTGTACGCGTCCAAGATCGTCGCGTACGCGCAGGGCTTCGACCAGATGGCGGCCGCGTCCCGGGAGTACGGCTGGGACCTCGACCTGGGCGCGATGGCGACGATCTGGCGCGGCGGCTGCATCATCCGGGCCAAGTTCCTGGACCGGATCCGCGCCGCCTATGACGCCGACCCGAACCTGCCGACGCTGCTGGTCGACCCGACGTTCGCGGCGGCGCTGGGCGTGGCGCAGGAGTCGTGGCGGCGGGTGGTCACCACGGCCGTGCGGATCGGCGTGCCGACGCCCGGGTTCTCCTCGGCGCTGGCCTACTACGACGGGCTGCGCCGCGACCGGCTCCCGGCCGCGCTGGTGCAGGGGCTGCGCGACTACTTCGGCGCGCACACGTACCTGCGGGTGGACCGGGAGGGCGCCTTCCACACCGACTGGCCGGGCGACCGCGCGGAGCGGCCGGCCTGATCAGCCGCGCAGCGGGACCGGGTTGGCCAGGGCGGTGACCACGCAGAAGCCGAACGGCCCGGCGGTGTCGTGCAGGGTGACCTGGCCGGTGGAGACGCCGGCGGCGACGATCCTGCCGGTGGCCTCCATGCCGATCAGCTCGCCTTCGGGCAGCCGGGCGAGGGTGAGGGTGTAGTCGGCGTTGATGAAGGCGACGCCGCCCTCGGCCATCGCGGTGAGCGGGCTGGCGAAGTCGCCGGCCAGGGCCGTGCGCACGATCGGGGTGAGCCGCTCGTCGTCGACGAGCGGCCGGTCCTCGCGCATCCACATCCGCCGCCGGCCCGGCACCCACCACATGTCGAACGGCGGGTCCCAGCCCTGCGAGGCGGGCGGCGGGCCGTCGGGCGGGGTCTCGTCCCAGGGGGCGGTGAGCAGGTGCTCATTGTCCGACTGTTCGCCGGTGCGCAGCAGGACGGCGGAGGCGCGGCCGATCGCGCCCTGCTCGGTGCGGATCGTCGCGTCGGCCACCCGGATCCGCCGTCCGTCCCTGACCAGCGCGGTGTCCACCGTGACCGGCAGCAGGGGGCTGTTGCGGAACAGGTCGACGGTGAGCCGGGCGACGTGCAGTCCGGGGTCGCCGTAGCGGGCCTCGACGGCGCGGGCGGCCAGCCCGCCGAGCAGGCGGCCGTGGAGCATGCCGGGGGACCAGGGGCTGTGCGCGTGGGCGGCGGGGACGAACTCGCCGCCGCGCGAGGTGAAGAACGCTGACGTCACAGAATGAGATTCTAGAGGAGTGGCCGGCTGCGCCGGGGCCGATGGGGCGGGTGGCGGGGAGGCGCACGGAGTCCGTAAGATCCGGCGGGTGCGTGATGTCGGAGAGGACCCGCGGCCCGTCAGGGGTTTCGTGCGGGAGGTGCGGTCGCTGCGCGAGGCCGCCACGCTGTCCTATTCGCCCGATCTCGACGGGCTCGCCGATCCCGGGGAGATCGTGTGGGCGTGGGTGCCGTACGAGGAGGACCCGTCGCGGGGCAAGGACCGGCCGCTGCTCGTCGTGGGCCGCGGCGAGCGCGGGCTGCTGGGCCTGATGCTGTCCAGCCGGGGCGACGACGGGCCCGACTGGCACGAGCTGGGCGTGTGGGGGCGCGACGGCAAGACCTCCTACGTACGGCTGGACCGCGTCTTCGTGCTGGACGAGGACGACATCCGCCGCGAGGGCGCGGTGCTCGACGGCGGGCGGTTCGCGCGGCTGGCGGCGGTGCTGATGAAGAGGTACGGGTGGGACGCCGGGCGCTGAGACCCGTCAGGACCGGCGCCAGGTGGGGATGTCCCCCGCCGGGTGGACGCGGAACCCCGGAGCCTCGGTCAGCGCCCTCTCCGCGCCGCCGGGCGTGTAGGTGACGATCAGGCGCAACGGGCGCCAGGTGGTGTTGTAGGTCGAGTGGAAGACGCCCGCCGGGATGTGCACGGCCTCGCCCTCCCGGATGATGAACTCCTCCCCGTCGGCCACCATCTGGCGGGCCTCGCCGGAGATCACGTACAGGAGCTCCTCGGCGTCCGGGTGGTCGTGGCGGGCGTGGCCCATGCCCGGGTTGACGATGACCTCGCCGAACGTGGCGCCGGCGCCGGCGACCGCGTCCGGGGTGACGAACCACTTGATCGAGCCCCAGTCGAACGTCATCGTGGGAACCGCGTCGGGATTGATCAGCATCAGATCTCCAGGCTCTTGAAGGCGGCCACCTGCTCGGTGATGGCCCGTTCGGTCGGCAGGCGCTCCACGGAGGACGCGCCGAAGAAGCCGGCCACGCCCTGGGTGCGCGCCAGCACGTACTGGGCGTCCTGCGGCTCGGCGATCGGCCCGCCGTGGCAGAGCACCAGGATGTCGGGCCGGACGGCCGCGGCCGCGTCGCGCATCGCCTGCACCCGGGTGACGGCCTCGTCGAGGGTGAGCGCGGTGCCGGCGCCGATGCTGCCCTTGGTGGTCAGGCCGACGTGCGGGACGAGCACGTCGGCCCCGGCCTCGGCCATGGCCCGCGCCTGGTCCTCGTCGAACACGTAGGGCGCGGTCACCAGCTCCCGCTCCCGCGCCAGCCTGACCATCTCGATCTCGAGGTCGTACCCCATGCCGGTCTCCTCGAGGTTCTGCCGGAACACGCCGTCATAGAGTCCGACGGTCGGGAAGTTCTGCACCCCGGCGAATCCCATGGCCTTGAGCTGGTCGAGGAAGCGCGGCATGACCCGGAACGGGTCGGTGCCGCAGACCCCGGCCAGCACCGGCGTGTCGCGCACCACGGGCAGCACCTCGGCGGCCATCTCGACCACGATCTGGTTGGCGTCGCCGTACGGGAGCAGCCCGGCCAGGGAGCCGCGCCCGGCCATCCGGTAGCGGCCCGAGTTGTAGACGATGATCAGGTCGACGCCCCCGGCCTCCGCGCACTTGGCGGACAGCCCGGTGCCCGCGCCCGCGCCGATCACCGGCCGGCCCTCCGCGACGGTCGCGCGCAGCCGTTCGAGCACTGTCAGCCGGTTCATCGCCGTTCTCCGATCAGTTCGTGGAGCCGGTCGGCCATGGCCCGCCCGAACTCCGGGTCGTTGACGTGCAGGTCGAGCCGCACGGTCGCGGGGAAGGCGGCCAGGGCGGCGAAGCAGGCCCGGTCCGCCTCGGGGTCGTGGAAGGGCATGCCCTCGGCGTCCAGCGCGGAGACCCCCTTGAGCGGGACGAACAGCTCGGCGGGGCCGGTCGCGCCGGACAGCTTCGTCGCGATCCTGCGGCCCAGCTCGGCCATCTCCTCGGGCGTGGTGCGCATGAGGGTGACGGCCGGGTTGTGCGCGTACAGCTCACGGCCGGCGAAGCGGTCGGGTACGGTGTCGCGCGGCCCGAAGTTGACCATGTCGAGCGCTCCCGGCGCGACCACCTGCGGCACCCCGTGCCGACCCGCGGCGGTCAGCCGGTCGGGCCCCGCCGACAGCACGCCGCCCACCAGGTCGTCGGCCAGCTCGGTGGTCGTCAGGTCGAGCACCCCGGCGAGCAGGCCGCTGCCGGCGAGCCCCTCCATGGCCCTGCCGCCGGCCCCGGTGGCGTGGAACACCAGCACCTCGTAGCCGAGCTCGCGCAGCCGCTCGCGGGCGGCGTCCACGGCGGGCGTCGTCACCCCGAACATGGTCGCCCCGACCAGCGGCCGGTCCCCCTCGTCGGCCCGCCGCTCCCGGTGGGCGGCGGCCATCCCCGCGGCCGCGGCGGCGGCGTTGCCCAGGATGACGCGGGACACCCGGTTGAGCCCGGCGACGTCGACGACGCTGTACATGAGCGTCACGTCCTTGGCCCCGACGTACGGGGACACCTCGCCGGACGCCATCGTGGAGACGATGAGCTTCGGCAGGCCGATCGGCAGGTCGCGGACCGCCCGCGCGGCGATCGAGGAGCCGCCGCTGCCGCCCACGGCGAGCACGGCGGACACCCGCCCGGCCGCGTGCAGCTCCG
>NZ_JAPNNL010000250.1 GCF_027620315.1 Nonomuraea corallina | reverse complement strand
CCGGTCGTCCGGCGGCGTCGGGGCGACTCGCCGGATGACCGGCGTGCCTCCCGCTGCCGGGTCACCTGCGGGCGGACAGCTCGGCCAGCCGCTGTTCGATGGCGGCCAGCCGGTCGTCGAGCGACCGGCTGTGCAGCAGCTCGGCGATCTGGTCGGCTTCTTCCGGCGTCAGCTCGACGACGTGTCCCTCGTCCTCGGGATCGCCGTCCCGATAGATGGTCAGCCCGCGTCGGCCGTCGCGGAAATCGATGAGCGCGAGCCGGTCTCCTCTTCCGGTCGTGATCTGGTGAATGGTGCCGGTTCCGGGGACCGTCGCCGGAATGATCTCCATCTCCCTCTGCCTCCGTTCTCGTGGGGTGGTCGTTCGGGCTGCGGGTCCTCGTCACCGCGCTCGCCGTACCAGCGGGCCAGCCGGCCGCGGCGGCCCACGGCGCGCAGTCGCCGCTCGACCTCCTCGCGGGTGCGGGAGGTGGCGACGATCAATAGCTGGTCGCCCTCGTACAGCCGGGTGTCGGGAGCGGGCACGAGCGAGGACCGGTCGCGGATGATCAGGCTGATGGCCGCCGGTCTGGGCAGCCGCAGCTCCGAGACCTCCACCCCGTGCAACCGCGACCCTTCCGGCACCGTGACCGTGAGCAGCTCGGCGTCGAGCACGTCGAGCGGCGCCGACTCGATGTCCACCTCCCTGGCCTCCTCCGGTCTGACCAGCCCGAGCAGGCGGGTGACGGCGGGCAGGGTGGGCCCCTGGATCAGGGTGAACACCACGACCAGGACGAAGACGATGTGCAGCACGTCGAGGGCGCCGGGCACCTGGGCCACGATCGGGAACGTGGCCAGCACGATCGGCACCGCCCCGCGCAGCCCCGCCCAGGAGATGAACGCCTGTTCGCGCCAGGGAATCCGGAACGGGACCAGGCACGCGAGCACCGAGATCGGCCGGGCCACCAGCAGCAGGAAGGCCCCGATGACGAGTGCGGGCAGCAGCGCGTCGAGCAGTTCGCTCGGGTCGACCAGCAGGCCCAGCATGACGAACAGCCCGATCTGCGCCAGCCAGCCGGCGCCTTCGGCGAAGGAGCGGGTGGCGGCCCGGTGCGGCAGCATCGCGTTGCCGAGCACGATCCCGGACAGGTAGGCGGCGATGATCCCGGAGGCGTTGGCCCCGCCCGCCGCGGCGAAGGCGACGATGCCGAACCCGAAGGAGGCCAGCGGGTACAGGCCGCTGGAGGGCAGCGCCACGTACCGCAGCGTCGCCACTCCCGCCATGGCCACGGCCAGCCCGATGACCGCGCCCGCGGCGATCTGGTAGACCATCTGCCCGCCGATGGTCAGCGGGTCGGGCAGGCCGCCGGAGGCGCTGAAGACCAGCACCAGGATCACGGTCGGCGCGTCGTTGAAGCCGGACTCGGCCTCGACCATGCTGGCCAGCTTGCGCGGCAGCGGCAGGGACCGCATGACGGCGAAGACCGCCGCCGCGTCGGTGGACGACACGATGGCGCCGAGCAGCAGCGCGAGCTGCCAGTCCATGCCGAGCAGGTAGTGCGCGCCCGCGGCGGTCAGCAGGACGCTGATCACCACGCCGGCTGTGGCCAGCAGGGCGGAGGGGGCGAGCAGCCGGCGCACGTCCGCCCACCGGGTGCTCAGCCCGCCCTCGACCAGGATGACGGCCAGCGCGGTCGCGCCGAGCGTCTGGGCGAGCTGGGCGTCGTCGAAGGGGATGCCCAGCACGTCCTCGCCGAGCAGCACGCCGAGCCCGAGGAACAGCAGGAGGCTGGGCAGCCCCAGACGGGAGGCGGTGCGCGCCGCGGCGATGCTGACGAGCAGCACCAGGCCGCCCGCCAGCAGCACGACATAAAGCTGCGGCAACGTCATCGTCGCCCCTCCTTCTCACATGAAGTAGCGCAGCCAGACATACAGCCAGGCCATCGCTGTGCTGACCGCCGTGGTGAGAAGGCCGTACTTGGTGAACTGCCAGAATGTGATCTTGTGACCGGACCGTGCGGCCAGGCCGATGGCGACCACGTTCGCGCTGGCCGCCACCGCGGTGCCGTTGCCGCCGAAGTCCGCGCCCAGCGCGAACGCCCACCACAACGCCTGCCCGGTGTCAGGATCGGGAGCCTGCGCGACCAGCCCTTCCACGATAGGCGCCATGGTGGCCACGTACGGGATGTTGTCGAAGAACGCGCCGAGGACGGCCGAACCCCAGATCAGCGCGGTCGCCGCGCCGAAGAAGTTGTCGCCCACCGCGCCGATCGCCCAGTCGCCGATGGTCTTGATGACCCCGGTGTGCACCAGCCCGCCGACCATGACGAACAGGCCCATGAAGAACACCAGCGTCGGCCACTCGACCTCGGCCATCACCTCGGAGGTGTCGGCGCGCGCGACGAGCATCATGACGCCGGCGCCGACCAGCGCCACGATCGCCGGTTCGACGTGCACGATGGCGTGCAGCCCGAAGCCGACGATGACCAGGCCGAGCACGACCAGGCAGCGGACGAGGAGCTTCGGGTCGGTGATGGCCCGCTTCTCTTGCAGCGCCATCACCTCGGCCACCCGGTCGGGGTTGTACTGGAACGACCCGCGGAACATGAACCAGGCCAGCAGCAGGAAGGCCGCCATGACCACCACGACGATGGGCGCCATGTGGACCAGGAAGTCGTTGAAGGTCAGTCCCGCGCGGCTGCCGATGATGATGTTCGGCGGGTCGCCGATGAGGGTGGCGGCGCCGCCGATGTTCGAGGCCAGCACCTCGGCGATGATGTAGGGCTGGGCGGGGATGTCGAGCCGCTCACACACCATCAGCGTCACGGGCACGACCAGCATGATCGTGGTGACGTTGTCCAGGAAGGGGGAGGCGATCGCGGTGATGCCCATCAGCATCACCATCAACCGGTACGGGCGCCCTTGGGATTTCTTGGCGGCCCAGATGGCGAGAAAGTCGAAAAGTCCGGTCTGCTTGACGATCCCGACTATGATCATCATGCCGAGCAGGAGGAAGATGACGTTCCAGTCAATGCCCTCGTGCTCGGAGAAGAAGACCTCAGCGCCGGGAATCAGCCCGAGCACCGCCATGACACCGGCGGCGACGAGCACCACCTTGACCTTGTTCACCTTCTCGGTGGCGATGAAGAAGTAGGCCACCACGAAGACGGTCAGGGCGATGACACCGCTCATCGCGCGTGCCCCGGTGGTCCTGTGCGGGCCGGCCGCGGCAAGGGCACCAGATACGGTGTTGATATGTCAAGATGTCTCATGGTTTACAGTTTCGGTAACGAGCTGGTAAATGCGCCATCGGGGCTGACACCCATCTCCGGTGGGGTCCACCATGTAGGGACCCCCAGGTAATTGGGTGCTGGCACCGATGGACAGGCATGCGGCCCGGCGGCGACGCTGGTGATATGAACGAGCGACGTCCGGTGTCCGCGAGGTCACCCGCGCAGGCGCTGTTCCGGCGGCTCGTCTTGATCAACGGGCTGGTGTTCACCCTGGGCACGCTGATCCTGGCGGTCTCGCCGGCGACCGTCTCGGCGCCGGTCCTGCTGACCGAGATCCCGGTGCTGATCGTCGGGCTGGCGCTGATGCTCACGGCGAACGCGGTCCTGCTGCGCCGGAGCCTGGCGCCGCTGGGCGCGCTGACCGCGCTCATGCAGCGGGTCGACCTGCTGCGCTCCAGCGACAGGCTCCAGGAGAGCGGCAACGGTGACCTGAACGACGTGGTGGCCACGTTCAACGCGATGCTCGACCGGCTGGAGGCCGAGCGCAGCACGGCGGCGGCGCACGCGCTGGCCGCGCAGGAAGGCGAGCGTCAGCGCATCGCCCGCGAGCTGCACGACGAGATCGGCCAGAGCCTGACGGTGGTGCTGCTGGGCCTCAAGCGCGCCGTCGACCGGGCGCCGGAGGAGCTGTGCGAGGAGCTGCACGCCATCCAGGAGACGGTCCGCAGCAGCCTGGACGAGGTGCGTCAGGTCGCCAGACGGCTGCGCCCCGGCATGCTGGAGGACCTGGGCCTGATCGCCTCGCTCAACGCGCTGGCCGCCGACTTCGCCGGGATGTCCGACGCGCAGGTGACCCGCCGGCTGGAGTCGCACCTGCCGGAGCTGGGCCCGGACGCCGAGCTGGTGGTCTACCGCATCGCGCAGGAGAGCCTGACCAACGTGGCCAGGCACGCCAAGGCGTCCAGGGTCGAGCTCTCGCTCTGCCGGCAGCCCGGCGGCGTGGTGCTGAGGATCGCCGACGACGGCCGCGGCGGCCGGATCACCGAGGGCGCGGGCGTGCGCGGCATGCGCGAGCGCGCGCTGCTGATCGGCGCCCGCCTGTCCATCACCAGCCCGCCGGAGGGCGGCATCACCGTGCAGCTGACCATACCGGTCCGGCCGGAAAGGAACTGATCAGGTTGGAACGGACCCGCATCCTGCTCGCCGACGACCACGCGCTGGTGCGCCGCGGGCTGCGGCTGATCCTGGACGCCGAGCCCGACCTCGTCGTCGTGGCCGAGGCCGGCAACGGCGCGGAGGCCGTCGAACTGGCCGGCGAGGGCGTCGACCTGGCCATCCTCGACATCGCCATGCCGCGTATGACCGGTATCCAGGCGGCGCGCGAGATCTCCCGGCGCTCGCCCGAGGTGCGCCTGCTCATGCTGTCCATGTACGACAACGAGCAGTATCTGTTCGAGTCGCTCAAGGCCGGGGCGTCGGGTTACGTGCTCAAGTCCGTGGCCGACCGCGACCTGCTGGAGGCGTGCCGGGCGGCGATGCGCGGCGAGCCGTTCCTCTACCCGGGCGCGGTGACCTCGCTCATCCGCGACTTCCTGCAGCGCGACCAGCAGGGCGACGAGCTGCCCACGAGCCTGCTCACGCCGCGCGAGGAGGAGATCGTCAAGCTGGTCGCGGAGGGCCACTCGTCCAAGGAGATCGCCGACCTGCTGGTGATCAGCATCAAGACCGTGGACCGGCACCGCGCGAACGTGCTGGCCAAGCTGGGCATGCGCGACCGTCTGGAGCTCACCCGGTACGCGATCAGGGCGGGCCTCATCGAGCCCTGAGGGTTCGCCATCCGGTCACAGCGTTGACATCCTCACAAATTGCCTCATACGTTCTGTGCGAAACGTTTCGAACGGCGTTCACCCAGGAACCGGAGGGGCATGACCTCGCTGCGCGACGTGGCCGAGCGGGCCCAGGTGGCCGTCAGCACGGTCTCCGCCGCGCTGAACGGCACCCGCCCGGTCAAGGCCGAGACCAAGCGCCGCATCGAACAGGCGGCGGCCGAACTGGGCTACCGCCCCAACCTGCTGGCCCGCGGCCTGGTGAGCAAGCGGACCCGGATCCTCGCCCTGCTGTTCCCGCCGCCCGGCAGCGGGTTCGGGCTGACCGAGATGCAGTTCGCGACCGCCGCCGCCGAGGCCGCCGCCGAGCTGGGCTACCACATGCTGCTCTCGCCGGAGAGCGCCGACCCGGTCGAGGAACTGCGCTACCTCACCGGGATGGGCCTGGTGGAGGGCGTACTGCTGATGGAGGTGCGGCTGACCGACGAGCGGACCGACTTCCTGCTGGAGTCCGGGGTGCCGTTCGCGATGATCGGCCGTACCCGGGACCCCGGAGCCGTCGACCACGCCGACATCGACTTCGCCCGCACCGCCAGAGAGGCCGTCGCGCACCTGGCCGGGCTCGGCCACCGGGCCATCGCCTTCTTCAACCACTCCACCAGCGCCTACTCCCCCGAGTACGGGCCGTCGGTCCGGGCCGGGGCGGAGTTCGCGGCCGCCGCGCGCGAGGCCGGCCTGGGGTACGCGGGAGACGTGCGCGCCGACACGGCGGACGAGGGACGGCGGGCCTTCGACCGGCTGATGGCCGAGCACCCCGAGGTGACGGCCGTCGCGGTGATGAGCGACCGGGCCGCGGTGGGCGTGCTCCAGGCGGTCGAGGAGCGCGGCTGGAGCGTCCCCGGCGACCTGTCGCTCGTGCTGGCCAGCGCCTCCGCCCGGGTCGCGGAGATGTTCCGCCCCCGGCTGACCACGCTGGAGCCGCCCGGGGCCGAGCTGGGCAGGCTGGGCGCGCGCATGCTCATCGACCGGCTGGAGTCCCCCGGCTCGCCGCCGGCGCACCGCCTGGTGCCGTGCCGGCTGGTGATCGGCGACAGCTCGGCGCCGCCGCGCACGACGGCCTCGCGAGGGGCCCCGCAGACCGAAGCATGAAGCGAGACCGAACCCTCAAGGAGTGACCCCCCATGCCGACCTTCCCCGAGAACTTCCTATGGGGCACGGCCACGGCCGCCTACCAGGTCGAGGGCGCCTGGAACGAGGACGGCCGCGGGCCGTCGATCTGGGACACCTTCTCCCACACGCCCGGCCTGGTGACCGGAGGCGACACCGGCGACCTGGCCTGCGACCACTACCACCGGCTGGAGGAGGACCTGGACCTCCTGGCCGGGCTGGGCGTCGGCGCCTACCGGTTCTCCATCTCCTGGCCGCGCGTGCTGCCCGGCGGCGGCGACCGGATCAACCAGGCGGGGCTGGACTTCTACCGGCGGCTGGTCGACGGCCTGCGGGCCAGGGACATCGCCCCGGTGGCCACCCTGTACCACTGGGACCTGCCGCAGGAGCTGGAGGACGCGGGCGGCTGGCCGCACCGCGACACGGCGTTCCGGTTCGGCGAGTACGCGCGGCGGATGGGCGAGGCGCTCGGCGACGGCGTGCGGACCTGGATCACGCTCAACGAGCCGTGGTGCTCGGCCTACCTCGGCTACGGCTCCGGCGTGCACGCCCCCGGCCGCACCGACCCGGCGGCGGCGCTGGCCGCGGTGCACCACCTGAACCTCGGCCACGGGCTGGCCGCCCGCGCGCTGCGCGAGGTGATCGACCCGGCGGCCGAGGTGTCGGTCACCCTCAACCTGCACCACGCGCGCGGCGTCTCCGAGCGGGACGCCGACGCGGTCCGGCGGGTGGACGCGCTGGCCAACCGGGCCTTCCTCGGCCCGATGCTGGACGGCGCCTACCCGCGCGACCTCCTCGACGACACCGCCTCGGTCACCGACTGGTCGTTCGTCCTGGACGGCGACGAGGCGACGGCCGCCGCGCCGATCGACCTGCTGGGCGTCAACTACTACAACCCGGTCCTGGTGCGGCAGTGGGACGGGAGCAGCCCCCGCGACACGGCCGACGGGCACGCGGACGGCGCCGCCTCGCCGTGGATCAACTGCGAGGAGGTCGAGTTCGTCCGGCAGCCGGGGCCGTACACCGAGATGGGCTGGAACATCGACGAGACCGGTCTGACGGAGCTGCTGCTGCGGCTGCGCCGCGACTACCCGTCGCTGCCCCTCATGATCACCGAGAACGGGGCGGCCTTCCCCGACGAGGTCTCCGCCGACGGCCGGGTCCGCGACGACGACCGGATCGACTACCTGCGCCGCCATCTGACCGCGGTGGCCGAGGCGATCGAGGGCGGCGCGGACGTGCGCGGCTACTTCCTCTGGTCGCTGATGGACAACTTCGAGTGGGCCCACGGGTACGCCAAGCGCTTCGGCATCATCCGCGTGGACCGCGACACCATGGAGCGCACCTGGAAGGACAGCGCCCACTGGTACCGCGGCGTGGTGGCGGCCAACGCCCTGCCCGCCGAGGCGGTCA
>NZ_JAPNNL010000025.1 GCF_027620315.1 Nonomuraea corallina | reverse complement strand
CCTTCCTGCGGGTGCGGGTCGCGCGGGACGCGCCGGTCGGGGCGGGGCCGAGGCTGCGGGTCGAGGCGGGGGCGCTGCGGCTGAGTGGGCGGGCCTCGGCGGGCGTGCGGGAGTCCGGCGCTCCGGCGAGGTTCGCCGCTGACGGGAAGGTGACGGTCAGAGCGGTCGGGAACGCCCTGCTGACCTGCCCCCTCTGGCGTCGAGGCTGCACGGAGCCGAAGCGGCGCGACGGCGGACGGTCGCCGACGCGGCCGCTCGACGCCGACCGGTCACCGAGGACCGACGCCTCCAGCGCCGCCCGGCTCTCCCTGCCCGAGGGCGGGAGCGTGCTGTGGGCGGGCCTCTACTGGTCGGCCACCGCCGAACGAGCCGGACCGATCAGGCTGAAACCGCCCGGCAGAGGCCGCCACGTGACCGTGCGGCCCAGCCGGGTCACCTGGCGGAACCTGCCTCATGGCCCCGCCTACCAGGCGTTCGCCGACGTGACCGGACTGGTGGCGGGCGCGGCCAAGAGCGGGACGTGGTGGGCCGCCGACCCGCCGCTGGGTGGCCGGGGCCACGCGGGCTGGAGCCTCGTGGTCGTCACCACCGACCCGGCGGCCCCGTACGGGAACGCGGTGGTCCTCGACGCCGTGCAGGTCGTCGGCGGCGGCGCGCCGGCCCTGCGGGTGCCGCTCGACGGGCTCGAACCCGCCGGTGCGCCCGCCCGGGTGCAGCTGGTCGCCTGGGCGGGGGACGGCGGTCTGAGGGGTGACCGGGTATCGCTCGGCTCCGGCCCGCTGGCGCCGCAGGGGGGCGGGCGCGACGCGGGCAACGTCTTCGACGGTTCGGCCAACGGCGCGTCCGGTCTGACGTCCGGCGTCGACGTGGACACGTTCAGCGCCCCTTTGCGTGCCCGTCCCAGGCTGACGATCACGGGAGGCGGGGACGTGGCGCTGTTCGGGGTCACGGCCGTCTGCGTGCGTACGCGCTCGTGACGATGAACGTGACAAACTGGTACGGTTCGCCTGACGGATCTGGCTTGACGCCGGTCGGGGGGCGAATCGTCAGGATTAACCCCCGAGCGATCACCCGCTTTCATTACCCTGGGACAGGGCCGCCGAGTCCGGCTCTGATGGTGCAGAGCCAGCACGTCGGACCACCACGAAAGGGGCGGTGTCAGTGGATCGCTGCGCGCTGTTCGTCGACGCCGGCTATCTGCTGGCAGACGGCGCGATGGCCGTGCATGGCACCCGCCATCGGGAGTCGGTGTCGTGGGACTATCCCGGCCTCCTGCAACTGCTGTCAAGCCTGTCCCGCGAGCGCACCGGCCTGCCGCTGCTGCGCTGCTACTGGTACGAGGCCACGATCGAAGGCCGCCGCACCTCCGAGCACGACCTGCTGGCCGACATCCCCGGCCTCAAGCTCCGCCTGTCCCGCATCCGTCCGGGCCGTCGTGAGGGCGTCGACGCGCAGGTCCACCGCGACCTGATGACGTTGGCCCGCAACAGCGCCGTCTGCGACGCGGTCGTGGTGAGCGGCGACGAGGACCTGACCCAGGTCGTCTGCGACGCGCAGGACCTCGGCGTCCGGTTGACCGTGGTGCACATCGCCGCCGACGGGGGCTGGGCCGCCTCCCGCACCCTGCGCCAGGAGTGCGACGACCTCATCGAGCTGGGCGCCGCCCATCTGCGGCCGTACGTGTCGCTGGTGACCGGGGCGTCCGAGGCCGTCAACGGCCACCAGGCGATCAGCAACGGCCACGGCGCGCACGCGCTGCCCCCGGGGTCCTCGTCGCTGCACTCGGCGTCGGCGACCGGCACGCTGTCCGGGATGACCGGCTCCCTGCAGTCGGCCGCCACGGGCACCCCCACCACGGGTGGTCACTCCACTGGCACCCACTCCACTGGCAGTCACGCCACGAGCAGCGCCACGGGTAGTCACGCGACCGGCGGTCACGTCACGAGCAGCCACGCCACGGGTAGTCACGCGACCGGCGGTCACGTCACGAGCAGCTACGCCACGGGCGGCCACACCGCAGGCAGTCATGCCACGGGCGGCCATGTCACGGGTAGCCACGCGACCGACAGTCACGCCACAGGCAGTCACGGCACCGGGAGTCATGCGACCGGTGGTCAGGGCACCGGCAGCCATGCGACCGGTAGTCAGGGCACCGGCAGCCATGCGACCGGCAGTCACGGCACCGGCAGTCACGGCACCGGCAGTCATGCCACGGGCAGCCATGCCGCGCCGTCGCGTTCCTCCGGCGCCGGTCAGTCGTCGGCGCACAGCCGCGCCCAGTCGCAGCCGCCGGTGCTGCCCACCTACACCTTCCCCGCCGACCCGCCCGCGCAGCAGCAGCCGGCCGCGCCGATGCCGCAGCAGTCGCCGACCACCGGGCAGTTCTCCTCCCCGTCGAGTGCGGGCGGCTACCAGCAGCTGGGCCCCTACACGGGTCCGCAGCCCGCGCCGGTGGCGCCGCAGCCGGCCGCGACCTCGCCCTCCTCGGGCGCCACGACGCTGGCCGACGCGGTCAAGGCCGCCCACCGCGAGGGGCACGACTTCGGCGAGTCCGTGGCCCGTGACGCCCCCGCCCTCTGGCTGGAGGCGGTGCTGGCGCGCAAGCCCCGGATGCCGTCCGACCTGGAGGCCAGGCTGCTGCAGGGTTCGTCGCTGCCCATCGACTTCCTGCTGCACGACGAGGTGCGTCACGCCCTGCGCAGGGGCTTCTGGGACGCCCTGGAGCGCGCCCGCAGCTGACCTGCCCGCGCACACGACGCATCAGGCCCGATGCCTCAGGAAAGGGCGTCGAAGCCGGCGCGGAGCTGGGTGACGCGGTCCGCCAGGTCCGTGAGAGGAACCGACAGGCTCTGGTCCTTGGACTTGCCGGCGAGCTCCCGTACGCGGGCCAGCTCCTCCTCGACCGCCGTCAGGCGGCGGGACAGCTCGGGCAGGACCGCTCCCTGGTCGCCCACGCCCGCCGGGAGCTCGTGGCCGAGGCGCTCGCGCAGCATCGCCGCCTGCTCGGCCAGGCGTTTGTTCATGTTGTAGAGCTCGGCGAACACCGACACCTTGGCCCGCAGCACCCACGGGTCGAACGGCTTGGTCAGGTAGTCGACCGCGCCCGCGGCGTAGCCGCGGAAGGCGTAGTCGGGGGCGCTGTCGGCCACCGTCAGGAAGATGATCGGGATGTTCCTGGTCCGCTCGCGGCGCTTGATGTGGGCGGCCGTCTCGAAGCCGTCCATGCCGGGCATCCGCACGTCCAGCAGGATCAGCGCGAACTCGGTGTTGAGCAGCGCCTTCAGCGCCTCCTCGCCCGACCTGGCGCGGACGGGCACCAGGTCGAGGGAGCTGAGGATCGCCTCCAGCGCGATGAGGTTCTCCTCGCGGTCGTCGACCAGGAGGATCTTGGCCCTGTCAGGCATGGTCATGAACCTTCCGCGGGCGAGTCGGAGGTGCGGCCCCGGCTGAGCCACCCGCGCAGCCGTTCGAGCAGGCGGTCGACGTCGACGGGCTTGGGCACGTAGTCGGAGGCGCCGGAGGCGATGCTCTTCTCCCGGTCGCCGCGCATCACCTTGGCCGTGAGCGCGATGATCGGCAGGTCGGCGAACTGCGGCATGCGCCGGATCGCGGAGGTCGTCGCCCAGCCGTCCATCTCCGGCATCATGATGTCCATCAGCACGAGCGCGACGTCCTCGTTCCGTTCGAGTTGTTCGATCCCCTCGCGGCCGTTCTCAGCGTAGACGACCGTGGCGCCGTGCCGTTCCAGCACGCTCGTCAGCGCGAAGACGTTGCGGATGTCGTCGTCGACGATCAGGATCTTGGCGTCGCTGAGCGGGTCGTCGCCCTGCCACTGGCTGGTCTCGACGGGGGCCTCGACCAGTTCGGGCAGCGGCATGTCGAGCGGCAGGCCGGGCGGCTCGGGGATGGTGGCCGGCTCCTCGATCGAGGCGGTGACGACCTGCTGGCCGCTGTTGCGGGCGCCCTCCGCCGCGCTGACGGGCAGCGGGCCGGTGTAGGTGGCCGGCAGGTAGAGGGTGAACGTGCTGCCCTGGCCGAGCTCGCTCTCGACGTGGATCTCGCCGCCGAGCAGGCGGGCGATCGACCGGCAGATGGACAGGCCCAGGCCGGTGCCGCCGTATTTGCGGCTGGTGGTGCCGTCGGCCTGGCGGAACGCCTCGAAGATGACCTCGCGCTTGTCGGGCGCGATGCCGATGCCGGTGTCGATGACCTGGAAGGCGAGCAGGTCGTGGGTGATGTGCAGCGAGTCGTCGTCGAAGTCGACGTCCGGCGACGCCGGGACGACGCGCAGCTTCACCTCGCCCTTGGGGGTGAACTTGACCGCGTTGGACAGCAGGTTGCGCAGCACCTGCTGGAGGCGCTGCTCGTCGGCGCGGAGCTCCTGCGGCACGTCCGGGTCGATCTCGACGGCGAACGCGAGCCCCTTGTCGGCGGCCAGCGGCGCGAACGCCGCCTCCAGCAGGTCGATGATCTTGGGCAGCGACACCTGCGTCGGGTGGATGTCCATCCGGCCGGCCTCGACCTTGGACAGGTCGAGCATGTCGTTGATGAGCTGGAGGAGCGCCGAGCCGGCGCCGTGGATGGTGCGGGCGAACTCGACCTGCTGGGCGGTCAGGTTGCCCTCGGCGTTCTCGGTGAGCAGCTTGGCCAGCACGAGCAGGCTGTTGAGCGGGGTGCGCAGCTCGTGGGACATGTTGGCGAGGAACTCGTTCTTGTAGCGCGACGACACGGCGAGCTGCTCGGCCCGCTCCTCCAGGGTGCGGCGGGCCTGCTCGATCTGGAAGTTCTGGATCTCGATCGCGCGGTTCTGCTTGGCCAGCAGCGCCGCCTTGTCCTCCAGCTCGGCGTTGGACCGGCGCAGCTCCTCCTGCTGGCGCTGCAGCTCGTCGGAGCGCTCCTGCAGCTCGCGGGTGAGGCGCTGGGACTCGGTCAGCAGGTCCTCGGTGCGGGAGTTGGCGATGATCGTGTTCATGGTGACGCCGATGTTCTCCACGAGCTGCGTCAGGAAGTCGAGGTGGACCTCGCCGAACGGGCTGAAGGAGGCCAGTTCGAGCACGCCGAGGACGCGGTTCTCGAACAGGATCGGCAGCACCACGATCTGCGCGGGGGTCGACTGGCTGAGGCCGCTGTCGATGGTGATGAACTTCGGCGGCACGTCGTCCAGGACGATGTGCCGGCCCTCGGCCGCGGCCTGGCCGACGATGCCCTCGCCGAACGCGAACCGCGCCCGCGGCCCCCGGTCGGGCCGGACGCCGTAGCCGCCGATCAGCAGCAGCTCGCGCTCGCTCTCGGGGTCGACCGCGTAGAAGGCGCCGTACCGCGCCGACACGAGCGGCGTCAGCTCGCTCATCGTCAGCTTGGCCACCTCGAACAGGTCGCGGTGGCCCTGCATGAGCCGGGAGATGCGGGCCAGGTTGGACTTGAGCCAGTCCTGCTCCTGGTTGGCCTGGGTGGTCTCGCGGAGGTTGGCCACCATCGAGTTGATGTTGTCCTTCAGCTCGGCCAGCTCGCCCTGCGCCTCGACGGCGATCGAGCGGGTCAGGTCGCCGCGGGCCACGCCGCTGGTCACGGTGGCGATGGCGCGCACCTGGGTGGTCAGGTTGCCGGCCAGCTCGTTGACGCTCTCGGTGAGCCGCTTCCAGGTGCCCTCGACGCCCTCGACCCGGGCCTGCCCGCCGAGCCGCCCTTCGGAGCCGACCTCGCGGGCGACGCGGGTGACCTCGGAGGCGAACGAGGAGAGCTGGTCGACCATCCGGTTGATGGTGGTCTTCAGCGCCAGGATCTCGCCCTGCGCGTCGACGTCGATCTTGAGGGTGAGGTCGCCGTTGGCGACCGCGGTGGTCACCTCGGCGATGTTGCGGACCTGGTACGTCAGGTTGTTGGCCATGAAGTTGACGTTGTCGGTGAGGTCTCTCCAGACGCCCGACACGCCCTGCACGCGGGCCTGGCCGCCGAGCTGCCCCTGGGTGCCGACCTCGCGGGCGACGCGGGTGACCTCGTCGGCGAAGGACGAGAGCTGGTCGACCATCGTGTTGAGGGTGTCCTTGAGCTGGAGGATCTCGCCCTGCGCGTCGACGGTGATCTTCTTGGAGAGGTTGCCCTGGGCCACCGCGGAGGAGACGGCGGCGATCTGCCGCACCTGCGAGGTGAGGTTGTTGGCCATCGAGTTGACGTTGTCGGTGAGGTCCTTCCAGACCCCGGACACGCCGCGTACCTGGGCCTGACCGCCGAGCTGGCCCTCCGTGCCGACCTCGCGGGCGACGCGGGTGACCTCGGAGGCGAACGAGGAGAGCTGGTCGACCATGGTGTTCATGGTCGACTTGAGCTCCAGGATCTCGCCCTGCGCGTCGACGTCGATCTTGCGGGTGAGGTCGCCGTTGGCGACCGCGGTGGTCACCTGGGCGATGTTGCGGACCTGGTACGTCAGGTTGCGCGCCATGGAGTTGACGTTGTCGGTGAGGTCCTTCCAGACGCCCGACACGCCCTTGACCTCGGCCCGGCCGCCGAGCTTGCCTTCGGTGCCGACCTCGCGGGCGACACGGGTGACCTCGTCGGCGAAGGACGAGAGCTGGTCGACCATCGTGTTGAGGGTGTCCTTGAGCTGGAGGATCTCACCCTGCGCGTCGACGGTGATCTTCTTGGACAGGTTGCCCTGGGCCACCGCGGTCGCGACGGTGGCGATGCTGCGCACCTGCGAGGTCAGGTTGTTGGCCATGAAGTTGACGTTGTCGGTGAGGTCCTTCCAGACGCCCGACACACCCGTCACCTGGGCCTGGCCGCCGAGCTGGCCCTCGGTGCCGACCTCGCGGGCGACGCGGGTGACCTCCTCGGCGAACCCGGAGAGCTGGTCGACCATCGTGTTGACGGTGTTCTTCAGCTCGAACATCTCGCCCACCGCGTCGACCGTCACCTTGCGGCTCAGGTCGCCCTTGGCCACCGCGGTCGTCACCACCGCGATGTCGCGCACCTGCGCCGCCACGCGGGACGACATGGTGTTGACCGCCTCGGTGAGGTCGCGCCAGCTCCCGGACATGCCGCGCAGGTTGGCGCTGCCGCCCAGCCGGCCCTCGGTGCCGGCCTCCCTGGCCACCCGGGTCACCTCGGAGTTGAACAGCGCGAGCTGGTCGACCATGCCGTTGATCGCCTTGCCCAGGCGGCGCACCTCGCCGCGGGCCGACCGGTCGAGGTCGATCCGCCGGGACAGGTCACCCTTGGCCACCGCGTCGATCACGTCGGCCGCGCCGCTCACCGGGCTCACCAGCGCGTCGATCAGCATGTTGACCGACTCCACGCTCTCCGCCCAGGCCCCCACCCCGGGCCCGGGCGTCAGCCGCTCGCCGAACCGGCCCTCCTTGACCACTTCCCTGCGCACCCTGGTCAGCTCGTTGGCGAGGTGTTCGCGGCGGTCGGCCACCTCGTTGAGCAGCAACCGCACCTCGCTGAGGATCCCAGGGGGCGCGTACGGTACGCGACGCCGGAAGTCACCGTCACGCCATGAGAACAAGGTCTCCAGAATGGGGACGAGATCCGACTCCGTGTATGTCCTCTCCTCGGGACTTGGCGCGGCCTTGGCCGTGGTCATGGGGCCTCCTTCACTCACCGGTGACTTCGGCGAGTGATTCAAGTCTGTCACGATGAGTAGCTCTTAGTCCCGTCCTTGGATTTACCCCAAGTCACCGGGAAGTGTGGTAGGCACGAGGGGATGAGTCCTTCTCCCCAAGCCGTGCTAGCTGCGACGTTCGCGGCGGGCGAGTCGGCTGTGACCGACGCCATGAGGTTCACGCGTGAGGTGATGACCGCGTGGGCCACCGGCGGCATGCTCCATGTCGCCGAGCAGGTCGCGGTAGATCTCGCGGGACAGGTAATAGACGAGCCATTTGAAATGCTTTGGCGTCACTTGGGTAGTTCTGTTCAGGTCGAGGTGAAGCAGCGGCACATCTCACAGGGTGATCAGAAAGCTCCTTCCGTGCAGGTCGACGAGTGGGGGATCACCTTCTCAGGCGACTCCCGGGTCCATTGGGCCAGACTCACGCTACCCGGCTCCCAGGACCGCGCGGGAGCCGTCGAGTGGAAGCAGAGCGGGCGCGGGCCTCACTGGCTGGGGTTCCTGGCCGACGCCAGCGACCTGCTCGCGGGCACCCTCGACCCCGACATGGTCCCCGCCATCATCGCCCAGATCGTGGTGCCGCGGCTGAGCCACTGGTGCGCCGTCTACATGGCCGACACCGCCTCCTCGCCGCTGCGCCTGGTCTACCTGTGGCACGCCGACGAGGCCAGGATCGACGGCCTGCGCGAACAGCTCGCCGACATGGACGTCGCCTCCGTCGGCACCCGGATGAGCTCCACCTTCCACCTGGGCGACAACGAGGTGCTCGCGGTCCCGCTCACGGCCCGCGGCCGCGGTCTGGGCGTGATGTGCCTGGGCCGGCCCGACCGGTTCCCCGACGAGGCCATCCAGCTCGCCGAGGACATCGGCAGGCGCGCGGCCCTGGCCGCCGACAACGCCCGCGTCTACGCCCAGCAGGCCGCCGCCAACCGCGCCCTGCAGCGCAGCCTCCTGCCGCCCAACGAGCCGGAGGTGCCCGGCCTCGACTACGGCGTGGTCTACGAGCCCGCCGGTGAGGCCAACGAGGTGGGCGGCGACTTCTACGACCTGTTCAAGGCCGGCGACGACTCGTGGCGCTTCGCGATCGGCGACGTCTGCGGCACCGGGCCGGAGGCCGCCGCGGTCACCGGCCTGGCCCGGCACACCCTCCGCCTGCTCGCCCGCGAGGGCTACGGGGTCGCGGCCGTGCTCGGCCGGCTCAACCAGGCCATCCTCGAAGAGGGGGAGCGGGCCCGGTTCCTGACCCTGCTGCACGGCGACATCACCCCGGTCGACAACGGCCTGGAGGTGCGCCTGGTCTCGGCCGGCCACCCCGAGGCGCTGCGCCTCAAGCCGAGCGGCGTCGTCGAGCCGGTCACCAGCCCGCAGTCGCTCCTGGGCGTCTTCCCCGAGGTGCTCTTCGAGGCCGACACCGTCCACCTGGAGCCCGGCGACGTGCTGCTCGCGGTCACCGACGGCGTCACCGAGCGTCGCTCGGGCGGGCGGCTGCTCGACGACGAGGGCGGGCTGGCCAAGATGCTCGCCGAGTGCGCGGGCCTGTCGGCCAGAGCCGTGGCGGAGCGCATCCGCAGGAACGCGGCCGACTTCGCCACCGAGCCCAGCGCCGACGACCTGGCGATCCTGGTGCTGCGCGCCCGCTAGCGCCGGCCCACGTGCTTGCGGGCGAAGTCCAGCTGCAGGGCGGTCTGCGCGATCCGCTCGGCGACCACGAGGTTCCCCCGTACGGCGTCGTAGGTGTAGACCTCGTGCTGGCAGCCGTGCTGTTCGAGCTGGGCCACGTACTTCTGGATCTGACGGGGCGGGCAGCGGGTGTCGTTCTCGCCCACCATGATCAGCACCGGGCTCTTCACCTGGTCGACGTAGGTGATGGGGGAGCTGGTCGCGTAGCGCTCCGGCTGCTCCTCGGGGGAGCCGCCGAGCAGCGCGCGGTGGTAGGCGCGCATGCTCTCGGCCTCGTCCTCGTACGAGATGCGGTGGCAGGCGATGGGGACGGCGGCGATGCCGGCGGCCCATTGGCCGGGCTGGGTGCCGAGACCGAGCAGCGTGAGATAACCGCCCCACGCGGTGCCCGCCAGCACGAGCCGGTCGGGGTCGGCGATGCCGGCGTCGACCACGGCGGCCCGCACCGCGGTCACGTCGGCCAGCTCGATCTGGCCGACGTCGCCGTGCAGCGCGTCGCGCCAGGCCGAGCCGTAGCCGGTCGAGCCGCGGTAGTTGACCCGGACGACCGCGAAGCCGGCGTCCACCCAGGCCGCCACCTCAGGGGAGAACGAGTCGCGGTCATGGCTCGCCGGGCCGTTGTGCAGGAGGAACACCGCGGGGAACGGGGCGGTGCCGTTCTCCGGGCGGGAGATCAGCGTGTGGATGCGCCCGCCGGGGCCCTCGACGTCGAGGTCCTCCACGGGCACGCTCGGCGGGGCGGCCGGGCCGGCGGCGTTGAGCACGACCTGGCCGCTGGTCGAGCGGATGACGGGCGGGCGGGACGCGCTCGACCAGGAGTACTCCACGTGGCCGCCGGGGCGCGGGCGCGCCTCCTCGATGACGCCGTGCGGGGTCTCGATGGGCGTCAGCCCGCCACCCGCCAGGTCGTAGCGGTGGAGGTGGCTGCGGGCCCGGTGGCCGCGCAGGATCAGCAGGCCGCGGCCGTCGTGGTACCACTCGGCCGTCATCTCGCCCTCGTCCTTGAGCCAGATCTCCCGGCGCGCGCCCGACACCGGGTCCCAGACCAGCGGCTCGCGGCGGCGGCGGCGCTCGTGCAGGGCGAGCAGGCGGGAGTCGCCGGGCACCGGGGCGAAGCCTAGGCCGGCCACGCCCTTGCCGGGACCGTCGTACAGCTCGTCGACCACCTCGCCCGACGGGCGCACGACGCGCAGCGCGGGGTGGCGGACGTCGCCGTACTCGCCGTGGTTGATCGCGATCAGCTCGCCGTCCATCGACATGCCGGCCACCCAGGCGGCCTCGCCGTGCTCGTACAGCAGCTCCGCGGCCCCGCCCTCGCGCACGAGGCAGACGCGGAAGGCGCCGTCGGCCGCGAGGCTGATCGCGACCGGGCCGGTGGAGGAGAGCGCGATCCCGGGCGTCTGCCCGGCGGGGATGCCGGGGGCGACCGGCTCGTCGGGGCCGCCGGAGAACGGCTGGCGCATCCACCTGCCGAGCTCGTCGCCGTCGGTGTCGGCGAACCAGTAGATCCACCGGCCGGTGGGGTCGATCGCGGCGTGGGCCGTGCCGGCGGGCCGGTCGGTGACCTGGCGGACGGCGCCGCTCGCACGGTCCCAGGCGTAGACCTCCCACGTGCCGCTGGCGTTGGAGCGGTAGATCGAGCGGTGCGGGGTCAGGGACGCGTACGAGGGCAGCGACATGCGCGACGCGCGGAACCTGGCCTGCCAGCGTTCCTCCGCCTTCATCCGCCGCACTCCCCTCCCGCGGGCGCCCTGGCCGTCCTCCTCGGCAGCCGGGTTGCCGTCCAGTATTACGCCTGAGTCGTAGAAATACCTCGGAAATGTGGGGGAATTTGGTGCGAAACGCCCCAAGAGCCACACCAGCCTCAGATGTCAGTCAAGGCGGCTATCTTGCGTCAGGTGTCACTTCGAAGGTAGAAAGATGAAACTCCGCCCTCGTTGCAACCTTTTCCTGCTTTTTCGCGATAGAGGGGGCGAAAACCCTCGATATCCCCGCGGTCAGCCCCTCCTCTTCCACGTGCCACGCGCTCGGCCCCATCGCCACCACGGCCCGCGCCTCGTCAGGCCCGAGCGCCATCCCGAACCTCACCACCCGCCGCTCCACCTCGGTGAAGCCCTCCAGGCTGCGCGCCACCCGCCGGTCCTTGTCGGCGTCGACGGACAGCAGCCCGAGCTCCTCCACCAGCGGGCTCAGGTGGCCCGGCGCCGGGGTCACCACGACGACGCGCCCGCCGGGCCGCAGGATCCGCCGGAACTCGGGCCCGTTCCTCGGTGCGAACACGTTCATGACCACGTCGGCGATCCCGTCCCTGATCGGCAGGCGCCGCCACACGTCGGCCACGAACGCCCCAACCCCGGGGTGAGCCCGCGCGGCCCGCCGCACGGCGTGCTTGGACACGTCGAACGCCATCACGACCCCGCGTCCGGCCGCGTCGAGCACGGCCGCCGAGTAGTGACCGGTCCCGGCGCCGGCGTCCACGATGACCGGCGCGGTCCTGCGAACAGCACCACCGTACGCTTTCTCACCGCCGTCGTCAGCCGCCCGTGAAAACGATTCGACCCGACCGGCCAGAACCGCCTCCGCCAGCGCCCGCTCCAGCGGCGCGTAGTGACCGGCGGCCAGGAAGGCGGCACGCGCGGCGACCATCTCCGCGCTGTCGGCGGTGCCGGGCGGGCGTGAGCCGACGAGCAGGCTCACGTACCCCTGCCTGGCCACGTCGAAGGAGTGGCCGCGCGGGCAGCGCAGCGCGCCGGGGTCGAGCCGCAGCGGCTCCTCGCAGACGGGGCAGGCGAGGTGTTCGACGATGTCGGCCAGCATGCGGCCCATTGTCCCGCGCCCCCTGCCCTCCTGACATGTCCTGCCGTCCTGGCATGTCCTGCCGTCCTGGCATGTCCTGCCGTCCTGACATGAAGGGCATCCGGCGGGGCAGGGAACCGCATCCCCCCATAGGAGGCATGTCGTGAAGCCCACCGCTCTCGCCCTCTCGGTGGTCCTGCTGGCCGGCGGCTGCGGCGCCCAGGCCGGGGACGGGCGGGTGGAGCTGGAGTTCTTCCAGTTCAAGCCCGAGGCGATCGAGACCTTCGACCGCATCATCGAGGAGTTCGAGCGCGGCCACCCGCACATCGACGTGACCCAGAACCACATGCCGACCGCCGAGAACGCCATCAGGACCCGCCTGGTGAAGAACGACATCCCGGACGTCATCGCGCTAAACGGCAATGGCGTCTTCGGCGAGCTGGCCTCGGCCGGCGTCTTCCACGACTTCTCCGGCGCCCCGGCCGCCCGCGGCGTCAGCCCGCCGATCCAGCGCATACTCGACGACCTCGGCGTCCACCGGGAAGGCGAGGTCAACGGGCTGCCGTTCGCCTCCAACACGAGCGGGGTCATCTACAACAAGGACCTGTTCCGGCAGCACGGCGTCGAGCCGCCCCGGACCTGGACGGAGCTGCGCGCCGCGGCCGAAACGTTTCGCTCGGCCGGGGTGGACCCGTTCTACCTGACGCCGGCCGACGCCTGGACCACGCTGCCCGCGTTCAACGCCCTCGCCGCGAACCTGCCGCCCCCGGACTTCTTCGACCGGCGCGAGGCCGGCCGCGTCACCTTCGCGCAGGCGTACCCGCCCGTGGTGTCCAAGCTCGGCGAGCTGTTCCGGTACGGGCAGCGGGACCGGCTCTCGCGCGGCTACGACGACGGCAACCAGGCCTTCGCCCAGGGCAAGGCGGCCATGTACCTGCAGGGCAGCTTCGCGCTCCCGGCGATCAAGCAGTTCGAGCCGGACTTCGAGCTCGGCACGTTCGCGCTGCCCGCCACGGACGACCCGGAGGCGACCCGGCTGGTGTCGGGCGTGGACGTGGCGCTGACCATGGGCCGCGAGCCGGAGCACCCGGAGGAGTCGATGGCCTTCATCTCCTACCTGATGCGTCCAGAAGTGAT
Organism: Nonomuraea corallina; assembly: GCF_027620315.1. GTDB lineage: Bacteria > Actinomycetota > Actinomycetes > Streptosporangiales > Streptosporangiaceae > Nonomuraea > Nonomuraea corallina. The sequence continues at coordinate 43,699 of NZ_JAPNNL010000025.1, read as the reverse complement.
GGAGGCCTACGCCGAGGAGCAGCTCGCGGTGCCGCCGACCGAAGGCGGCACCTCCACGGACCCGGCGCTCGCGGGCGTCATGCCGTACTTCGAGCGGGGCCTGCTGACCGGCTACGCCGACCACCGCATCCCGCTGACCATCCAGCTGGAGCAGCACCTGCAGCAGTACGTGATCGACGGCGACCAGGACGCGTTCCTGCGGACGCTGGACGCCGAGTGGGACAAGGTCGCCGCCCGGCGATCGTGACAGAGGACTCCCCCCATGACGAGAACCGCCAGGGCCTTCTATTGGATGGTCATCCCCGCGCTCGTGCTGTTCGCGGTCTTCCACACGCTGCCGGTGCTGCAGGGCTTCTACTACAGCCTCACCGACTCGCCCGGGTACGGCGCCCACGCGTTCGTGGGGCTGAGGAACTACCTCAACCTCCTCAGGGACGACCGGGTGCTCGACGCCTACGTGTTCACGTTCCAGTTCGCGATCGTGGCCACGGTCCTCACTAACGCGATCGCGCTGGCCATCGCGCTCGGGCTGAACGCGCGCATCAGGTTACGCACCACGCTGCGCGGCGTGTTCTTCATCCCGAACGTGCTGGCGATCCTCATCGTCGGCTACATCTTCAACTACCTGTTCGCCAACGCGCTGCCGGCCGTCGCGCAGGCGCTCGGCATCACCGCGCTGAGCTCCAACATCCTGGTCAACCCCGACCTGGCCTGGCTGGGGATCGTGGTCGTGGCCGTCTGGCAGGCGGTCGCGTTCAACGTCATCATCTATCTGGCGGGCCTGCAGACCATCCCCGGCGACGTCCGCGAGGCCGCGACGGTGGACGGCGCGGGGGCCTGGCGGCAGTTCAGGTCCATCGTGTTCCCGCTGATCGCGCCGTTCTTCACGATCAACATGGTGCTGTCACTGAAGAACTTCCTGCAGGTCTTCGACCACATCGTGGCCCTGACCAACGGCGGTCCCGGCACCGCGACCACCTCGGTCTCCCTGCTGATCTACCAGGGCGGCCTGGAGGGCGGCGAGTACGCCTACCAGACCGCCAACGCCGTCGTCTACTTCCTCGTCATCGTCGCGGTCTCCGTCTTCCAGCTACGGGTCCTGCAACGCCGGGAGATGAGTGCCTGATGGTACGTCGCAAAGGTGTGAACTGGTGGCTGACCGCCCTCCTGGCGGCCTGCTCGCTGACGGTCCTGGTGCCGCTGTACTTCACGGTGGTCACCGCGCTGAAACAGCCGGCCGAGCTCGCCGGGGCCGGCTTCGACCTGCCGGACGACCCCCAGTGGGGCAACTTCGCCGAGGCGTGGCGGCTGACGAACTATCCGCAGGCCGCGCTGAACAGCGCCCTGATCACCGTCGGCGCGGTGCTGCTGACCCTGCTGACCAACTCGCTCGTGGCCTACGCCATCGCCCGCAACCTGCACAGCAGGGTGTTCAGAGGGCTCTACTTCTACTTCGTCTCGGCGCTGTTCGTGCCGTTCCCGATCATCATGCTGCCGGTCATCAAACAGACCTCGGCCCTGGGCCTGGACAACCAGCTCGGACTGATCTTCCTGTACGTGGTGTACGGCCTCGCGTTCAACATCTTCCTGTACGTGGGCTACATCAAGTCGATCCCCCGGTCGCTGGAGGAGGCGGCCCGCACGGACGGGGCGGGCACCTGGACCGTGTTCTGGCGGGTGATCTTCCCGCTGCTGGCGCCGATGAACGCCACGGTCGGCATCCTCACGTTCCTGTGGGCGTGGAACGACTTCCTGCTGCCGCTGGTCGTGCTGTCCAGCCCGAGCGCCCGTACGCTGCCGCTGGTGCAGTACGTGTTCCAGAACCAGTTCAGCTCCGACTACACGACGGCCTTCGCGTCCTATCTGATGGCGCTGGCCCCGGCGCTGCTGGTCTACCTGTTCGCCCAGCGGTGGGTGATCTCGGGCGTGCTGCGCGGCGCGGTCAAGTGATCAGACCGTGGCGGCGGCGCGGACCAGGAACTCGGCGTTGGACGGCGTCTCGCGGAGCTTGCCGACGAGCATCTCGGTGCCCTGGTGGCGCTCCAGGCCGGTGAGCGAGCGGCGCAGGCGCCAGACCACCTGCCGCTCCCCGGCCGACAGCAGGATCTCCTCCCGGCGGGTGCCGGAGGCGTCGAGGTCCACGGCCGGGAACACGCGGCGCTCGGCCAGGTCGCGCACCAGGTGCAGCTCCATGTTGCCGGTGCCCTTGAACTCCTCGTACAGGCTGGTGTCCAGCCGCGAGCCGGTGTCGACGAGCGCGGTGGCGAGGATGGTGAGGGAGCCGCCGCCGGCCACGTTGCGCGCGGCGCCGAAGAACCGCTTGGGCGGGTACAGCGCGGCGGCGTCGAGGCCGCCGCTGAGCGTCTTGCCGTTGCCGGGCGCGGTGGTGTTGTAGGCGCGGGCCAGCCGGGTCAGCGAGTCGAGCAGGAGCACGACGTCGCGACCCTGCTCGACCAGGCGCTTGGCGCGCTCGACGGCCAGCTCGGCGATCGCGGTGTGGTCGCGGTCGGGATGGTCGAAGGTGGAGGCGAAGATCTCGCCCTGGACGCCGGCGCGCATCTCGGTGACCTCCTCCGGCCGCTCCCCGACCAGGAGGACCATGAGGTGCGCCTCGGGGTGGTTGCGGGAGACGGCCGTGGCCAGGGCCTGCAGGACCATGGTCTTGCCCGCCTTGGGCGGGGCGACGATCAGCCCGCGCTGGCCCTTGCCGATCGGCGCGAACAGGTCGATGACCCGGGTGCTGAGCGTCTCGGTCTCCAGGCGGAGCCGCTCGTCGGGATGGACGGGCGTCAGGTCGGCGAACCGCGGCCGGTCCCGCCAGTGGCTCTCGCCGTTGACGGCCTCGACCTTGACGATCGTCCCCCGGTCGACCTGGGCGGTGACGTGGTCGCCGGGCCGGAGCCCGAGCCGGGCGGCCCGGTCGGCGCTGAACCGCAGGTCGCCGTTCGAAGGAAGGTGGTGGGCGCGGAGGAATGCGGATTTGTCCCGCACGTCCAGCAATCCGCTGATGACGTGAACAGACATGAAAGACCTCTTTGAGGGCATGCCGGAGAGAGAACCACCGGCGCGTGTGGAGGAACCCGGGGCCCACGCGAAGGAGGGGAACGCCGGGAGAAAGGAGAGCGGCGGAGCTGGAGCTCGAACGCCACCGGCAACGTATCACACGTCGCTGTCCATGCAACGCCTAGCCCTCTTGGGCTATTCCCGGGGCATTCTCGTGTCTTCACGCGTGAAACGCGTGGTGGACCGTAACAATGTTCTTCTCGCCGTCCTGTCCGATCCGGACATGGATTCCGCAAGCGCCCTGCAGGACCTTTGCAATGACGGTGAGGTTCCATACAGGCAGACGATCCTTGGGGGATGACCATGAACAGCACCCGCTGCCCGCGATGCCACAACGAGCTCGACGAGGGCCCGATCATGTACCGGTGCGGCACCTGCCGGCGCGCGGTCTTCGCCGCCGACCTCGAGAACGAGTTCGTCCCGCACGAGCCCGTGGCCGCCTAGTCTGAGCTGATTCGGGCCTAGTCTGGGTTGCGTGCCCCACCAACCGTTACTCGTGGCCGGCGTCGAGGTGACGCCTCTCTGTGACGCCGTCGGTCCCATGGGCGAGGCGATCCGACGCCCGCTCGCCGAGATGTTCCCGGGAGCCGACCTTCCCGAAGAGCCGTGGATCCTGCACTTCCACTGCTACCTGATCCGTGACCGCGCGGGCCGGCTGACCCTGGTCGACACCGGCATCGGCGGCGTCGACTCGCCGGCGTCCAGCTGGGCGCCGGTTCCCGGCGCGCTGGCCGGGGAGCTGGCCGCCGCGGGCGCCGACCCCGCCGACGTCAGCACCGTGATCCTCACCCACCTGCACTCCGACCACGCCGGCGGAGCCGTCGCGGACGGCCGGCCGCTGTTCGAGAACGCCCGGTACGTGCTCCAGAACGCCGAGCTGGAGGCCGCCGCCGGCGCCGTGCGCGACCAGGTGATCGACGTGATCAAGGGCCAGCTCCACGTCGTCGACGGCGACGCCGAGGTCGCGCCCGGCCTGCGGGTCCACCTGACCCCCGGCCACACCCCCGGCCACCAGATCGCGCGGGTCGGCGAGCTGGCGATGACCGGCGACCTCGTGCTGCACCCCGCGCAGCTGGCCGACCCGGCCGTGCGCTACCTCTACGACGACGACCAGGAACGCGCCGCCGCCACCCGGGCGGAGGTGCTGGCCTCGCTGCGGGCCGAGGGCGGCGCCCTGCTGGCCACGTGTCACTTCGAGGACCCGTTCGTCCGCCTCTGACCGCGCGCGCCCCTCGTCCGGGCCGTCTCGTGTGCGCCGTCTCGTGTGCGCCGTCTCGTGCGGCCGTTCCTCGTGCGGCCGTTCCTCGTGCGGGCCGTCCTCCCCGGCGGGAGGACGGCCCCGGGACGGCGGCTACCGGCCCGCGAGCACCGGCTGATCGGCCAGCAGGCTCTCGGGCAGCATCACCCGCGCGGTCAGCCCGCCGTACGGCGACGGGGCGAGGGTCACCTTGATGCCGTGGCGGGCCGCCAGCCGGCCGACCACGAACAGGCCCAGCCGGTCGCTCTGCGCCAGATCGAACTCCGGCTTCTTCGCCAGCCGCTCGTTGAGCTGGTCGAGCTCCTCGCGCGGCAGGCCGAGCCCGCGGTCCTCGACCTCGACCGTGAGGCCGTGCGGAGTGGACGTGGTGCGCAGGTCGACCCGGGTGCGCGGCGGCGAGAACAGCGTCGCGTTCTCGACCAGCTCAGCCATCAGGTGGGCCACGTCGGTCACGGCCGTGCCCACCAGTGAGATCGGCGGCGGCTGCAGCACCTCGACCCGCTGGTACTCCTCGACCTCCGCCACGGCCGCCCGCAGCACGTCGACGATCGGCACCGGGTTGCGCCAGCCGCGGCCGGGCTGCTGGTCGGACAGGATGATCAGGCTCTCGGCGTGGCGGCGCATGCGGGTGGTCAGGTGGTCGAGCTTGAACAGGTCCTCCAGCATGACCGGGTCCTCGGTGCCCCGCTCCATGCCGTCGAGCTGCATGAGCTGGCGGTGCAGCAGCGACTGGTTGCGCCGGGCGAGGTTGACGAAGACCTGGTTGACGCCGTGGCGCAGGCCGGCCTGGCTGAGCGCCGCGTCCACGGCCGTGCGCTGCACGTCGTTGAACGCCTGCACGATGTCGTGCACCTCGGCCGTCGCCGCCTTGACCTCCAGCGGCTCCACCCCGGCCCCGGCGGGCGGCTTGCCCCCGGCCCGCAACTGCTCGACCAGCGCGGGCAGGCGCACCCGCGCCAGGTGGGTGGCGGCGTCGCGGAGCCCGGCGAGCTCGCGTACCAGCCGCTTGCGGAAGCGGAGTGACAGCAGGATCGAGGCGAGCACCGCGACCAGGCCCACCCCGCCCGCGACGGTGATCTTCATGAGGATACCGGTGGCCGCGGGCGCCACCCGCTGGGCGTAGAGCGCGTCGGCGGCGCGCTGGCGGGACTCGACGGCCTTCCACATGGTGTTGGCGTCGATCGGCCAGGTGGCGGCCTGCGCGGGCAGGGCGCCGACGACGGCCTGCTCGCGGAGCGTGTCCTCGGCCTCCAGGAACTCCTGGTACATGGCGGAGCTGATCAGCGCCTGGTACGGGGCGCGCAGCTCGCTGTCGAGCTGGGACAGCGCCTGGGAGTAGAGCAGCCGCCTGGTGGCCGCCCACTCGGCGAACGCCTCGCGCTCCGCGCTGGTCACCCGGCCCCTGCTGACCACCACGGAGATCATCGCGCGTTCCCTGGAGAGCATCTCCTTGGCCTCGACCATCATGGCCAGCGCCCGCCCGTTGCGATAGAGGCTCAGGTCGGGCACCAGGACCAGGGCGTCGTACATGCGGAAGGAGGCGTCGATGATCTGGTTGTAGCCGTTGATCAGATCGAGCGGCGAGGGGGCGGGCCCGTCGACGTCGTCGCGGATCTGGCTGAGCCGGTCGAGCTGCCGGAACAGCAGGTCGAGCTGCGCGTTCATCGCGGGGGTCAGGTCGGTCTGCCGCCCGGCCAGCTCGCGCAGGCCCGCGGCCGCCTTGTCGGTCAGCGTGCGCTGCAGGAACAGCGTCTCGGGGTTGCGCTTTGCGATGACGTACTGGATCGACGACAGCCGTTCGTTCTGCAGGTGAGTCGTCAGCTCGCTCGACGGCTGCGCCAGGTTGGTCGACAGCTTGTCGGTCTCCAGCATCCGGATGCCGTCACCCGCCGTCAGAGCGGCCGCGAAGGCCCAGAGCCCCACCAGGGAGGTCAGCGGGACGAGCAGGAGGATGAGCAGTTTGATCGCGATGGGGCGGCCACGCGTGGGGGGCATGCGACCTCCGGAGGCAGGTGCGGGCGCCTCGCAGAGTACACCCCCGTACGAGCCGGGGTCATGCGCCGGCGCGGGGGCTCCACGCCCCCGCGCCAGGGGCGTTCATCGCCGGCTTTCCTCGGTGCCGCGGGCGACCAGCCGATCGTCGGCGGTCATGGCCGGGGCGGTGGTAGTGGTGGCGCGATCGTCGGCGGCGTGCCTCGCCACCCGGTCCGTCACCACCCGGTCCTTCGCGGGGTCCTCCTTGGCGGCCTGCTCCTTCTCCGCCTGCTCCTTCGCCGCCTGCTCCTTCTCCAGCCGCTCCTGCAGCCGGCGCTTCTCGTTCTCCAGCTCGGCCACCCGCTGGGAGGCGTCGGCCCGGACGCCACGCAGGGCGCGGCGGCGCCTGGCGGACCTGCGCGAGCCGAGGGCGATCAGCCACAGCCCGAGCAGGAGCACGGCCGCGGCGGCGGCGCCCGCGACGAACATCTCCACGTGGTTCGGCTCGAAGACATAGCCGAAGACGTCGTACCTGGTGCCTTCTTCGGCGAAGACGAGGATGGCCCCGCCGACTCCGAGGATCACCAGTAAAAGACCCAGGAAGATCATCTGTACTCACCCCTTCTCGTCAACCGCGACCTCTCACTTCCCCGATGGAGTCGGGATATGCGCAACGATGGTGGTATGAGGCCCGATCCCGGCGAGGTGCTGCATTTCTCGGAGGACCCGACGATCGAGCGGTTCGTCCCCCACGTCGCCCCCACGTCCAGGGTGGCCGAGCCGTACGTGTGGGCGGTCGGACCGGACCGGTGCCCCGACTACTGGTTCCCGCGCGCCTGCCCGCGGGCGATGGCCTGGACGGGACCGCGGACCACCGCCGAGGACGCGGCGCGGATCGTCGGCGCGGGCTGCGGCGAGCGCGTGCACGCCATCGAGTACGGCTGGCTGAAGCCGATGCTGGGGGCGGAGCTCTACGCCTACCGGTTCGCCGCCGCCGCCTTCACGCCCATCGGGGACCCGCCGCACGCCATGGTGTCGACGACGCCGGTGACGCCGCTCGGGCCGCCCGAGCGGGTGGGAGACCTGGTCGAGCTGCACGAACGGGCGGGCATCCAGGTGCGGCTGCTCGACAGCCTCTGGCCGTTCTGGGACGAGGTGATCGCCAGCAGCCTGGAGTTCAGCGGGATCCGGATGCGGAACGCCCGCCGATGAGCTCGGTCAGCTCCGCCACGGTCATCGATCCCGGCGTCCGCCGTTCGCGGGCGAACCGGTTGGCCTCGCGCTGCAGCACCTCGTTGACCGGGGTCGGGAAGCCGAGCTCGCGCCCCAGCAGGACGATCTCGCCGTTGAGGTAGTCGGCCTCGATCGAGCCCGCACCCCTGGCCAGGCTCTGCCAGGACGAGCCGCCGCCGCGCGCCTCGCCGCCGATCGGGCGCATGTCCACCCGGTCGCCGCGCAGCTCACGCTCCTCCTGCGGAGTGGAGTACGGGATGCCGGCCTCCTCCAGCACCGCGGTGCCCTCGGCCCTGGCGTGCTCCCGCACGGCCTGGGCGCCGGGCGCGGGCCCGCACAGCGCCTCGACGGCGTTGGCCAGGTTGCTCAGCAGCTTGCCGTACTTCCACCGCATGACCTCGGTGGCGGTCAGCGCGACGAAGTGGCTGCGGCCGAGGTCGGTGGCGATCTGCTTGGACAGCTCGTCGGCGCCGCCGGGGTAGCAGCCGACGTGCAGCAGCCCGGAGCGCGGCCACCCGTAGGCGGCCACCACGCCGGACTCGGTGTGGAGGGCGGGCAGCCACACGCACATGCCGTACACCTTCGCGAAGCGGCGCAGCGCGGACCGCTCGTTCGCCACCCCGTTCTGGGCGCACACCACCGGCAGGTGGCGGGGCCACGGGTCGAGCGCGGCCACCGTGTCCTGCGACTTGGTGGCGACGACCAGCACGTCGTCGTCGCGCGCCGGCACCGGGCCGTCGGTCGCCGGGATGTCGAGGACCTGGTCGGAGTCGGGAGTGACCAGGCGCAGGCCGCGCTCGCGCAGTGCCTCGTAGTGAGCCCCGCGGGCGACGAGAAGCACCTCGTGCCCGCTCTGGTGGAGCCGCGCTCCGATGGTGCCGCCGACCGCGCCGGCGCCGATCACGATGTAACGCATGGTTAGACAGTGTCACCCTTCACTTGGCGAGCGCCACCTGGGTCCGAGGGGCGGCGGAGGTGCGAAATCGCTCCCGGAGAATGGTCTTCAGCACCCGCCAGCCGTCGCGCAGCGCGTGCAGGTTGCTCTCACCGTGGATGCGGCAGCGCTCGTGGCTGGGCACCTCACGGACGGTCAGCCCGGCCCTGGCGGCGCGGATGTTCATCAGGGTCTCGATCTCGAAGCCGTCGCAGTCGAGGGCGAGCGCGTCCAGATGGCGGGCCCAGAACGCGTTGTAGCCGTAGCACAGGTCGGTGTAGCGCGTCCCGTACAGCAGGTTGGTCAGGGTCGTGAGGGCGCGGTTGCCGAGGGAGCGCAGCGGGCTGAGGTCGTCGGAGCCGCCGCCCGGCGCGTAGCGTGAGCCCTTGGCGAAGTCGGCGCCGCCGGTGAGCGCGATCACGAACGAGTGGATCTCGCGGCCGTCGGTCGAGCCGTCGGCGTCCATCATGACGATGATGTCGCCCTTGGCCGCCGCGGCGCCCTCGATGAGGGCGTTCCCCTTGCCGCGCCGGGTCTGGGTCACCACGCGCAGATCGGGACGCAGACGCCGGGCGACCGCCACCGTGTCGTCCTCCGAGTCGCCGTCGACGAGGATCACCTCGTCGATCCAGGCCGGTAGGGTGGCGAACACGTGGGGGAGGTTGTCTGCCTCGTTCAGCGCCGGGACGATGACGCTGACGGTGACGGGGGAGTGCTGCTCGTTCATGCGGCCAAAGATCCCTCCACGCGCATGCAGAACACTTGCTGACGCCTTGCAGTGTTCGCGCGTCTGCGTGTCGCCGACCATCCTGTGACCTGGGAACATACACCGATAAAAGCCGTCTTACGGGCGATCGTCCGGTCTAGTCATGAAGTCTTGACAAACAGCCGTCTCATGTGCTTCAGCGGGGACCCGTCAGGCGGCGACCAGCTTCCGCACCCGATCGGCGCCCACGGCCAGCAGCAGGGTCGGCAGCCGGGGCCCGGTGTCGCGGCCCACCAGCAGCCGGTAGAGCAGCGCGAAGAAGGCCCGCTGCGCCGCCTTCACCTCGGGCGTCGGCTTGGCGTCGGCCGCCAGCCCGGCCCGCAGCTTCGGCACCCCGTACACCAGCGTGGTCAGCCCTTCCAGCGACCAGTGCTCGTCGAGGCCCTCCGTCAGCATGCGCAGCGACTCGCGCTCGTCCTCGCCGAGCGAGCCCAGCAGCTCCTCGTCGGGCGACTCGCGCACCCGCGTGCGCTGGTCGGCGGGCACGTGCGTGTCGATCCACGCCTGCGCCCGGTCCAGCCTCGGCCGGACCTCGTCGAGCGCGGCGACGCCGTCGAGGTCGCCGAGAATGCGCCCGATCTGGCCGGTGTCGCCGGTCGTGACGTCCGCGATGGAGGCGAGCGTCCGGTAGGCCACGGGCCGGGGGGTGGCGGGCAGCGGGCCGCGCGAGGTGCGCACGGCCCTGGCGTGCGCGGCCAGCTCGGCGGGCTGAGCCGCGTCCTCGGCCACCTTGCGGCCGAGCGCGTCCCACTCGTCGTAGAGCCGCTGGATCTCCTGGTCGAAGGCGACCTTGAAGGACTGGGACGGCTTGCGGCGCGCGTACAGCCAGCGCAGCACCGGCGCCTCCATGATGCGCAGCGCGTCGGCCGGGGTCGGCACGTCACCCTTCGAACTGCTCATCTTGGCCATGCCGGTGATGCCGACGAACGCGTACATCGGCCCGATCGGCCGCTCCCCGCCGAACACCGGGCCGACGATCTCCCCGCCGACCACCCAGGCCGAGCCGGGCGAGTGGTGGTCGACGCCCGACGGCTCGAACACCACGCCCTCGTACGCCCACCGCATCGGCCAGTCGACCTTCCACGCCAGCTTGCCGCGGTCGTGCTCGGCCAGCCGCACCGTCTCGCCGAACCCGCACACGCAGCTGTAGGCCAGCTCGGTGGTGTCGTCGTCATAGGCGGTGACCGTGGTCAGGTCGCGCTCGCACATCTCGCAGTACGGGCGATACGGGAAGTAGGCCGCGCCCGGCCGCTCCTCGCCCTGCTTGGTGCGGTAGCGGGCCAGCACCGCGTCGATGCCCGCGCGCTCGCGCATGGCGGTCAGGATCTGCTCGCGGTAGGCGCCCGAGGTGTACTGCTCGGTCTGGCTGATGCCGCGGTAGTCGACGCCCAGCTCCTCCAGCGCCTCGACCATGGGCGCCTTGAAGTGGTCGGCCCACGAGGCGTGGTCGCTGCCCGGAGGCGCGGGCACCGAGCTGAGCGGCTTGCCGACGTGCTCGGCCCACGACGGGTCGACGCCCGCCGGCACCCTGCGGAACCTGTCGTAGTCGTCCCACGACAGCAGGTGCACGCACGCGTGCCCGCGCCTGCGGATCTCGTCGGCCACCAGGTGAGGGGTCATCACCTCGCGCAGGTTGCCCAGGTGGATCGGCCCTGACGGGCTGAGGCCCGAGGCGCACACGATGGGCTCGCCCGGCGCGCGGCGCTCCGCCTCGGCGATCACCTCATCGGCGAATCGGGACACCCAGTCGGTCTCCGTGCTGTCAGCCACGCTCATCGCGCCATTCTGGCGGTTCGCCGGGGCGGAGGCCAACGAGAACGGCCCCCCGCTACTCCCCGGTCGTGCCGTCGATCCGCTCGCGCAGCAGGTCGGCGTGGCCGTTGTGGCGGGCGTACTCCTGGATGACGTGGATCAGGGTGCGGCGGTGGGAGACGTCGTTGCCATGGCGCCGCTGCTTGGCGAGCGCGTCCAGCGGAAGAGCGGCCGAGATCTCGCGGGCCCGCTCGATCTCGGCCCGCCAGGTGGCGAACGCCTCCTCGGCCGAGGCGGTGTCCACATCCTCGAAGTCGGCGTCCTGGTGGGTGTCCTTGCCCCACAGCCGCGGCACGTCCTCGCCGTCGATGATCGCGCGGAACCAGGCGCGCTCGACATGCGCCATGTGCCTGACCAGGCCGAGCAGGGACAGGTTCGACGGCGGCACGGCCCGCTCGCGCAGCTGTTCCTCGCTCAGCCCGGCGCACTTGGCGGCGAGCGTCTCGCGCTCCCAGTCGAGGAAGCTGTAGAGCAGCGCCCGCTCGTCGCCGGTGAAGATCGGAGGTGTGCGGTCCATCCCGGCAAGCTAGCGCACCGCGCACGCGTAGCCGGTGGGGACCCCGGTGCCGCCGGGGCGACTGGCCTGGAAGCCGAACGTGGTGCTCTGTCCGGGAGCCAGGGCGCCGTTGTAGGGGGCGTTGTCGAAGACCGCGCCGGTCCCGGCGGCGTTCCACGAGCCGGTGATCTGGTGCCCGGCGGGCAGGGTGACCGTGACCCGCCAGCCGGTGATGGGGGACGTCCCGGTGTTGGTCACCGTGACCGGCTGGACGACGTACCCGGTGGCCCACTGCGTCTGGACGGTGGCCACCGCCGTGCACCCGCCCGTGGCGTCGCCCGGGGCGGTGGTGACGGTGACCGTGCCGGAGACGGGGGAGAGGTTGCCCGCCGCGTCACGGGCGCGGACCTGGAAGCGGTACGTGCTCTGCGGCGTCAGCCCGGTGGCCGTGAACGTCGTGGTCGCGGAGGTGCCCACCTGGGCGAACGAGCCGCCCGACGAGCCCGGCGCGCGCAGCACGTCGTAACCGGTGACGCCGGTGTCGTCGGTGGAGGCGGCCCACGTCAGGGTGGTCGCGGTGGCCGTCGTGCCGGTCGCGGTCAGGTTCCCCGGCGCGGTCGGCGGGGTGGTGTCGCCCCCGGTCGAGACCGGAGGGACGCGGATGATCCGGTCGTCCTGGGCGGTCGGGGTGCCGCGGCCGTCGCGGTTGCTGGTCGCCACCCAGAGCCGGCCGTCGGGGCCCACCTCGATCGTGCGCAGCCTGCCGTACTCCGAGACGAACTCGGCCTGCGGGGTGCCCGCCGTGCCGTCCGCGTTCAGCGGCACCGCCCACACCCGCTGGCCGCGCAGCGCCGCCGCGAAGAGCGTGCCGTTCGCGTACGCCAGACCGCTCGGCGACGCCTGGGACGTCGCCCAGGTGACGATCGGGGCGCGGAAGGAGCCGTTGCCGCAGGAGCCTTCGCAGGTGGGCCAGCCGTAATTGCCGCCCGCCACGATGCGGTTGATCTCGTCCCAGGTGTTCTGGCCGAACTCGGTGGCGTACATCCTGCCCTGCTCGTCCCAGGCTAGCCCCTGGACGTTGCGGTGGCCGTAGCTCCAGACCCGGGAGCCGGGGAACGGGTTGTCGGCGGGGATCGCGCCGGTGGGTGTGATGCGCAGGATCTTCCCCGCGAGGCTGTTGAGGTTCTGCGCGTTGGCCGTGGCGCCCGCGTCGCCGGTGGCCACGTACAGCATGCCGTCGGGACCGAAGGCGATGCGCCCGCCGTCGTGGACCGTCGCGCTGGGCACCCCGGAGAGGATCACCGTCTGCGTCTGCGGCGCGCTGAGCTGGAACCTGACCAGGCGGTTGTCGCCGGCGGTGCTGGTGAAGTACGCGTAGACCCAGCCGTCCCTGACCGCGAGGCCGAGCAGGCCGGCCTCGCCCGAGGCGCTCACGCCGGAGACCGTGGCGACCTGGACGGGCGCCTGGCCGGGGCGTACCTGCGAGATCCGCCCGTCGCGCTCGGCCACCAGTCCGCTGCCGTCGGGCAGGAACGCCAGCCCCCACGGCACCCGCAACCCGGTGACGGACACCTCCGCCCGGTCGAAGTCGAATCCGCCCAGAACCTGGGCCCGCGCGCCGGGAGCGAGGACGACCAGGGCGGACAGGACCATGAGCAGGGCGGTGACGAGACGGGCGCGCATGCCGGGGCTCCTCGTACGGGATCGGCGTCTGCGGACCCCCGCACCGTAGGCACGGGCGCGGCCGAACCTCAACGAGCGCCGACGGGGCGAGCCCGTGACCTGGGACGCAGCCTCGGCGAGGGGTGAAACTTTCAGGTCGGCCCCTGCGGCGGGTGAGAAGTCCGTGCGTGCGGGCTGCCTGGCAGTTTCCTGGGAGTCGTAGCCGTGCGGATGCCCGGTGTGCATGGGCGGGATACGTTGTCTGCACCCTCAACCCCCAGGTAAGGGCCTTGCATGGCCTTTGTCACGACATATCCTTTAAGTTACGTTTGTCTGACTCGGTTCACCCGGGGAGCGGGAAGCACGCGGACGGAAAGGCAGCAAGTCGCGCATGAGCGTGGTGAAGACCGGCATCAGGCGGAGAGTTCGGCTTCTGGGCCAGGCGCTGCGCCCGCCGATGCCGTTGAAGTTCCAGGAAGCGAACAGGCCCGCCGAGTCCCCGCGACCACCCAAACGCGTGCAGGTCGTCGACTACAGCGTCCCGATCATGCCTCGGCAGGTCCCCTCCCCGGTGTTCGTGATCGCGCCCGTGCGCTCCGGCTCCACACTGCTGCGCACCCTCCTCAACAGCCACTCCCGCATCCGCGCCCCGCACGAACTCCACCTGCGCACCCTGCGGGTGCAGCCCACCCCCGGCTTCTCCGAGGAGTCCATGCTGGAGCTCGGCCTGGACCAGGTGGAGCTGGAGCACGTGCTCTGGGACCGCATTCTGCACCTGGAGCTGCGGCGCAGCGGCAAGGACGTCATCGTCGACAAGACCCCGGGCAACGTCTTCATCTGGGAACGGCTGAAGTACGCCTGGCCGGACGCCCGCTTCCTCTTCCTGCTGCGCCACCCGGAAGGCGTGGTCTCCTCACTGGAGAACCGCAAGGGCAACACCGCCACCCGGGAAGCCCTGGAGGCCAACGCGCTGAAGTACTTCAAGCCCCTGGAGAAGGCCCGCCGCACCCTCGACGGCCTGACGCTCCGGTACGAGGAGCTGACCACGGAGCCCGAACGGGTCACCCGCGAGGTCTGCGACTACCTGGGCGTGGCCTGGGAGCCGGGCATGCTCGACTACGGCAGTCACGACCACGGCCGCTTCCTGCCGAACCTGGGCGACCGCAGCGACAACATCAAGTCCGGCAAGATCCAGCCCGCCCGCACCTTCGCCGACGTCAAGCTCTCGCCTCAGCTCGCCAAGTACGCCGGCGCCTGGGGGTACCGTTGACCGGCTCGACGCCGCCGAGGCGCGTGAACGGGTCGCTCAGATCCTGGATGCCCACACTCCCGGCATAACCGACAACTGCAAGAAAACCGACATCTGTCGTTTATCGGTTACGCTGAGGAACGTGGCCACTGCGAGAGCGAGCACCAGCCCGTCCGGTGACCGGCGCGTCCGCCGGACCCGATCAGCCCTGGCCCAGGCGCTGCTGCGGCTGGTCGAGCAGCGGGACCTGGCCCGGATCAGCGTCTCGGACGTCGCCGAGGACGCCGGCGTGAGCCGTTCCGCCTTCTACGACCACTACCGGGACGTCCACGAACTGGCCGAAGATGCCTGCACCGCGATGATCGACGACCTGATCGAGTCCCTGCCAGGACCCGCCCTGAACTCGCCGGACCTGGTACGGGAGGCGACCCGCTCGCTGGAGGCCTTCTTCGCCAGCCTGGCCGGGCACGCCGGGCTGTACCGCGCGCTGCTCGGGCCGCACGGCAGCGCGCGCGTCGCAGGCCACATCCGCCGCCGCATCTCCGCCGTCATCCAGGACCGCCTGGCCCACGCCGACGCCGGCGAGTGGCCCGAGCGCTTCCCCCACGACGTGACGGCCTCGTTCGCCGCGGGCGCGCTCATGGGCGTGGCGGCCGACTGGCTCGAAGGCGGATGCCCGCGCGCGCCCGCCGAGATGGCCGGAGTGACGTGGCCGCTGCTGAACGCGCACTACCGCGTCGACGAGAGCGCGAGCGGCTGAGAACTCCGCCTTCATGACGGGCAGCACCCTGCTCGCCGACGGCGGCGACACCGCCTGAACGGACTCGTCGTGGCAGCTCAGTAGTCTTTGCGCAGCAAGCGGGTGTGCGTGTCCAGGACCTCGACCGCGCCGGGTGACAGTCCATAAACCTCGCGACAGAGGCATCAGAAGCGTCTCGAACGATTCACATGAGAGGGGGCCGATCCGCGAACCGAGCGCTGTGGGAGTAGCCGTGCTGCGAGACGACGGAACCACCTGGATACCGGCCATGAGCACAGGAGATGCGGCGGGCTGGGGCGACGTCCGGGTCCTGGGCCCTCTGGAGGTGCGGGTCGCCGGCGAGGCGCTGGATCTGGGCGGCCGGCGGCTGAGGCTGCTCTTCGCGCTGCTCACGGCCGACGCCGGCCGGGTGGTGACGGTGCGGGCGCTGGCGGAGGGGCTGTGGGGGCTGGACGCGCCGCCGGATGCCCATCGAACCGTGCGCACCTACGTGTCACGGATGCGCAAGGTGCTGTCACCCGCCGACCGGGCAGAGCCTCAGACGGCCCTGATCTCCACGCATCCGTCCGGTTACGTGCTGCGCCTGGAGGCCGACGGGCTGGACGCGGCCAGGTTCGAGCGGCTGACGGCCGAAGGGCGCGCCCTGGTGGCCGAGCAGCCGTCGATCGCGCGCGAACGCCTGTCCGCCGCTCTGTCGCTATGGCGCGGTGACGCCTATGGCGAGTTCGCGGAGGTCGCGCTGCTCCGCCAGGAGGCGACCCGGCTGAACCAGTTACGGCTGCGCGCCGTCGAGGATCGCATCGACGCCGAACTCGCGATCGGCGCCGGTGAGGCGTTGGTCGGGGAACTGCTGACCCTGACGGAGCGTCATCCCGGGCACGAGCGGCTCTGGGGACAGTTGATGATCGCCCTGTGCCGGGGAAGCCGCCACGCCGAGGCGCTGGAGATGTACGTACGGGCCCGCGCCGCTCTCATCGAGCAGTCCGGCATGGAGCCGTCACCGGCGCTGGCCGAGATCCACCGCCAGGTGCTGTCGCACGACCCCCGGCTGCTCGGCGCCCGCATCGGCGCGCCGGCGGTCGGCATCCCGCGGCCGGCCCAGCTGCCACCGGACGTGGCGGGCTTCACCGACCGGGAGCGGGAGCTCGTCTCTCTCGACATGGTTCTGGCCGGCGCGCACCCGGCCGGCGCCGTCGTCTGCGCGGTCTCCGGCACCGCGGGAGTGGGCAAGACCACCCTGGCCGTGCACTGGGCGCGCCGCGTCGCGGAGCGCTTCCCCGACGGGCAGCTGTACGTGAACCTGCGCGGCTTCGACCCGGCCGGATCCGCGGTGAGCCCGGCCCAGGCCGTCCGCGGGTTCCTGGACGCCCTCGGCGTCTCCCCGGCCGGCGTCCCGCCGAGCCTGGAGGCGCAGACGGGCCTGTACCGCAGCCTGCTGAACGACCGCCGGATGCTGGTGGTGCTGGACAACGCCCGCGACGCCGAGCAGGTCCGGCCGCTTCTGCCCGCCGCACCCGGCTGCATGGCGCTGATCACGAGCCGCAACCGCCTGGCCAGCCTGGCCGCGGTGGAGGGTGCGGATCTGCTCGTCGTCGATCTGCTCACCGCAGCCCAAGCCGGCGCCCTTCTGACGTATCGACTCGGTGCCGCCCGGGTGGCCGCCGAACCCGCCGCCGTGTCGTCGATCATCGAACGTTGCGCGGGACTGCCGCTGGCGCTCGCCATCATCGCCGGCCGCGCGGCCGCCCAGCCACACCTGCCGCTCGCGGCACTCGCCCACGAGCTGGAGGAGATCGACGGCCGTCTGGACACCCTCAACGGCGGCGACCCCGTCTCCGAGATCCGGGCGGTCTTCGCGGGCTCCTGCAACGCGCTCGCCGAGACGCCCGCCCGGCTCTTCCGGCTCCTGGGCCTGCATCCGGAGCGCGACGTCTCGCTGCACGCGGCGGCCAGCCTGGTGGGCCTGCCCCCGGCGCGCGTGCGGGCCCTCTTGGCCGAACTGGTCCGGGTGCACCTGGTCAACGAGATCGCCCCGGGCCGGTACTCCCTCCACGACCTGCTCCGCGCGTACGCGGCGGAGCAGGTCGCCACGCACGAGGGCGACGACGCCCGGCACGCGGCGACGCGGCGCATGCTCGACCACTACCTGCACACGGCCGACGCGGCCGGCTCTCTCCTGACCCGCAAACAGAGCCTGATCACCCTCGCCCGCGCGGCCCCGGACACCGCCCTCGCACTCCCCGGCGACCACGGGCAGGCGCTGACCTGGTTCGCCGCCGAACTTCCCGTGCTCGCCGCCATCGTCGAACGCCCTCCTCAGGATTTCCATCCCTATGCCTGGCAGCTCGCTGCGACGCTCGCCACGTTCCTCGACCGGCAGGGACACTGGCTGTCGCTGGCCGTCGTGCAGACCGCCGCGCTGAGAGCGGCCCAACGCCACGGCGACCAGACCGCGCAGGCCAACGCCCACCTCGGCCTCGGTCTCTCCCACGTCGCTCTCGACCAGGACACGGCCATCGGCCACTTCGAACGCGCGCTGGAGATCTACGAACGGTTCGGGAACCACATCGGACAGGCTCACACCCACCAGGCCTTCGCCCGCGCTCTGGGGGCGCAGCAGCGCCATCGCGAGGCGCTCGCGCACGCCTACGACAGTCTCAAGCACTACCTGGCCGTGGACGATCGAGCCGGGCAGTCCGCCGCCCTGGGCGGCATCGGCTGGTACCACGCCCACCTCGGCGACTACGCCGAGGCTCTCGCGCACTGCAGGCAAGCCCTCGACCTGGCGAGGCAGACCCTGGACCTCAACGGCCAAGCCCACAACTGGGACAGCATCGGATACATCCGGCACCAGCTCGGCGAACACCAGCGGGCCGTCGACTGCTACCGGCGAGCCCTCGTCCTGTTCCGGCAGACGGGCGACCGGCAGAGCATGGCGATCGGGCTGGGCTACATAGGCGACGCGCACCGCGCCGCCGGCGATCCGGCCGCCGCCCGCGAGGCGTGGTCCCAAGCCCTGGTCATCGCCGACGAGCTCAACCTCCCGGAGTCGAATCCGCTGCGCGTCAGGATCACGCGCTGTCTCGATCGGGCCTCCCTGGCGGAACGACTGCCGGAGCCGTAGCGCTCGCCCGGACCTGCGGTGTCGACCCGTTGTCGATGGGATGTCGACGGCCGCTGTGAGGCTGTGCTCAGCCAGCTCCACGACCGGTTCTGACCAGCCGGCCGCGGAGACTGCACGACACCGTCCACAGTTATCGATGCACGGGGAGAACCATGCGCAACAGCAGTATCAGACCAGGCCCTCGCCACAGAGGGTGGCTTTCACGAACGTACGCCGGCGTCCTCTCGTTCGCTGTCATGGCCGTCGCGCTGGTGTCCGGGGGCGCCGCCGCGCACGCCGACGACGCCGACGCGTGCGCGCAGCGCATGCAGGGCACGCTGGCCGCCAATCCCACGCTCGTCAGTCCGGGCCAGAACACGACGCTGAGCTGGAACGTCACGGTCACCGCCACGCCGGAGGACTGCCCCGGCACGTTCGGGCAGCGGCTCGACACCACACCGGTCCGGGCACAGGACTCGACCGTGGTGCAGCTGAACCAGACCAGAACGTTCGAGCTGCGCGGTTTCTACCGCACACCTGACAACATCACCGTCCATCGCACGCTCGCGTCGAGGACCGTGACCGTCCAGTCGTGCACGATAACCCCGGTCGTCCTGCCCGCGCAGGAGCTGGCCAAGTTCATCCCGCCCCATACCAACAACGGCGCGGACCGCGACTTCAACGCCAACGGTCCTCAGGTCGCCATCACCACGTCGCTGCGCAAGGGGCTCGACACCTCGGGCAGGGCCACTCGGGTGGAAGTGCTCGCCAACATGTCCGCGAGGGAGACCAAGTCCGACTTCACCCAGGCGAGCGGCAGCCGCCTCTACACCCTCTACACGGCTCCGGCCGACGGCTCGGAGATCATCGCGGTCACCCACAGCTCCGGGGGACCCGTCACGACGTCCGAGAACGTGTCGTACACGGACACCGACCACGCGATCGATGTGCTCTCCCCGAGCAGCACCTCGAGTTTCGTGGATTACTACGCGGTGTACGGGGACGGGCTGGGGCCGGAGGCCGGCATCCACACCGGGGTCTCCACGACACTGAAGTCCCTCCGGGTGACGCTGAGCAAGTGCTCGCCGGTTCCGTCGCGCTGAGGCCGGGGAAAGCTTCAGGGCGCTGACACCGCACTGACGAACGACCAAGGGCCTGATCGCTGTCTCCAGCGATCAGGCCCTTCGGGATGGCGGGACAGAACGCGCCCGGGTGACCTGATGCCCGTCTCGTCCGGGGCTCGGTACGGGTCAGAAGGGGACGGCGAGCTGCTCTCAGCCCAGACCTCCTCGGCGTCGGAGCCTGCCGGTCACCGCTTCAGCCTGAGCGTCTTCCTCGACGTGCCCGGGAACACGACCACCAGGTGTTCCTCCCCCGCATCGCGGACCCGCACGTAGACCCGGAGCCGGTATCGGCCCTTCCCCTCGATCGCCAGGTTCGGCATCGGCGCGCCCGCGCCCACCTCGCCGTCGTCCATCTCCGGCACGGTGAGCCGGCCGGTGGGGCTGACGATCGGCACCTCGGTGACCTGATCCCAACCGGCCGTCCGCCGCGGCGGCGCGGTGCGCAGGGCCTTCACGGTGAGGCAGAGGTCGACGACGTCCTCGACGTGCCCGATGAGCGCCGCGCTGCGGGCAACCCCGATGCCGGCGCTGCTTTCGTACACCCTCTCCGTCGCCTGTCCGGCCGCCTCCCCGGCCGCTTCGTCCGCAGGGTCGTGGACCAGATAGCCGGCGTCGCCGTCGACGAACAGGAAGTAGGTGGCCGTGGCCTGGACGACCCCCTTCGTCCGGGGCCACGGGTCGCGGCACCTCGCGTTCTGCTCGGCGACGTAGGCGTCGTTCGCCGCCTCCGACTGCTTGGTCGATCGCAGCAGGTCGGGATGGGTCGCCCCGACGATCTCCGGGCAGACGTAGACGAGGTCCCACGGGTCCGCGCCCCCCGCGGGCCGCTCGCTCCCGGCCCGCGTCAGGATCGCCTCCTGCTCGTCGCGGTCCTTCGCATGGCACAGCGCCCGCCCGTACGCGAGAACCTCCTGGTCTGACAGGTTGTCCGGGAACATGGGCGGAACCCCGCCGTCGCCGCTGCGCGCCCGGCAGAGGAACGCGGCGTCGCGTTCCGCGGGTTTCAGGTCGCCGAACGCGGGCCGGTCGTAGCAGTCCATCGACCAGCCGCTGTGCGCAGCATGGGGGACCGCCAGCGGATGACGAGCAGGTAGAGGACGTCCATCGCGGTCCACAACACGAGCTGGAACGCCGCGTCGACCACGGCGGGGAGCAGCACGATCGGCAACCACAGCACCACGGTGTACGCCACCGCCAGATACAGCAGCCGGCGCAGTGCCTTCTCCCGACGATCCAGCCGGCCCGGTGCGGGGGCGCGCAGGATCAGCCACAGCAGCGCGGCCTTCACCACGGCGACCACGAGCAGCGCCAACACCGTCAGGGTGTGGAACCCGTCAGGCGCGTAGGACTCCAGATAAACCAACGAGCGATTCCCCCAGATCCCGCGCTCTGCGACGCCGGGCGTCCAGGACGTCGCAGTCGGCGTGGCCGGGGAAGAAACGCCGCACGAGGTCCCGTTGTGCGAGGCGGACGGCTCTCCGTCGGCCCTCACCGTGCCCCGATATACGGGAAAGCGAGCAGACATGACCGGATCCTGGGGATGGGATCTGCTGATCGGGACCGTGGCCGCCCTCCTGGTCGCCTGGCTGGCGCTGATCGGAACCCTGGTGATCATCCGTCCCCGAGGCAACCTCCTGCGCGAGGCGCTCCGGCTCCTGCCGGACGTGCTGCGCCTGATCCGCCGCCTGGCCGCCGACCCCGACCTGCCGCGCGGCGTGCGCGTACGGCTCGCGCTCCTGCTCGCCTACCTGGCCCTGCCCCTGGACCTGGTGCCCGACTTCATCCCCGTGCTGGGCCAGGCCGACGACGTCATCATCGTCGCCCTGGTCCTGCGCTCGGTGGTCCGCCGCGCCGGCTCGCAGGCGCTCCGCCGGCATTGGCCGGGCACCGACGACGGCCTCGCCGCCCTGACCCGCCTGACCGGAGCCGGCGAACCACGCGCCACGCCCTGACGCCACCGGTTCCCTTACTGCTGGTGTCGGCGGCGGAGCATCTCGGCCCGGTAGGCGGTTCGAACGGCGCCAGGCATCGGCCGGCGTCTCATGCAGCGCCGTGCTCGCCCCCGCCCGTGCGGCAGTCTCCGGCGCAGGACGTCGGGGCCGGATCCATGGTCGTGGCCGGCGGGTTCGCGGCGCAGCAGGCGTCGCCGCGCCACGCTTCGCGGCCCTCCTTGACCGCGACGCCGGCGATGACCAGAGCGGCGATCGGATCCGCCCAGGACCATCCGAACAGGCTGTTGAGAGCCAGGCCGACCAGCAGTACGCCGGACAGGTACGTACACAGCAAGGTCTGCTTGGAGTCGGCCACCGCGGAGGCGGAGCCGAGTTCGCGGCCGGCGCGACGCTGCACGTAGGACAGGAACGGCATGATCACGAGCGACAGCCCGGCCAGGATCAGGCCGGCGGTGGAGTGTTCGGCTTCACCGGCGCCGAACAGCGCGCGTACCGCGTCGAAGGCGACGTAGGCGGCCAGCGCGAAGAAGGAGATCGCGATGACGCGCAGCGCGGCCTTCTCGCGGCGTTCGGGGTCGGCGGCGGAGAACTGCCAGGCCACCGCGGCGGCGGACGCGACCTCGACCACGGAGTCGAGCCCGAACCCGATCAGCGCGGCCGAGGAGGCGATGCTGCCGGCGGTGATGGCCACGACCGCTTCGATCACGTTGTAGGTGATGGTCGCCGCCACCAGGAGCCGGATCCGGCGCCGCAGCGAGGTCCGCCGAGCGGGCGTGACCAGATCCACCGTGGTCACGGCACCGCTGTGTGGTCGAGCTCGGCTGTCCGGCCGCTGGAGTCGCGGGCCGGGGCGGCCGGCTGATCGTCGTCATCGGGGCACAGGACCACCGCATGGCCGGTAACGGTCAGCAGGTGCTCGGCGGAGGCCAGCAGGTCCATCAGCTCGGGCCGGGTCAGCGCGTAGAAGGACTGGCGGCCTTCGGCGCGGTAGTCGACCAGGCCGCAGTCGCGCAGGCAGGCCAGATGCTTGGACACGGTGGACTGGGCCAGGCCCAGCTGGGTGGTCAGGTCCACCACGCGGGCCTCGCCGCGCGTGAGTCGTTGCACGATGCGCAGACGCGTCTCATCCGCCAGGGAGTGAAACAGCGCCGCCGCCGGGGAGATGCCCCCGGTGACTGTCGGCACTGACACACCGGCCGCCGTCTTGTTCTATCGCCATATGGCGATGATAGCCGCAACTGGGAATGAATGGGGTTGCACCCGGGGATAGGGCAATGTGACGTTCCACGATCTGGCCGCGCTGATGGCGCCGGCGCTCCGGATCCCTTGCCACGCCCGCTCTCAGGTGACGGCCACGTACCTGGCATAGACCCGCCAGCCTCACGCGATTCATCAACAATACGTAAAGAGGCGGGGACGGTAAGCGACTTTTGGGGAAGTTCACTATGGGCGCCGGCCTGGCCGCCGAGACCTGAGTGTGAGGAGAATTCCGGTGGGCCGATCCGACGACGCGCGCGGCTGGCCAAGCGTCAAAGACCTCTGCCGCATCAGCGCCGCGGCCCTCGCCGGCGGCTGCGCCATCGGTCTCGTCGGCGGGCTCTTCCGGTGGCTCCTGGCCGCGGCCGACGACCACCGCGACCGGTTGCTCGCCTGGGTCCGCCTCGACCCCTCATGGCGATGGGCCGTGGCCGTCCTCGGCGCGGCGGCAGCGGTGGCCCTCGCCCGCCACATCGTCCGCTGGGTGCCGCAGGCCGCGGGCAGCGGCGTCCAGCGCGTCGAGGCCGAGCTGCGGGAGGAGATCGCCCCGGTCGGTATCAGGTTGGTCGCCGCCAAGTTCGTCGGTGGGCTCCTGTCGCTGGGTGCGGGCATGGCGCTCGGCAGGGAGGGTCCCACGGTACAGATGGGGGCGGCGTTCGGCACCGACGCCGGGCACCGTTTCGGTGCGAGCTCCCACGACGTACGGACGATCTCCGCAGGGGCCGCGGGAGCGGGCTTGGCGGTGGCGTTCGGCGCGCCGATGGGTGGCGCGCTGTTCGTGTTCGAGGAGGTCGCGCGGGCGTTCCGCCTCCGGCTGGCGCTGGCGACGTTCGTCGCGGTCTCCTCGGCGGTGGCCGTTTCGTGGCTGCTTCTCGGCACCGAGCCCATCTTCTCGCTTCCGGCGCCGGTCAGCGCGCCGTCGATGGTGTCACTTCCGGTATATGCCGTTCTGGGGCTCCTGCTGGGCGCGGCGGGAGTGGCCTACAACAAACTCGTGATCTTCCTGCTGAATGTCGCGGACGCGGTGCCACGCCTGGTTCCGGAGGCGAAAGCGGCCATCGTGGGCGGCATGGTCGGCCTGCTCGGTCTCGCGGCCCCCGAGCTGATCGGCGGCGGCGACGTGCTGAACCAGGAGATCCTCAACGAGCAGGTGACGCTGGGCTACCTCGCCCTGATCCTCCTCGTCCGCTGGCTCCTCGGCCCGCTGTGCTACTCGGTGAGCACGCCCGGCGGCCTCTTCGCCCCGCTGCTGGCCGTCGGAGCCGCCGCCGGCGCGCTGTTCGCCTGGCCGCTGCAGGAGTTTTTCCCGGCACTCGGCATCTCCCTGACCGCCGCGGCCATCGTCGGCATGTCCACGTTCTTCGCGGCGGTCGTCCGCGCGCCTTTCACCGGCGTCGTCCTGATCGTCGAAATGACGGCCACGACCGCCCTCGTCGTGCCCATGATCGTCGCCGCGGCCGGCGCGCTGCTGAGCGCGACGGCGCTGCACGGCCCCCCGGTGTACGACACCCTCCGCCATCGGATGGAGGCGGCCCAGCACCCCGGGTCCCGAATCCCGGAACCCTGACGGCCGGTCGTCGGGATCGGCCTGTTCCTCCCAGAGCCCCCGAAGAAGGCTTCATCGAACCCGTGCGCCGCCGGCAACCCGTACTGATCTGTTCTGGCGATGCAGCTCGCATATAGGCCGTCTCGTTGTCTCCAGTTGTTCGGGTCCCCTGTGTCTAACAGCCATCGACGGCCGGTCGCCGGATTTGCGTGATCAAAATACCCAGGGATGACCGCCAACGCTCCCGGAGAAAGGCGATATGCGATGTCCGGCGAGTGACCGGATCCCGACCTGGCAGTGGTCGCTGCTACTGAAGATGCTGACGATATCCATCACGTCATACCGAATGGCAGGAGGAGGCTTGACCAGCTTGTCGAATTCCACGGCCAGACGGCGCATCATCAGCGCCCTCGTACTACCACTGGTGGTACTGCTGGGCATCACAGTCGCGCCCGCAGCCGCACACAGCACGACCAGCGCTCCAGAGCACACCTACGAATACCAGCAGGGCGAGGTCTCGGTCAACGCGAACTGCACCGGCTGGATGAATCTGCTAAATTCCGACAACAGGGTGACCGGAAAGGTCACGTGGTGCAATGATGCGCCAAACCGGAATCACTTCATTATCTGCGATCTGTGGGGCGATCCCTACAGTCCGGCGATCGTCGTCGACCCGGAAGGCGCGGGCCCTCCGGATGTGATCGCCTATTACGACGAGAACGGCGCGAACAATCCAGCCTGCTTCGAGCGCCACATCGGCTACCAGGTCCGTAAATGGGGCAGAGGAGTGACGAGGCACGATAATCCGCAGGGCAGCTGGGCGGTTGACCCGCCATGGCAGAAGCCTGCGGGACCGTTCGAGTGGTGATCGTCGGCACGATGCGGTGAAGAGGACGGCCCAGTCGGCGGACTGGGCCGTCCTTGTCCTCGGCGGGATCGATCGAAGTCGCGGACGGCCACACCAGGGGTTCCACGGCCACCCAACACGCGCGGGAATGCTTACCGCGGGAGGCGTTGCAAGACCGCGACGGTCAAGCTGACCGAGCACACCATGTTGTTCTACGCCCGTACGACGCCCGGCAGTCCGGATGCCGAGCAATACCAGCTGCGTCACACCCTGACGTACACCCTGGAGGGAAGCCAGTGGCGCTCAGCCATGACGCGCCGCGAACTCGGTGGCCCGCGACGTTGCTGAATCAAGCGGTGATCCGGGTCATCTGCCGAAGCGCCCCCCGGGTCGACTCGCAGTCCATCGCCCGCAGCCGGGCCAGCACCGGTCCGGCGTCCGCGTTGAATCGCAGTTCCTCCGGGCAGCCCGCGACGATCCGCCACAACAGCGCCATGGCCGCGCTCGAGTCGCCGTCCATCGCGTGCGCGGTGGCCACGGCCAGCAGGTGCCGCGCCTGGCGGTCCTTGTCGGGGAGGCGGTCGGCGTCGAGGCCCGCCGCGAGGCGGATCGCCTGCGCGTACCGGCCCAGCCGGACCGCGACCGCGACTCTGTGCAGGTCCACCTCCAGCGCGAACTCCGGGCCCAGCCGGTCGCCGATCCTACGGGCGCGGTTCAGCAGCTCCTCGGTTCGCAGCACGTCGTTCTCCTCGGCGGCGGCGAGCGCGGCCGTCAGATAGCAGAGCCCGGTGACCTCCAGCGACTCGGGCCGCTCGTCGATCACGGCCAGGCACAGCCAGTGCGCGTCGGCGTACCGGCCGAGCGAGACGAGCACGCCCGCCACCTCAGCCTTCGTGATCGCCGAACCCGCCGAGGAGGCCACCGCGCGATCGGCGGCGACCAGGGCCAGCGCGTGCTGGCCGCAGCTTCGCAGCAGCGCCGCGAACAGCCGGTACACCTGGGTGAGGCCGGCCGTACCGGCTTCCCGGTCCGCGCCGGTGGCGACCCTGGCCGACAGGTCGGCCATCGACAGCAGCGGCGGCAGGCGGCGCCGCGTCTCGGTGTAGCGGTGGGGCGAGCGCTGCCAGATCTCCCACGCCGTCCTCACGTGGTGCTGCACCCGCAGCACGCTCTCGGTCGCCTCGCCGGTGAACCGGCCGGGCAGCAGCAGCGCGTTCCCGACCTCGTCGGATTCGCCGTGGTCGCGGGCGGGCGGGAGTTTCGTCCGGCCGCCGACGAACTCGGAGAGATCCTCGACCTGGAGCACTTCGGCGATCCGCATGATGGTCGACAGCCGATCCAGGGGTTTCACCCCGTTCTCGACCAGGCGGAGCCATTCCTCGCTGCAGCCGACCAGGTCGGCCAGGATTCTCCGGGTAAGGCCGCGCGAACGGCGCCTGGCCATGATCCGCGCGCCGTCAACCAAGAAATCGCCGACCATGCCGCCACATTAAGTGAGGAATTCGAGGCCCTCGGTGGCCGGAAATGACGGCAACTCCTTGCCGCTCCACCTTCCTGAGATGTGGGTTACGCTGAAGAGTCGGCCATGACGCAACTCCAGTTGGATCTAGCCGGTCGGGCTCCGCCGACACTGCCGCTACACCATTCGGCAGGAGGAGACCACGATGGCGATCGACGTCGAGTCGATTCGGAAGGAATTCCCGTTCTTCGAAACCGCCCTTGACGGTTCCCGCCCACCCGTGTACCTCGACAGCGCCGCCACCACGCAGAAACCCGCCGTCGTCCTGAGCGCGTTGAACCACTACTACATCCGCACCAATGCGAATGTGCACCGTGGCGTGTACCGGCTGGCCGTACAGGCGACCGACCTGTACGAAGGGGCGCGAAGCAAGATCGCCGCGTTCGTGCGCGCACCGCGAGCCGAAGAGATCGTGTTCACCAAGAACGCGACCGAGGCCGTCAACCTGCTGGCCAACTCGTTCATCTGGGCGGACGGACGGCTCCGCGTCGGTCCCGGCGACGAGATCGTCCTGACCGAGATGGAGCACCACTCCAACCTGATCCCCTGGCGGCTGCTGGCAGAGCGGGTGGGTGCGAAGGTCAGATATCTCGGCATCACCGACGACGGCCGTCTGGACCTCTCCGACCTGAACGAGAAGCTCAACGAGCGGACCAAGGTCGTGGCGGTCGTGCACGCGTCGAACATCCTGGGCACGGTGAACCCGATCGCAACGATCGCCGCCCGCGCGCACGAGGTCGGCGCCCTGATGGTTGTCGACGCGGCACAGTCGGTCCCGCACCTCGGCATCGACGTCACCGCGCTGGGCGCCGACTTCGTCACGTTCTCCGGCCACAAGATGTGCGGCCCCACCGGAATCGGCGCCCTATGGGGCAGGTACGAACTGCTGGAAAAGCTCCCGCCCTTCCTCGGCGGCGGCGAGATGATCGAGCACGTCGCGGTGGACGCCATGCACTACGCCGCGCCCCCGCTCAAGTTCGAGGCCGGCACACCCCCGGTCGCGCAGGCCGTCGGCCTTGGCGCCGCCTGCGACTTCCTGAGCAACATCGGCATGGACGCGATAGCCGCCCATGACCAGGCCCTGATCGAGTACGCCCTGGACCGGCTCGGCGACGTTCCCGGCATCCGCTTCATCGGCCCGACCGACACCGCGAACCGGCTGCCGCTCCTGTCGTTCGTGGTGGACAGCATCCCGCTCCAGCGCATGCGCGCGAGTCTGGACGAGGCGGGCATCGCCGTCCGGTCCGGCAACCACTGCGCGCAGCTCGCGTGCAGCCGATTCGGCGTCCCCGCCGCGATCCGGGCCTCGTTCTACCTGTACAACTCCCCCGACGAAGTCGACATCCTCGCCGAGACCCTCGAAACGGCTACGAGGTCCCGGGGCGCCGTGACCGCGGACACCTCCTTCGATGTCAGCCTGGTACGGCCGTACCAGGACATCCTGCTCCCGTCGATCTTCCAGCCGTGGGCGGAGTACATGGTCGAGGCGCTGGCGCCGGCCCCCGGCACCAAGGCGCTCGACATCGGCACCGGCCCCGGCACCGTCGCCCGGGTGCTGGCCCAGGCAATCGGCCCCACCGGCGCCGTGGTCGGCACCGACCTCAACCCCGCCATGCTCGCCCTCGCCGCTGAATCGCCCGCCCTCGACGGCGCCCCCATCCAGTACGTCGAATGCGGTGCCGCCCCGATGCACGTCTCCGACCAAGCGTTCGACCTGATCACCATGCAGCAGGTCCTGCAGTTCGTTCCCGATCGCGGTGCGGCGCTGGCCGAGATGCGGCGGGCCGCCCGCCCCGGGGCCCGGATCGCCATCGCCACGTGGCAGCCGCTGCACCGCAACCCCCTCTTCCGTGCCCTGCACGACGCCGTCGCCACCGTCCTCGGCCCCGACAAGGCGGACCTCTTCGAGGAACCGTGGTCCCTGCCCGGGACCGAGGTCGCCGCGCTGGCGAAGGAGGCCGGTTTCGTCGACGTCGAACTCCGCGAATGGACGCTACCGGCCACCCTTCCCGGGGGGCCTGACGCGATCTGCTGCCTGTTCGACTTCTCCGCGGTCAGACCGTACATCGGTTCGCGTCGCGCCGACCTCACGGCCGCCGTACGCGCGAATCTGGCGCACTGCACCGATGAGACCGGCGTCCACTCGGAGACCGCGGTGACCCTGGTGACCGCCCGAGCCTGACCGCCGCTCTTCCCCCGAAGGCCACTTCCCGCCGGGAGGTGGCCTTTCGCCGCCCAGGCCCATGAGTTCGCCATGCCCGACCCAACGGCCCACTCGGGCCAGGGCGCGCCACCGCAAGAGATCCTCGACTTGCGAGCGGAATGCGGATCTGATCGGTGACCCACTCCGCGTGATGTCCCCATGCTCATCTAGGGCGCGTGAGCACCGTAGTCACGCAGAAGACGGAAGAGGCCGCTTCCGATCTCCGGAAGCGGCCTTCTCTACCTGCGGCTACTACTGTCGGGGTGGCGGGATTTGAACCCACGACCTCTTCGTCCCGAACGAAGCGCGCTGCCAAGCTGCGCTACACCCCGGTGCACGCCGTCCTGCACGTGCGTGGAAAGTCTAGCCGACTTCGGGGGTGCTTGTGACCACTCGGGTGTGTCTCAGCGCCGGGGCACGAGGGTGAGCAGGGACGCCTCCGGGAAGCAGGCGAAGCGGGCCGGGGCGTACGGGGAGGTGCCGAGGCCGGCGGAGACGTGCAGCCAGGCGCTGTCGTGGCGGCTGAGGCCCTTGACGCGCTTCCTGTCGATGCCGCAGTTGGTGACCAGGGCGCCGTAGAACGGGATGCAGAGCTGGCCGCCGTGGGTGTGGCCGGCGAGGAGGAGCTGGTAGCCGTCGTCGGCGAAGCGGGTCATGTTGCGGGGCTCGGGGGAGTGCATGACGCCGAGGCGGAGGTCGGCGTCGGCGGGGGCGGGGCCGGCCACGAGGTCGTAGCGGTCGCGGGAGATGTGGGAGTCGTGGATGCCGGCCACGGCCACGTCGAGGTCGCCGACCTTGACGCGGGCGGTGGTGTTGTTCATGTCGAGCCAGCCCTCCGCGGCCATGCCGGCGCCCAGCTCTTCCCAGGGGAGCGACGGGGTGTGCTGGCGGCGCTCGTTGCGTGAGGTGCGCCAGAGGTAGCGCAGAGGGTTCTTGGGCTGCGGCGCGTAGAGGTCGTTGGACCCGTACACGAACAGGCCGGGGCGGCGCAGCAGCGGCTCCAGGGCGTGCAGCAGCGACGGGACGGCGTCGGGGTGGGCGATGGAGTCGCCGGTGTTGACCACCAGGTCGGGCTCCAGCCCGCCCAGCGAGCGCACCCAGTTGATCAACATGGTGCGGCGCGGGGTCAGGTGCAGGTCGGACAGGTGCAAGATGCGTACGGGACGTTGGCCCGGCGCCAGGACCGGCACGTCGAAACGGCGCAACCGGAAGGAGTTGCGCTCCACGACGGACGCGTACGCCACGCCGGCGACGCCGAGCCCGAGCACTGACAGCGGCACTGCGACTGCTTTCCTCACGTTCTCATGATGCCTGACATCCGGTACGGGGGTGTCCTCTCACGCGGCAAGATGGACCCCATGAGCGGATTGAAGGACAAGCTGAAGGCCGATCTCACGGCCTCCATGAAGAACCGGGACGAGGTCCGGCTGCGGACCATCCGGATGGCTCTGGCGGCGGTGAACGTCGAGGAGGTCGCCGGCAAGGAGGCGAGGGAGCTCTCCGACGCGGAGATCATCAAGGTGCTGACCCGGGAGGCGAAGAAGCGTCGGGAGGCGGCGGAGGCGTTCGGCAACGCCGGGCGCGCCGAGCAGGCTCAGGCGGAGCTCGACGAGCAGGCGGTCCTGGAGGAGTACCTCCCCGCCCAGCTGTCCGACGAGGAGCTGGGCCGACTGGTGGAGGAGGCCATCGCCGAGACGGGCGCCTCGGGGCCGCAGGCGATGGGCCAGGTGATGAAGGTGGTCAACCCGAAGGTCGCCGGGCGGGCGGAGGGCGGCCGGGTGGCCGCCGCGGTGCGCGCCAGGCTGGCTTCCTGAGCGGTCGCCCTCAGCCGGGGCCGGCCGTCATTCGGCCGGCACCAGGCCCGTCTCGTTCCAGTTGCCCCAGTCACGGTCGGCGACGTCGCCGCCGCGTCCACGGCCGCCCCGGTCACCGCGGTCGCCCCGGTCCGGGTCGAACAGGTCGCGCAGGTCGTCGAAGTCGCGGTCGCGGGGGTCCTTCTCCTTCGGCTTGGGCGCGCACTTGTCGCTGCAGCCACCGAAGCGGGCCTGGTCGACCGGGTGGAACTTGGCCGCCTCCACGCCCTTGAGCGCGGCGATCATCGATTCCTTCCAGATCGGGCCGGAGATCGACGCGCCGTACACGTACGAGTAGTAGCGGCCGCCGATGGTCACGCCGATCAGGTTGTGGCTGAAGGCGCCGCGCGGGTCGCCGATGCTGACCGCCGAGGACAGGTTGGGCGTGTAGCCGGCGAACCAGGCGGCGGTGTAGTTGTCGGTGGTGCCGGTCTTGCCGGCGGCGTCGCGGCCGATGCCGCCGACCCCGCTCATCGTGCCCTTGGTGAACACGCCGGACAGGATGGCGCTGACGGCGTCGGCGACCTCCTCGTCCAGGACCTGCTCGCACTTGGGCTTGAACCGGGTGACCTTGCCGTTGCGGTCCTTGACCTCGGTGATGGCGAGCGGCTTGCAGTGCTTGCCGCGGGCGCCGAGGGTGGCGTAGGTGTTGGCGACCGTCACCGGGTCGACCTCGTTGATGCCGAGGGTGAAGGTCTCGAACTCGCCGATCTTCCCGCCGTCGGCCCGCTTGAGGCCCATCTTCTTCGCGGTCTTGACCGTGTCGCAGAGGCCGACGTCCTGCTGCAGCTTCATGAAGAACGTGTTGACCGAGCCCCAGGTGCCGCTCTCCAGCGTCTTGAAGCCGCCGCCGCCCTCGCTGGAGTTGTTGACGGTGTGGGACGGGTCGCCGACGCCGTTGCCCTTGCAGTCCTTGAACGTGCTGTAGCCGGAGGCGCGGTAGCCGTCGGGGGAGGGGAAGCCGTCGCCGAACTTCATGCCCTCGGCCAGCGCCGTGGTCAGCGTGTAGACCTTGGCGGTGGAGCCCTGCTGGAAGCCCCGGCCGCCGCCGTGCGCGGCGTCGGCGACCAGGTTGTAGGACATCTCGTTCTTCTTCTTGGAGTTGCCGAAGGTGCGGGAGGCGGCCATGGCCTTGATCTCGCCGGTGCCCGGCACGATCATCGCCTGCGCGGCCACCGGCTTGTCCTTGGGGCTCACGTACTTCTTGATGGCCTTCTCGGCGGCCTTCTGCATCTTCGGGTCGATCGTGGTCTTGATGGTCAGGCCGCCGCGCTGGAGGAGCTTGAGCCGCTCCTCGGCGGTCTTGCCGAAGTCCTCGTTGAGCAGGATCTCGTTCTGCACGTAGAGGCAGAAGTAGGGATATTTGCTCTCTTCGCAGCCGCCGGGCATCTCGACGTCTTTCCAGCCGAGCTTCTTCTGCTTGGCCTCGTCGGCCTCCGCGCGGGTGATCACGCCGACCTCGTACATGCGGTCGAGCACGACGTTGCGCCGTTCCAGCAGCAGGGCCCTGGACTTGGGGCCGACGTTGGGGTCGGTCCTCGCGGGGTTCTGGACCGCGCCGGCGAGGGTGGCGGACTCGGCGAGGGTGAGCTCGCTGGCGGGCTTGTCGAAGAAGCGCCGGGCGGCGGCCTGGATGCCGTGGGCGCCCGCGCCGAAGTAGGCGATGTTGAGGTAGCGCTCGAGGATCTGGTTCTTGGTGTACTTCTGCTCGATCGCCATGGCGTGGCGCAGCTCGTTGAGCTTGCGGGAGACCGTCGTGGCGGTCGCCGCGGCGCGTTCCTCGTCGGTCTCGGCGGCGTTGACCAGCACCTGCTTGACGTACTGCTGGGTGATGGAAGAACCGCCCTGGGTGACCCCGCCGGTGGTAAGGTTCTTGATCAGAGCGCGGGCGGTGCCCTCGATGTCGATGGGCCCGTGCTTGTAGAAACGGAAGTCCTCGATCGCGATCAGGGCCTTCTGCATGATCGGGGCGACCTTGTCGAGGCTGACCGACTGGCGGTTCTCGAAGTAGAACTGCGCGATCTGCTTGCCGTCGGCGTCGACGAGTTTCGTGCGCTCGGAGAGCGGCGGCTCCGTGAGCTCTTCGGGCTTGAGGTCGAGGGCGCCGACGGCCGACTTGGCCGAGACGCCCGCTCCGCCGACGGCGGGCAGGGCCACGGCGGCTGCGAGCACGCCTGCGGCCATGCCGGCCACCGTCAACTTGATGACGTTGAGTATCGGCGATGAACGATCTTTGCCCTGAGCTTGCACGGTCCCAAGCCTACGTCGAAAGCGTGTCGCTAACGGTAACACGACACCATTTCGCCTTGACTGGCTGGGGTGACTAGTCATTCCCGGTCAACAGTCCAGCGAGAATTTGGTCCTCTGGGGTCTGTCGGCCCGAAGGTCTCCTTGCGTACGTTCTCTCTGCGGCAATTGAATACGGAGGCTCGGCGCCCGCGCCCGTCGGCCCCAAATGACGACTGACCACCTAAGGGGAGTGGGGTCGAAAAATGTGGATCACGGATTGGACCTCCCGTGCCGCCTGTCGTGGTGCGGACCCGGACGCGCTGTTCGTCCAAGGGGCTGCGCAGAACAGGGCGAAGCTGATCTGCCGAGGATGCCCGGTCCGTACCGAATGCCTCGCCGATGCGCTGGACAACCGCATCGAGTTCGGGGTGTGGGGCGGTATGACCGAGCGCGAACGGCGAGCGCTGCTGCGGCGGCGACCCGATGTCGACTCCTGGCGAGAGCTGCTCGAGTCGGCGAAAGAAGAGTACGAGCGGACCAACGAGCTGATCGCCGGCTGATCGGTCTGGGCGAGGTGCGGCCGGCCGTGAGGCCGGCCGCGCTCTTGTGCGGAGCACTCGCCCTCACGGTGAGGAGCGGTGGCGGGCTCGCGGCTAGCTCTTCGCCATGAGCTCGCCCACCCGGCGCAGGCCGGCCAGGTCGTGCACGTCGTCGGACATCGCGGCGACCTGGGCGACCGGCACGGTCGGGTGCGCGCTGACGAAGTGGTCCTGTTCCCGGTGTTCGCGAGCGGTGAGCTGCATCCTGCCGGTGTGCAGCCGCAGCACGGCGGCGGTCAGCTCATGCTCGCCCCGGGACTCCAGGTCCTCGGCGGCCGCGGCGCTCCGGACTCCCGAGAGCGACGCGGCCGGCGACTCGTGGACCCGGTTGACCACGAGGCCGGCGAGGGGCATCCGCTCCTCGGCCAGCCGCTCGACGAAGTAGGACGCCTCCCGCATGGCGTCGCGCTCCGGCGTGGCGACCACGAGGAAGGCCGTGCCCGGCGCCTGGAGCAGCTTGTACGTCAGGTCGGCGCGTTGCCTGAAGCCGCCGAAGACCGCGTCGAGCGCCGACACGAACGTCTGCAGATCCTTGATCACCTGGGCGCCGAGCAGTTTGTTCAGCGCGCCCGCGACCAGCCCGAACCCGGCGTTGAAGAGCCGGAAGGCGCTGCGCCCTCCGGCCTTGGCCGGGGCGGTGAGCAGCCGGATGAACCGTCCGTCGAGGAAGCGGCCGAGTCGCTCGGGCGCGTCGAGGAAGTCGAGGGCGGAGCGTGACGGCGGGGTGTCGACGATGATCAGGTCCCACTCGTCGGAGCGGCGGAGCTGGCCGAGCTTCTCCATGGCCATGTACTCCTGGGTGCCGGCGAAGCTCGACGACAGCGACTGGTAGAAGGGGTTCGACAGGATCTGGCGGGCCCGTTCGGGGTCGGCGTGCGCCTCGATGATCTCGTCGAACGTGCGCTTCATGTCGAGCATCATCGCGTAGAGCTGGCCGCCGCTCTCGCACTCGACGACGCGGCGCGGGGTGTTGTCGAGCTCGGTGAGGCCCATCGACTGGGCCAGGCGCCTGGCGGGGTCCACCGTGAGCACCACGGCGCACCTGCCGCGTTCGGCGGCGCGCAGGCCGAGCGCGGCGGCGGTGGTGGTCTTGCCGACGCCGCCGGAGCCGCAGCAGACGATGATGCGGGTGCCGCGGTCGTCGAGGATGGCGTCGATGTCGAGGGTGGCGGGCTTTCTCACGCTGCTCCCTGGGTGCGGATGCTCTCGGCCAGCTCGTACAGGCCCGCGAGATCGACCCCGTCGGCCAGGAACGGCAGCTCGTAGCTCGGCCGTGAGGCGGCGTCGAGGGTGCGGCGCTCGTCGCGTTCGAGCTCGGCGCGGCGGGCGTGCTCGACGAGCTCCTCGCTGAGCGCCTCGGCCAGGGCCTTGGCGTCGCCTCCCGAGGCGAGGCCGGCGGCCTCCAGGCCGGCGACCAGCTCCGCGGAGTCGAAGCGGCCCTTGACCGCCTGGTCGAGCACGGGCTGGGGGAGCAGCGGCGCGCGCACCATGTTGATGAACACGCCGCCCGGTGGCAGGCCCGCCGTGCGGAGCTCGGCGAGGCCGTCGAGCGTCTCCTGGACGGGCATCTCCTCCAGCAGCGTCACGAAGTGCACCGCCGTCTCCGGGCTCTTGACGACGCCTCGTACGAGGTCGGAGTGGTTCTTGATGGGGCCGACCTTGGCCAGGCCGGCGACCTCTTCGGTGACGTTCAGGAAGCGCGTGATGCGGCCGGTCGGCGGCGCGTCGAGGACCACGGCGTCGTAGACGCGCTTGCCGTTCTTGGCCCGCCTGCGCACGGCCTCGGTGGTCTTGCCGGTGACCAGCACGTCGCGGAAGCCCGGGGCGATCGTGGTGGCGAAGTCGAGCACTCCCATCTTGGTCAGCGCCCGGCCCGCCCTGCGCATGCCGTAGAACATCTCCAGGTATTCGAGCATGGCCTCTTCGGGGTCGACGGCCAGCGCGTACACGTCGCCGCCGTCGGGGGCCACGGCGATGCGGCGCTCCTCGTACGGCAGCGGCGGCAGGTCGAAGATCTGCGCGATGCCCTGGCGGCCCTCGACCTCGACGAGCAGCACCTTGCGGCCGCCCGAGGCGAGCGCGAGCGCCAGCGCGGCGGCCACCGTCGTCTTTCCGGTGCCGCCCTTGCCGGTGACGACGTGGAGTCGCACACCGTCCCAATCCGTGTCCCCAGAGTCCACGATTCGAGGCTACCGAACGGTTACTTGCCGTCAGCCCACGAGAGTCCCGGAGATTGCTCACACTACGCTGATGTCCATGAAGAAATGGGAGTACCTCACGGCTCCAGTGCTCATACACAACACGAAGATGATCCTGGACAACTTCGGCGCCGACGGCTGGGAGCTGGTCCAGATCGTCCAGGGCGCCACGCCCGAGCAACTGGTCGCCTACTTCAAGCGGGAGAAGCAGTGACACCTGAGCAGAAGATCGCGGATCTCGGGCTGGAACTGCCCGAGGTGGTGGCGCCGCTGGCCGCGTACGTGCCGACGGTGCGCACCGGGAACCTGGTCTACACCTCGGGTCAGGTGCCCGTGGTGAAGGGCGAGGTGCAGGTCACCGGCAAGCTCGGCGCCGA
Source organism: Nonomuraea corallina (assembly GCF_027620315.1). GTDB lineage: Bacteria > Actinomycetota > Actinomycetes > Streptosporangiales > Streptosporangiaceae > Nonomuraea > Nonomuraea corallina. Next base: position 7,685 of record NZ_JAPNNL010000025.1, on the reverse strand, counting down.
GGTCGGCGTCGAGGAGGGGCAGGCGGCGGCGCGGGTCTGCGCGCTGAACGCGGTGGCGGCGCTGAAGGCCGAGGTGGGTGAGCTGGCCCAGGTCAAGCGGATCGTCAAGGTCGTGGTCTTCGTGGCCAGCGCGCCCGATTTCACGGGGCAGCCGCAGGTCGCCAACGGCGCCAGCGAGCTGCTGGGCGAGGTGTTCGGCGAGGCGGGCAAGCACGCGCGCAGCGCCGTCGGGGTGGCCTCGCTGCCGCTGAACGTCCCGGTCGAGGTGGAGCTCATCGCCGAGGTGTCCTGAAAGCCGGATATGTCACTATGACCGAGTGATGTTCTAGTTGGAGGTCATCGTGGCTGGTCTTCGGTTCTCTCGGGAACACGCCGAGCACATCAGAGACGTGCTGTCCGGGCGTGTCGCCCCGGCCCCCGCGCGGGACGCCGCCACCGTGGCGCTCTTCCGCGCGGGCCGGGGCGGCGGCATCCGGGTCTACCTGCTGCGGCGCAAGGCCACCATGGCCTTCGCCGCCGGCGCGTACGTCTTCCCCGGCGGGTCGGTCGACCCGCGCGACACCGACCAGGCCGTGGCGTGGGCGGGGCCGTCGCCCGCCGAGTGGGGGCGGGTCTTCCGCGCGGACGAGGCGACGGCCAGGGGCCTGGTGTGCGCGGCCGTGCGCGAGACGTTCGAGGAGTCGGGGGTGCTGCTCGCCGGGCCGGGGCCCGGCTCCGTGGTCGCCGACACCCGGGGCGACGACTGGGAGGCCGACCGGCTGGCCCTGATCGACAGGAGCCTCGCCTTCGCCGACTTCCTCGCCAAGAGAGGCCTGGTGCTCCGCTCCGACCTGCTCAAGCCGTGGGCCCACTGGATCACGCCGGAGGCCGAGACCCGGCGCTACGACACCCGCTTCTTCGTCGCCGTGCTGCCCGAGGGGCAGCGCACCCGCGACGTGGGCGGCGAGGCCGACCAGGTCGAGTGGCGCCGCCCGGCCGAGGCCCTGGCCATGGCGGACGCCGGGGAGATCTTCCTGATGCCTCCCACGTACCGCACGCTGAGCGAGCTGGCCCGCCACGACAGCGTGGAGTCGGTGCTGGGCGAGGAGCGGGAGATCGTCACCGTGCTGCCGAGGGTCGTCGAGGTCGACGGCGAGTTCCGGCTGGAGTCGGCGTGAGCGGCCTGCACATCCCGCTCGACACGCCCGACGGCTCGCGCACCGCGCATGCCGAGAACCTCCTCGCGCCCAACCCGTCGGCCATGACGCTCGACGGCACCAACACGTGGGTGATCGGCGGCAGGGAGGTCGTCGTGGTCGACCCGGGGCCCGACGACGAGGCCCACCTGCTCCGGGTCCGCGACCACCTGGGGGAGCGCAGGGTGACGCGGATCCTGCTCACCCACGGGCACGCCGACCACAGCGGCGGCGCCCGGCGGTTCGCCGAGCTGACCGGCGCGCCGGTGCGGGCCCTGGACCCGCGCCACCGGCTGGGCGACGAGGGGCTCGCCGACGGCGACGTGGTCGTCGTGGACGGGCTGGAGATCCACGTGTACGGCACGCCCGGCCACTCGGCGGACTCGCTCTGCTTCTGGCTCCCCGACGACCGGGCCATGCTGACCGGCGACACCGTGCTCGGCCGGGGCACCACGATCATCGCGCAGGACGGCGGCCTGGCCGACTACCTGCGCAGCCTGGACCGGCTCAGGGCGGCGGCGGAGAGCCTGGAGGCGCGGGCCCTGCTGCCGGGCCACGGCCCGGTGCTGCCCGACCCGATCGGCGCGCTCGACGGCTATATCGCGCACCGGCGCGAGCGCCTCGACCAGATCAGGGAGGCGCGCCGGCAGGGCGCGCGCACGCCGCGGGAGATCGTCCACATCGTGTACGCGGACGTCGACAGGTCGCTCTGGCCCGCGGCCGAGGTGTCGGTGCGGGCCCAGCTGGACTATCTGGAGCGGTTGTAGAGCCGGTCGTGGTCGAGGATGACCACGGCCTTGGCCTCGATGCGCAGCCAGCCGCGCTGCGCGAAGTCGGCCAGGGCCTTGTTGACCGTCTCGCGGGACGCGCCGACGAGCTGGGCCAGCTCCTCCTGGGTGAGATCGTGGTGGACGCGGATGCCGTCGTCGGTCTTGGTGCCGAACCGCTCGGCCAGGTCGAGCAGCTGTTTGGCCACCCGGCCGGGCACGTCGGTGAACACCAGGTCGGCCAGCACGTCGTTGGTGCGGCGCAGCCGCTGGGCGAGGGCCCGCAGCAGGTGGAGCGCCACCTCGGGGCGGCCGGTCAGCCAGGGACGCAGGTCGTCGTGGCCCAGCCCGGCCAGGCGCGCCTCGGTCAGGGCGGTCGCGGTGGCGGTGCGCGGCCGGGGGTCGAACAGGGACAGCTCGCCGAACATCTCGCTCGGCCCCAGCACGCTGAGGACGTTCTCCCGGCCGTCGGGGGAGGTGCGGGAGAGCTTCACCTTGCCTTCGAGGACCACGTAGAGCCGGTCGCCGGTCTCGTTCTCGTGGAAGACGGTCTGCCCTTTGGACAGCTGGACCTCGGTGATGCTCGTCCTGAGCGCCGCGGCGCTCTCCCGGTCGAGCGCGGCGAACAGGGGGGCCTTGCCCAGCACGTCTTCGGTGTTCACTCTGCCTCCTCTGCTGCCATTGTGACGCACACCACTCCGGGCGGCGCACCTGGGGAGCAGCTCGTCCCGTGTGTCGCTCAAGCCGGCCGAACCGCCTGCGAGCTCGAGATGGTCCCCCCACGACGAGCCGTGCGATCCTCCTGCCGAAGTGTATGAACAAAACCGTCAACATGCTTACTCATCCCCCGCAGTAACCCCCGCAGTCCGGCACATGAACCGATAAATGGCGTTCAGTCGCCTGAAAGCCGGGTGCTTCCCCTCCGGCACGCCAAGGGGGGCAGAGGAGGGCGCAAAGGATCGGGTCCGGTGAGCGCGCGCGTGGCCGTACCCTTGCGGCATGGCGACGAACGTGGCGGGCGCCCGCGGACGCAAGCCGGAGACGCGGCTGGGGCTGGTGCGGCGGGCCAGGAAGATGAACCGGATCCTCGCGGAGACCTACCCCGACGCCCACTGCGAGCTCGACTTCACCAACTCGTTCGAGCTCCTGGTCGCCACCGTGCTGTCGGCGCAGACCACCGACGTGCGGGTCAACCTGACCACGCCGGCGCTGTTCGCCAAGTACCCGACGCCCGACGACATGGCCGCCGCCGACCCCGAGGACCTGGAGGCCATCATCAAGCCGACCGGGTTCTTCCGGGCGAAGACCCGCTCGCTCATCGGGCTGGCCACCGGCCTGCGCGACCGGTTCGGCGGCGAGGTGCCGCGCAGGATGGACGACCTGGTCACGCTGCCCGGCGTGGGCCGCAAGACCGCCAACGTCGTGCTCGGCAACGCCTTCGGGGTGCCGGGGCTGACCGTCGACACCCACTTCCAGCGGCTGGTGCGACGCTTCGGGTGGACCGGGGAGACCGACCCGGTCAAGATCGAACTGGTCGTCGGCGAGCTCATCCCCAAGCGGGAGTGGACCGTTTTCTCCCACCGGGTGATCTGGCACGGCCGCCGCATCTGCCACGCCCGCAGACCCGCCTGCGGCGTCTGCCCCCTGGCGGCGCTCTGCCCCTCGTACGGCACCGGCCCGACCGCCGCCGAGGAGGCGCGCAAGCTGGTGCGTTCCGGACCCTTCTCCTGAGGGGAAGCTCCGTGATCCCCGCGGTGTTGGAGAAGTCGTGACCGAGGTGCCCCACTGGCTCGACCGACTCGCCGCGAACGCTCCCACGACCCCCGTGCCCGCCCGGCTGCGCCCGCCCGCCCGAGGCGGCCGCAAGGCCGCGGTGCTGGCCCTGTTCGGTGACGGCCCCTACGGCACCGACGTGCTGCTCATCCAGCGCAGCCTGCGCGGGCGCCGGCATCCCGGCCAGCCGGCGTTCCCCGGCGGCGGCGTCGACCCCGGCGACGACGGCCCGGTCGGCGCGGCGTTGCGCGAGGCCGAGGAGGAGACCGGGCTGAACCCGCGCGGCGTCACCGTGCTCGGCACCATGCCCGAGCTGTACCTCTCCCACAGCGACAACCGCGTCACCCCCGTGCTCGGCTGGTGGCACGACCCCTCGGCGGTGCACGCCGCCTCGCCCGACGAGGTCGACTCGGTCGAACGGGTGCCGGTGGGCGAGCTGACCGACCCGGCCAACCGCCTCATGCTCCGCTGGCGGGCCGACCTGGCCGGACCCGCCTTCCGGGTACGCGGGATGCTCGTATGGGGGTTCACCGCGGCGGTGCTCGACGGGCTGCTCCGCGACGGCGGGCTGGAACAGCCGTGGGACCGCGGCCGGATCGAGGAGATCCCGCCCGAGGTGCTCAACGCCGGCCCGCGGCTGACGCCACCCGCCCCGGCCGCTTCCTGAGAGCTCCCCGGGCCGCGGACGGCCGCGACTCGCGGGCGGTCCTGGCCGAAGACATGCACACTTGACCCACTCCCTGGTTAGCTTTGAAGCGTGCGCGGTGATCTGCTTGACCTCATATTGATCGGCCTCGTGATCGCTTTTGGGATCTCGGGATACCGGCAGGGCTTCATCATCGGGGTGATGAGCTTCGTCGGGTTCGTGGGCGGGGCCGTCCTGGGAGTGTTCATCGCGCCGCCGATCGCCCGCGCCGTCGTCGACGGCGACACGCCGCAGGCGCTCCTCGCCATCGTGGTCGTCTTCCTGGCGGCGACGATCGGGCAGTTCGCCTCCTCGACGATCGGCGCCGTGGTGCGCTCGCACGTCACGTGGGAGCCGGCCAAGGTGGCCGACGCGGTCGGGGGCACGTTCGCCAGCGCGCTGTCGGTCCTGGTGATCGCGTGGCTGATCGGCTCGCTGATCGTGTCGACCTCGTTCACCCCGCTGGTCGACCAGGTCAAGGGGTCGCTGCTGCTCACCACCGTCGACCAGGCCATCCCGCAGGCGGCGCGCAACTGGCAGCAGCCGTTCAAGAAGTTCATCGACCGCTCCGAGTTCCCGCCGGTCTTCGACGCGATCGGCGCGGGCCAGCTCGTGGACGTCGACCCGGCCCCGCGCAGCATACTCAAGGGCGCCAGGCTGGAGCGGGCCACCCGGGCCATCGTGAAGGTGCAGGGCAACGCCGAGAGCTGCAACAAGCACATCGAGGGCACCGGTTTCGTCTACGCACGCGACCGCATCATGACCAACGCGCACGTCGTCGCCGGGGTGACCCGCGACCTGCAGATCGTCGACCACGCCGGCAGGCGGCACGCCGCCACGGTGGTCCGCTACAACCCGCGCCGCGACATCGCCGTCCTCCGCGTCCCGGGGCTCAACCTGCCGGCGCTCGCCTTCGACGGCGAGGCCGAGAAGGGCGACAACGCGATCATCGCCGGCTTCCCGAAGGGCCAGGGCTTCACCGCCGAGCCGGCCCGCATCCGCAGCCGCATCAACAACGCCGAGAGCCCCGACATCTACCGCGACACCAACGTCACCCGCTCCGTCTACGCGATCCGCGGCGTGGTGCTGCCGGGCAACTCCGGCGGCCCGCTGCTCACCGTCGACGGCCGCGTGTACGGGGTGATCTTCGCAGCCGCGGTGAGCCAGGAGGAGACCGGCTACGCGCTGACGGCCGACGAGGTCCGTCCGGACGCCGAGCAGGGAAGGAACGACACCAGCCCGGCCGACACCCAGGAATGCGACTGAGCCGCGCTCAGCCCAGGTCGTGCGGCTCCGGCAGCACGGTCAGGATCTGCTCGACCGCCTCGCCGGCGTCGCTGTCGTCGTGCAGCCCGGACGCCACCCTGCCCACCGCGTCGTACGGGTCCCCGTACGCCTGGACCCGGGCCGCGCCCCGGGCGAGCAGCGTCAGCGCGCCGCGCCCGTTGCCACGCTGCAGATGGGTCAGGCCCACGCAGATCTGCGCCAGGCCCTGCCACAGCTCGCGCTCCTCCTCGGGGGCGCACTTCCAGCGCCCCTCGAACACCTCGTGCGCGTTGAACGGCAGGCCCTCGGCCAGGAACAGGCGGCCGTCGGCGAGCGCCTGCCCCGTGGTGGGCGCGTAGTCGTCGGGCACCCTCGGGGTCCCCTCCGAGCCGTACGGCAGCGGCCGGCCGAACGCGTCACGCGGCCGGGCGTTGCGCGGGCGCCCCTCCGGATCTCGGTCTCTCATCGGTCCGGCTCCGGGTCGGCGAGCCAGCCGAGCAGCTCCGTGTCGAACACGTCGGGAATCTCCTCGTGCGGGAAGTGGCCCGCCCCCTCGAACAGCCGCCACCGGTACGGGGCGGCGACGTAGCGGCCCGAGCCCTGGGCGGTGCGCGGCAGCGTGAGCCGGTCCAGCGCCCCGTGCAGCTGCAGGGACGGCGCCTCGACCTCGGTCCGCATGATCCTGGCGTAGCGGAGGCCATCGGGGCGCAGCTGCGAGCGGCCGAACCACCGGTGGTACTCCAGCGCGCAGTGGGACACCGCCGGGATCGAGAACGCCTCCCGGTAGGTGCGCGCCGTCTCCGCGTCCGGCCAGCCGGGCCCGGACCACTCGTCGAGCAGCCTGCCCACGAGCGCGCCGCCCCGGCGGGTGAGCCGGTGCTCCGGCAGCAGCGGGAGCTGGAAGCCGAACGCCCGGCGGCTCGCCCTGAGCTGGCCGAACGGGTCGGTCAGCAGCGCGCTGCGCAGCCGCAACGGATGCGGGGCCGACACGGCGACCAGCCGGTGCACGCACTTCGGGTCGAGCACCGCCATCGTCCAGGCCAGCAGCCCGCCCCAGTCGTGGCCGACCACGATCGCTCCGGTCTCACCCAGCGCCTTGATCAGCCCGACCGCGTCGGCGGCCAGTGTCGGCAGGTCGTAGCCGCGCGGCGGCTTGTCGCTGCCGCCGTAGCCGCGCAGGTCGACCGCGACCGCTCGGTAGCCCGCCGCGGGCAGCGAGGCGAGCTGGTGGCGCCAGGTCCACCAGAACTGCGGGAACCCGTGGAGAAGCAGCACCAGCGGCCCGTCGCCGGCCTCCACGACGTGGAACCGGGTGCCGCCCGCGTGCACGGCGCGGTGCGTCCACGGCCCCTCGATCCGGACGACGGCCTCGTCAGGTGCCATCACTCGTCACCGGCCTCTTGACTGGGACGGGTCTGTCGTCCAGCGGGAGCGACGGCTCGTCCGGATGGGAGATCTCCTTGAGCCCTTTCAGCGACCGCGTCGTCCGCTTCATCTTGGTCAGGCCCTTCAGCCTGCGGGCTCCGATGAAGACCAGCAAGCCCGCCACGAGCAGGTAGAAGACGGTGACGATGAGGAAGGCGGCCCACGTCGGCAGCCACTCGGCGATCACGAACGCGATCGTGAACGAGAGGAGAATCAGGCACAGGTGCGCCATGAAAGCGGCGGCGGCGAACATGCCCCCGGCCATGCCGACCCGCTTGGCGTCGAACCTGAACTCGGCCTTGGCCAGCTCGATCTCCGAACGGACCAGGGTCGAGATGTGATCGGTCGCCTGGGCGACGAGCGAGCCCAGTGATTCTTCCTCGGGAGTCTGCGGCATGAACGTCTCCTATCGGGGCCTGTCGGCCGTGTCAATCATCAATCAGCGGGATGCGGGCTCGCGTACCGTACGCGAAACCGGCCCGCCCGCGGAGCCCGCCTGCGGCCTCGCCTCTCCCGGCGGATCATCACAGGAACCTGCCCACCACGCGTCCCGCAATCACTCCCAGCTCTACCCGATCCGAGAACATAGCGCCG
>NZ_JAPNNL010000249.1 GCF_027620315.1 Nonomuraea corallina | reverse complement strand
CGGGCGGGTACGCGGTCGCGGCAGGGGGACGCGGACGAGGCCGCGGCCCTGTACCGGGAGGCGCTGGCGCTGGGTGAGTCCGTGGGCGACGACGCGACGGTGGCCACGGCCTGCCGCGAGCTGGCCCGGATGCACGCGGCCGGCGGCGAGCGGGACAGCGCGGTGCGGCTCGCCGAACGGGCGCTCGGCATCGACCGGGCCCGCGGGCGTCAGCGGGCCGTGGTGAGCGACCTGATCGCGCTGGGGCGGCTCGGCGACGGCGACCGGCTGGCGGAGGCGCTGTCGCTGGCCCGGCGGATCGACTTCGCCGAGGGTCAGGCCGTGGCGCTGGCCGAACTGGGCGCGCTGGACCTGCGCGCCGGGCGCTTCACCGCTGCCCGCGACCGCGCCTCGGCGGCCGTCGACCTCCTCGAAGCCGCCCCCGACCCGGCCAGGGGGCGCCAGGAACTGATCGACGGGCCCGCCGACGAGGAGCGGCGGGGCGCGTACGTGACCGGAAGGGGGCGCGAGGAGGACACGGGCGTGCACGTCAGCGGGGCAGGGCGTGAGGCGCTGGCGGGGGCGTACGCGACCAGGGCGGCGGCACGGGAGGAACTGGGCGACCTGGCGGAGGCGCTCGCCGACGCCGAACGCGCCGCTGACCTGCACGATCCCCGTTCGGCGGCCGTCGCGACACTCCGCGCCCGAGCGGTGCGGCTGGCCGTGCGCCTGGGCCGCGCGGCCACGGCCTGGTCCCACGCCGAACGGGCGCGCGAGTCGTTCCCCGGCCAGGAGGAGGAGGTCGCGCGGGCCGTCGGCGAGGACGCCCGGCGGCTCGCGGGCGTGCTCCCGGAGGCCACCGGCGTGCTCGCCTTCCATGTCGGGGACCGCGTGAGCGTGGTGGCGCACCGCGACGGCTGGGAAGGGCCGCGCGTGTTCGGCACGTCCGCCGGGCCGGAGCTGCTCGCCGAGTTCGCGGCTGCGGCCGGCGACGGCGGGCGGGCCGAGCTGTGGCGGGTGGTCGCCGACCTGCTGCTCGGTGACGCGGTCGAGGCGCTCGGCGACGACCTCGACGTGCTGTACCTGCTGCCGCACGGCCGGCTGCACGGCCTGCCGCTGCACGCACTCGCCCCGGACGGGCGGCCGCTGCTCGACCGCTACGCCGTGGCGTACGCGCCGTCCGCCGCCACGCTCGCCCGGCTGGCGCTGCGCCGCACCCGCCACGGCGGCCGGTCGCTCGTGGCCGGAGAAGGGGAGGAGGCCGAGGCGGTCGCGACGGCGCTGGGCGTCGCGCCGCTGACCGTCTCCGCCCGCGACCTGGAAGGCGTCTGGGACACCGTGCACCTGGCCTGCCGGGCCGCCTACGACGGCGCCGATCCGTACGCCTCGGCGCTCCTGCTGCCCGGCGGGCCGCTGACCGCCGGCGTGGTGGCGGAGCTGCGGATCGAGGCCCGGCTGGTCTCCGTGGGCGGCTGCGAGCAGGCGCCGGTCGGCGCGGGCGTGACGGCGCTCGGCCACGCCCTGCTCCGCGCGGGCGCGTCGGCGGCGCTGCTGCCGCAGTGGCCGGTGCGCCCGGAGGTGGCGCGGACGCTGCTGCCGTCCTTCCACGCCGGGCTGGCCACCGGCGGCCCGGGGGAGGCGCTCAGGGCCGCGATGCTCGAATCACGGGAGCGGTACGGGGCCTCGCGCCCGGACCTGTGGGCCCCCTACGCCCTGATCGGGCTGGCGGCGTGAGCCTCGCCGATGAGAGACCCGACCGTCAGGGAGGTCCCCCATGTCCTTGATCCCTCGGAGGGCGGGCCGCCGCCGGAGAGGCTGGTGGATCGCGGGCACGGTCACCGCGGTTCTCCTGAGCGCGGCCGTGGTGCTGATCGCGCTCGCCTTCCCGTCCGTCGCGGCCACCATCTGCCCCGGCTGTTACGGCCTCGAACGGCTCGGTCCGGGCGTGTACGTCGAACCCCGTCTCGCGCCGGCCCAGCGCCGGCACGTGGCCGAGGTGGTCGAGCAGGCCGACCAGCGGGTACGTGACTTCTTCGGCGGCCGGGCGAGCGCCCCCGACATCCTCGTATGCCTGTCGGACGACTGCTACCGCCGGATCGGCGGCGGGGAGCGCGGCGTCGCCGTGCTCAACCGGTCGGTGATGCTGTCTCCGCGCGGCGTCGATCCCGTGATCGCCTCGCACGAGCTGACCCATGTGGAGCTGCACGCCCGGCTGGACGGCGCCGACGTCCCACAGTGGTTCAACGAGGGCCTGGCCGTCCTGGTCAGCGACGACCCCCGCTATCTCGCCCCGGCCGGCGACCGCTGCCTGCTCGACTCGCGCCGGGCCCTGCCGGCGACGCTCGGCGACTGGCTGCGCGCGGGGTCGGCGGATCACCGTATCTACGCCGAAGCCGCCTGCCAGGTGAGTCGCTGGGCGGAGGCGAACGGCGGGGAACAGGCCGTGCCCGCGCTCATCGAACGGCTGTCAGCGGGACAGGCCTTCCCCGACCTCCGGACGCCGGCCGCGACCCCCTCGCCGTCTTCCTGACCACCGCGCCGATGACTGCACGGGGGTGAGGTCGTCCGCGGAGCGGCTCCCGCTCCGGCGGCTCGTCGCCTGGTGCTGACGGCCTCCGGCGGCTCACAGGTAAGGGCGCGCGACCGTCACCAGCTCGGACGGGGCGTCGCGGGTGTGGACGTCGACGGCGGTCTCGGGGGTGCGCTCGCGGACGTCGCGGTCGCGGATGGCGAACACGGCGGGCGGCGCCCCGGCGTCGCCGTAGCGGGCGTCGACGGCTGAGGCGATCGCCACGCGCAGGTCGGCCACCACCTCGCGGGCCGCGTCAGCGCCGCACGTCGCCGCCAGATGGCCCAGCATCCCGGCGAAACGCGACTCGGTCTCGGCGGCGGGCCGCTGCCCGGGCAGCACCGGGCGGTCGAGCCAGAACACCTTGCCCGTGAGGAAGGCGTCGTAGCTCGCGCCCTCGTGGCCGAGCGTGCGCGCCGCGCCGGCGAGCAGCTCGCCGAACTCCGTCAGCTCGGCCCCGGGCGGCAGGTCGGTGGTGACGAACAGGGGCACGATCAGCGCGTCGAGCATGGGCCATCCCTCCGTGAGGAGCCTCATCGTAGGGCCCGCCACCGACAATTCCCCGCGCCGACACCCTGGCGGCTCAACCGCCCGCCGCCTCTGTCAGCCGGCGGGCCAGCACCCGCAGGTGCGCCGCCAGCTCGGGCGGCTCGTGCACCTCGAAGGCCGTCCCGAGCGACACCATCCAGTACGCCAGCTCGTCCAGTGAGTTCGCGCCGCTGGTCAGCAGGCAGCGCTCCGCGTCCAGCGGCTCCACCACGGCCACCGAAGGCCCCATCCGCGCCGCGACCGCCTCCGCCGGGGCCCGCACGGTGACCCGGCACCGATAACGGTACGGCGCGCTGGAGATCTTGTGTGAGGTGTAGGCCGCCAGGTCCTCGGCGGGCGGCCGGCGCGGCGTGAACCGCGGCCCGTTCGGCGTCCGCAGCCGCAGCCGGTCCACCCGGAACACCCGCCAGTCGGCCCGCCCCGGGTCGAACGCCACCAGATACCAGCGCCGCCCCGAGGACACCAGCCGGTGCGGCTCCACCAGGCGCTCGCTGTGCGTGCCGTCGCCGGACTCGTAGCCGAAGCGCAGGCTCTCATGGTCGCGGCAGGCGGCCGCGATGGCCGACAGCGTGTCCGCCTCGACCGGCGCCGCTCCGCCCGTCAGCGGCACGGTCATCGACTGCAGCGCGTTCACCCGGTGCCGCAGCCGGGACGGCAGCACCCGTTCCAGTTTGGCCAGCGCCCGGACGGAGGTCTCCTCGATGCCCGCGACGCTGCTCTGCGCGGCCGTGCGCAGCCCGACGGCCACGGCCACCGCCTCCTCGTCGTCGAGCAGCAGCGGAGGCAGGTCGCCGCCCGCGCCGAGCCGGTAGCCGGGCACGCCCGCGGTCGCGTCCACCTGATAGCCCAGCTCGCGCAGCCGTTCCACGTCGCGGCGGACGGTACGGCCGGACACGCCGAGCCGCTCGGCCAGCTCCGATCCCGGCCAGTCGCGCCGCGTCTGCAGCAGGGACAGCAGTCTCAGCAAGCGGGCGGAGGTCTCCAGCACACCTAGGATCGTAGCTGTCCTAACCGGGTTCTAGCGTGGCTGGCATGAGCCACGACATCACGCCTTTCCGTATCGACATCCCCCAGGCCGATCTGGACGACCTGCGCGAACGCCTCGCCCGCACCCGCTGGCCCGACGAACTGGACGGCGCCGGCTGGTCGTACGGGGTGCCGGTCCCGTACGCGCGAGCTCTCGCCGAGTACTGGCGCACCGGCTTCGACTGGCGCGCCCAGGAGGCCGCGCTGAACGCGTTCCCGCAGTTCACCACCGAGATCGACGGCCAGAACGTGCACTTCCTGCACGTGCGCTCGCCCGAGCCGGACGCGCTGCCCCTGCTGGTCACGCACGGCTGGCCGGGATCGGTGGTCGAGTTCATGAACGTCCTCGGCCCGCTCACCGACCCCCGCGCGCACGGCGGCGACCCGGCCGACGCCTTCCACGTCGTCGCCCCGTCCATCCCCGGGTTCGGCTTCTCCGGTCCCACCCGCGAGCGCGGCTGGGACCTGGCCAGGGTCGCCGCCGCCTGGAAGGAGCTGATGCGCCGCCTGGGCCACGAGCGGTACGGGACGCACGGCGGCGACTTCGGCGCCGCGGTCTCGCCCGAGGTGGGCAGGCTCGACCCGGGGCGGGTCGTGGGCGTGCACGTCAACGGCGGCCTCGGCTTCCCGAGCGGCGACCCGGCCGAGCTGGAGGGCCTGACCGAGGCCGAGCAGGCCCGGCTCGCCCGGTACGGCGACCAGGACGCCGTCGGCTACGCGATGATCCAGGCCACCCGGCCGCAGACGCTCGCGTACGGGCTGCACGACTCGCCGGCGGGACAGCTCGCCTGGATCGCCGAGAAGTTCAAGGAGTGGACCGACCCCGCCCGCGAGCTGCCCGAGGACGCCGTCGACCGCGACCAGCTGCTCGCCAACATCAGCGTCTACTGGCTGACCGGCACCGCAGGCTCGGCGGCCCGCCTCTACAAGGAGAGCGCGCCGACCTGGGGGAAGCCGCCGGAGCCGTCGGCGCTCCCGCACGGGGTGGCCGTCTTCCCCGGCGACCCGGGCATCCGCCGCTTCGCCGAGCGTGAGCACAAGATCGTGCACTGGTCGGAGTTCGACCGCGGCGGCCACTTCGCCGCGATGGAGGCCCCCGACCTGCTGGTGGGGGACGTCCGGGCGTTCTTCAGGCTGGTCCGCTGAGTCAGCGGCCCGGCCAGTCGTCCTCGACGGCGGCGTGGATCACCGAGTCGCGCCAGCCGTCGGGGGTCGCCACGTGGTGGCGCAGGACGCCCTCCTCGACCATGCCCGCGGTCAGCATGGCCAGCTGCGCGGGCAGGTTGGAGGGGGCCCGCGCGCCCCAGATGCGGTGCAGGCCGAGCTGTTTGAAGCCGAACCCCAGCAGCAGCCGCACCAGGTCGGTGCCCATGCCGCGGCCCCAGTGGTCGGGGCGCAGCCCCAGGCGGAGCTCGGCGCAGTGCGGCTGCTCGGCGTCGATGCGGAGCCGGGCGGTGCCGATCAGCTCCTGGTCGGCGGCGTCGAGCACGGCCAGCGCGTAGAGCAGGCGCGGCTCCCTGGCGGCGGCCGCCCTGGCCTCGCGCACCATGTCGGCGACCTGTTCGAGCGTACGGGGTGCGAACGGCATGTGCTGGGTCGCGGCCGGATCCCCGTAGATCGCATGCAGCGGCGCGATATCCGCCTCAACGACCTCACGAAGCCACAAACGCTCACCTTTGCACACGACCTCGCACATGGGCCGACGGTAACGCTACTTCCGTGATCTCTACAAGACCATGTCAAGTGGCGAGTTGACTGCCGTAGGCGCGGGCGACGAGTTCGGCGATCATGCTGTGCGCGCCGAGCGGCTCCGCGTGGCCGGCGCCGATCGCCTCGGCGGCGTGTCCGACCAGGTCGGCGGGGGCCTCGTCGCCGATCATGCACGGTGCGACGGCCAGCCGGGCGGCTCCGGCCGCGCGCAGCCGGTCCGCGGCTACGGTGACGCCGGGCTCCCTGTCAAGCGAGGCGGCCACCACCGGCAGCGTCAGCCGGGAGGCCAGCAGCACCGCGGTCGCCTGGGCGGCGTGCACCGCCGGCTCGCCGCCGACCATGCCGAGGATGACCGCGTCGACGGGGCTGGAGACGTTGAGCAGGCGGACCCGGTCGGCCCTGGCCAGACCGCGCTCGGCCAGCTTGATGTGGAGCGCCTCGGCGAGCAGCGGGTGCGGGCCGAGCGCGCCCGTCACGACGGCGGCCGAGCCGCTGCCGGCCACGGCCTGGTGGAGGGGGCCGAGCACCGCGGGATCGTCCCAGGTGAGCAGGGGCACGACGACCGCGTCCCGGTCCGCAGGCAGCGCCGGGGCCAGCTCGTCCACGGCGGTGAGCCGTACCTCGATCTGGGGGTTGTCGACGCGCACGACGGCGGCGATCTCCGCCGCCACGCCTGAGGCGCCGCCGGGCGCCGCGAGCACGAGAACGGGCGCGTCCGGTGGCAGGGACGTGGGGACCGGCCGGCGGTGGCGGCCCCCGCCCGGGCGGGGGGAACGTTCGCGTACAGGGAGGCTCACAGGCGCGCAGTTTATGCGTATTCGGCCGATCAGGTTCCGGGAATCGGCGGCGATTGCATTACGACGAGCACGCTTGTGACCGAGATCACACCGTGCTCGATCACGATGTGCGCGGCTGCGCCGAGGCGCTCTGACTGGACGAACACTCCGGAACGGCTCACCGGGTGGGCACCACGACCGCGTCCTGGTTGCCCGGGGCGTAGACGGTGATGCCCTGCGGGAGCGACTTGAGCTTGTCGATCTCGGCGCAGGCGGGACACTTGTCGTAGCCGTCCTGCCTGGCCTGGTTGGCCCTGGCCTCCGCCTCGGCCTGCGCCACCCGCGCCCGCGCCTCCGACACGGCGGCGCCGGCCGCCAGCGAGCGGTCCACCGACTTCTGCACCTCGGCGGGGAGCGTCACCCTGGACAGCGAGAAGGTCATGCCGGTGAAGAACGCGCCGCCCAGCGTGCGCGGCAGGTCGCGGGCGAGCGCCGCGTTCACGCCGTCCTGCACCGCCTTGATGCTCGGGTCGCTGTCGCGCGGCCGCAGGGCCGAGCTCTCCAGCAGCGAGCACGACGTCACCAGCTCGGCGCAGCGCCGGGCGCCGACCTCGGCGCGGAGCGCGTTGTCGATCACCGGCCGGACCGCCTGGCCGAAGAACGCGGTCCACCCCGCGTCGCCGTCCCACGCGTGCAGGAAGGAGTCGTCCTGGGCGCGGAAGGTACGCGTCCCGTACCTGTCGTCGAACGCCGTCAGCGTCGCCGGGTCCAGGGTGAGGGTGAAGTAGAGGGTGCCTTCGACGCCCAGGTTCACGCCGTCGCTGCTGGGCACCGTCACCACGTCCACGCCCAGCGTGGTGGCGCGCCGGGGGTCGGCGGTGATCGTGTAGAAGCGCTGCTGCGCCGGGTACGGGTGCACCGAGGACCACAGGCCGGTCCAGGTCATGCCGGAGCCCGGCGGGATGACCTGGCGGACCCGGGTGTCGTCGAACCAGCCGCCGTCGCGGACCACCGCCACCTCTCCGGCGTCGGTCCGTTCCAGGCCCCCGACGACCGCGACGAGCGACGGCACGCAGATCAGCGCGGCGATCACGAGCAGGGTGGTGCGCATGGTGGTCCTCCCCCCGGGGGGGGGGGGGGGGGGGCGCCCCCCCCCCCGGGGGGGGGGGGGGGGGGGGGGGGCCCCCCCC
>NZ_JAPNNL010000248.1 GCF_027620315.1 Nonomuraea corallina | reverse complement strand
GGGGCCTCTACCCCGCGGCAGCTCGCGCGGCCTGTTCGGGACCCGCGCGGACGGGAACGCTCACGCGTACGCGCCCCGAGGGGCGGCGGGTCACTCGCCGGCCTGCCAGACGGCCTCGAACGCGGCCTCGTCGATCTCGGTGAGGTCCCAGACGTCGAGCGGCTGGTCGGTGAGGAACCCGTGCTCGTCCTGCAGATGACGCCACCAGTAGCGGTGCGCCCGCCGCGCCGCGTCGATCTCCACCTGCCGGATCGCCCAGTGCTCGCCGTCGCCCTCGACGCTCTCGAACAGCCACACCCCGCCGCGCTCGTCGTCGCCGCGCCAGTGACGCCGCGGCCGGTCCGGCTCGCTCAGCTCTTTGACCAGGGGAAGGCGGAGGTCAGGGTGCACGCCGCCCACTCTAGCCGGACCCCGGCCAGGCTCAGCGGTCGACGATCTCGTTCTTGCCGATCACCACGACCCCGCTGCGGGTGAGCGCGAAGCGGGTGCGGTCGTGCTCCAGGTCGAAGCCGATGCGGGCGCCGTCGGGGATGACGACGTTCTTGTCGATGATGGCCTTGCGGACGATCGCGCCACGGCCGATCTTGACGTTCTCCATCAGCACCGAGTCCTCGACCAGGGAGTGGGAGTGGAGGACGACCTTGGGCGAAAGGATCGACCGGACGGCCGTGCCGCCCGAGACGATCACGCCGGGGGACACCAGCGAGTCGAGGGCGCGCCCGACGCGGTCGCCCTCGTTGTGGACGAACTTGGCCGGCGGCAGCGGGTCGTGACCGGTGTGGATGGGCCACTTGTCGTTGTAGAGGTTGAAGATCGGGTGGGCGGAGATGAGGTCCATGTGGGCCTCGTAGTAGGCGTCGAGCGTGCCGACGTCGCGCCAGTAGCCGCGGTCGCGCTCGGTGGAGCCCGGGACGATGTTGTGCGCGAAGTCGTAGACGTCGGCGCCGCCCGACTTGACCATCATCGGGATGATGTTGCCGCCCAGGTCGTGCCTGCTGGTCGGGTCGAGCGCGTCCTCGCGCAGCGCGTCGATCATCGCCTGGGTCTTGAACACGTAGTTGCCCATCGAGGCGTAGACCTCGTCGGGGGAGTCGGCCAGCCCGACGGCGTCCTTGGGCTTCTCGCGGAAGGCCACGATGCGCCTGCCCTGGGGGTCGGTCTCGATCACGCCGAACTGGTCGGCCAGCGACAGCGGCTGGCGGATCGCCGCCACGGTCACGTCGGCGCCCGACTGCTCGTGCTGCTCGACCATCTGCCGGGGGTCCATCCGGTAGATGTGGTCGGCGCCGAAGACGATCACGTGCTCGGGCATCTCGTCGTAGATCAGGTTGAGGTTCTGGAAGAGCGCGTCGGCCGAGCCCGAGAACCAGCGCGGCCCGAGCCGCTGCTGGGCCGGGACCGGGGTGACGTAGTTGCCGAGCATGGCCGACAGGCGCCAGGTGCGGGAGATGTGGCGGTCCAGGCTGTGGTTCTTGTACTGGGTCAGTACGACGATCTTCAGGTAACCGCCGTTGGCCAGGTTGGACAGCACGAAGTCGATGAGCCGATACATCCCGCCGAACGGCACGGCCGGTTTCGCCCGGTCCGCCGTGAGAGGCATCAGCCTCTTGCCCTCTCCACCAGCCAGCACGACCGCAAGCACCCTCCGCGACCTCATGTCTGGACGCTACCCCCAAACGCGCGATCTATCGACGTAACTCCGTCCGGTTTCATCCCACCTTGTCCGTCTTTAACATCTGATGTACACCATCACACGCCGGTTCTTGCCGTCCGAGCGCCTGTCGCCGTGCCCGGCGGTCCCGCCGCCTCGTAAGGTCGAGGCATGCGTGTGGATCTGCTCAGCCGCGAGTACCCGCCGGAGGTCTACGGCGGTGCCGGCGTGCACCTGGAATATCTCTCCCGCGAGCTGCGCGAGCTCGCCGACGTGCGGGTGCGGTGCTTCGGCGCCGCCAGGGACGAGCCGGGGGTGTCGGCCTACCGGACGCCGGCCGAGCTCGCGGGGGCGAACGCGGCCCTGCAGGTGCTCGGCGTGGACCTGGAGATCGCCGCCGCCTGCGAGGGCGCCGACCTGGTCCACTCCCACACCTGGTACGCGAACTTCGCCGGGCACGCCGCCAAGCTGCTCCACGGCGTCCCGCACGTGGTCACCACCCACAGCCTGGAGCCGCTGCGCCCGTGGAAGGCCGAGCAGCTCGGCGGCGGCTACGCGATCTCGTCCTGGGCCGAGCGGACCGCGCTGGAGGCCGCCGACGCGGTGGTGGCGGTGTCGGCGGGCATGCGCCGCGACGTGCTGGCCGCCTATCCGCAGATCGACCCGGCCCGGGTGAGCGTGATCCACAACGGCATCGACACCGTGGAGTACGCCCCGGACCAGAGCAACCATGTCCTGAAAAAGCATGGCATCGACCGCGACAGGCCGTACGTCATCTTCGTCGGCCGGATCACCCGCCAGAAAGGGCTGGTCCACCTCCTGCGCGCGGCGCGGTCCTTCGCCCCCGACGCGCAGCTCGTGCTCTGCGCCGGCGCGCCCGACACGCCGGAGATCGCCGCCGAGGTGACCGCGCTGGTACGCGGCCTCGACCGCAAGGGCGTCGTCTGGATCTCCGAGATGCTGCCCAAGCCCGAGGTGATCCAGTTGCTCACGCACGCGACGGTGTTCGTCTGCCCGTCGGTCTACGAGCCGATGGGCATCGTCAACCTCGAGGCCATGGCCTGCGAGACGGCTGTCGTGGCGACGGCCACCGGCGGCATCCCCGAGGTGGTGGCCGACGGCGAGACCGGCCTGCTGGTGCCGATCGACCAGGGCCCCGACGGCAGCCCGCACGACCCCGAGAGGTTCGCCGCCGACCTCGCCGAGCGGGTGAACGCGCTGCTCGGCGACCCGGAACGGGCCCGCGCGATGGGGGTCGCCGGACGCGAGCGCGCCGTCGAGCACTTCTCCTGGCCCGCCGTCGCCCGTCGCACGATGGAGCTCTACACCTCGCTGCTGCTGTGACCTAGGTCTCATTTGGGCCTTGCCCTGCCCGCCGTACGGGATCACCCTGACGGCAGGAGGCAGAGATGTCGCATCCGCTCGGAGTCAGCCGCCCGGACCTCGAAGTCACCGACCTGCCCACGCCGGAGGAGGTCTTCAAGGTCCCCCGGCTCGGCGTCAAGGAACTGATCAAGTTCGCTGTGGGGCCGAGCCTCATCGCGCTCGGCATCTCCATCGGCAGCGGGGAGTGGCTGCTCGGCCCGCTCAGCGTCGGGCAGTTCGGCTTCGTCGGGGTCGGCTGGGTCATCCTGGTCTCGGCCGTGCTCCAGACGTTCTTCAACGTCGAGTGCGCCCGCTACGTGACGGCCACCGGCGAAGCCCCCGTCGTCGGCTGGGGCCGGGTGCCGCCGGGCTGGAAGCTGTGGATCCCGCTGTCGGTGTTCGTCGTCATCTTCGCGTTCATCGCCGGCGGCTGGGCCGCCTCGGCCGGTCAGGGCGTGTACGCGCTCGTCCACGGCGAGATCGCGCCCGCCGGGGCCGAGGAGCCGCGGCTGTGGGCCATCGCGCTGCTCGTGCTGGTCTTCCTGATCACCGCGGCGGCCAGGCGGATCAGCCGCGCCCTCGAACTGGCCAACTGGGTCATGGTGGGCGGCATCCTGATCGCCCTGCTGCTCGTCGACCTGCTCGTGGTGCCGTGGGAGCTGTGGTGGGAGGGCATCAGGGGTTTCTTCACCCCGGCCGCGCCGCCCCCCGGGATCACCGCCACCCAGCTCGGCGGCCTCGCCGGGTTCACCGCCCTGGCCTCCGGACTGAACTGGTACGTCATGGGCCACTACCGCGACAAGGGCTACGGCATGGGCCACCGCGCCGGCTTCATCGCGGGCCTGCGCGGAGACCGGCGCGAGATCCTGGCCAGCGGCGTCACCTTCCCCGACGACGAGCGCAACCGCGGCTTGTGGCGCCGGTGGTACCGGCTGATCATGATCGACATGTGGGGAGTGTTCTTCGTCGGCGCCATGCTCGGCATGCTGCTGCCGACGATCCTCATGGCGCACGCCGTCAACCTGTCGGGCGAGCAGCCGACCCGGGCGAACGTGCCGACGTTCGTCGCCGCCGCGCTCGGCGGCGAGTACGGGCGGACGATCTTCTTCATCGCGCTGGCCGTGGGCGTGCTCATCCTGTTCAGCACCCAACTGGGCATCTTCGAGGCGATGGTACGGGTCGCCACTGACGCCGCCCACGCCACCAGTCCCAGGCTGCGCCGGCTCGTCGAGGGCGACCCGCGCCGGTTCTACTACCCGTTCATGATCCTGCTGATGGTCGTGATCTCGGTCGTCATCCATCTGTCGCTGCCGGTGGCACTGGTGGAGTGGTCGGCCAACATGTCCAACCTGGGCGCGCTGATCTACCCGTTCCTGCTCATGTACCTGAACAGCAAGCTGCCCAGGCCGGCGAGGCCGCGCTGGTGGCACCACGTCATCCTGGCGCTCAACTTCCTGTTCTTCGGGTTCTTCTTCGTCAACTTCATCGCGGACTTCGTCGGCGAGCCGCTGGTGACGTTCTGATCAGCGCAGGGGCTCCAGGACGACCACCGGGATCTTGCGATCGGTCTTCTTGGTGTAGGAGTCGTAGTCGGGCCACGTGGCGGTCATCAGCCGCCACAGCTCCGGACGCTCCTCGTCGTAGGCCGTGCGGGCGCGCGCCTTGAACCGGTCGCCCTTGACCTGCACCTCGACATCGGGGTTGGCGGTCAGGTTCTTGTACCAGTCGGGATGCGACGGGTCGCCTCCCTTGGAGGCGACGATCACGAAATCGTCGCCGTGGCGCTGGTAGATCAGCGGCGTCGTATACGGTTCGCCGGAGTTGCGGCCCTTCGTGGTCAGCAGGAGGACCGTGGTGCCGTTCCAGTCGTGTCCTTCGGCGCCGTCGGTCTCGCGGTAACGCCGGACGTGTTCCTTGCCATAGAGCATGTCTCTGGCTCTACCCCGGCTCGGGCGGCATTCACCGGGCCCGTCCGTACGGACGGGCCCGCCGCGAGAGCGGGCCCCGGGTGCGGCGGTTCGTGCGGGCGGTCCTGTACGGGAAGGATGCGCCGATGAGAGCCTTAGCCTCATGAAAGATCCGGCCGGGGCGCTCGCTGCCCGCATCGAGGAGTTCGAGCGGGCGGCAGACCCCCGGCTGGTGCTGGACGACGCGGCGCTGGACGACGCGGCGGAGGCCATGCTGGCCTGCCCCGGCGACGTCCGCGACGCGGCCGTCTGGCGGCTGGTCGGCGCGCTCCACCTGGCCCGCTACCGCCTCGACCCGGAGGAGAGGACCGAGGCTGCCGTGGCCGGCGTGTTCTTCGCCGCCGTGGCCGTGCTCGACCCCGACGGGCTGCCGGCCCGGCTGCGCGGGCCGCACGTCCCGGCCGACGGCTCGGCCGAGACCTGGGCGGGCCTGGCGGAGCAGGTGTTCCGCCACGTGGACGTGGACGCCTGCCCGCACGTGGGCCTGCTCCTGCACGCCATACTCCGGCGCGCGCTCGCCGCGCCCACCGCCGACGTGTGCGACCGGCTGGGGCGGGTGCTGCTGGAAGAGGCCCTGAACGTGCCCGAACCCGCCTGGGCCGCCGAGGCGCTGGCCATCCTCGGCGACGGCATGCTGCGGCTGTACGCGACGACCGGCGACGGCGGCGCGCTCGACGACGCCGTGCACGTCCTGTTCCGGGCCGCGCTCGCCGGCTCGGGGCACGTCACGGACCTGGCCGCGGCGCTCGGCCACGCCCTGCCCGGCGACACCGCCCTGATCCGGGCCTACCTGCTGGCGGCCGGACGCCCGCCCGGCCCCGGACGCTCGGCGGCCCTCCTGGACCTGCTCGACCTGGCGGGGGCCCGCGCCCGCGACTCCCGCGCCGACGGCGACCTGCTGGCGCTGCTGCGGGTGGGACAGGCCTGCCTCGACCACTGGCACGAGGCCGGCGCCCATCCCGAGGTCCTGTCCCGCTACGGCGCGGCGCTGGTCGAGTGGTACGTGGTCACGGGCGACGTCCGCTCCCTGGAAGCCGGCCGCGACATGCTGGCCGCCCTCCCGCCGACGTACGACCGGCGATCCGCCATCGCATGGCAGGCGCCGGCGGCACCCGACCGGTGGGCCGAGCTGATGGCCTACCTGGGATCGCCCGAGACCGGCCGCCCCGTCCGGCCGGACGACCCGGCGATCCGGCTCGACCTGCTCGGCCTGCGCCACTGGCGGCGCCACGGCAGGACCGCGGACCCCGCCGACCTGGAGATCGCCGTCCAGACGCTGCGGCAGGCCGTGGTACGCGCCCCTGACCGGCACCCGGAACGACCCGGATTCCTGACCGACCTCGCCGCCGTACTCACCCACCGCGCCACCACCTCCGTCTCCCGGCCGGGACCTGAGGTCTCTTCCCCTGGGCCGGGGGGTGGGCGGTCGGCCGGTTCCCCGTTCCGGTCGGGTGAGGGGGGATCCTGGGGCTCCTCCGCCGGGTCGGGCGTGTCCGCCGTCCGATCGGTCGTCTCCGCCGCGTGGCCGGGAGGCGCGAGCCCGGTCGCCCCCGCTGCCGTCGCCGCTGCCAGGGCCGCGGTCGCCGCCTGCCCCGCGGGTCATCCTCAGCGTGCCCGCGCACTTCTCCTGCTGGGCCGGGCGCTCTGCCTGAGCCTCACCTCGCCCGCCGCCGACGAGGCCGAGGCGGTCCTGCGGGAGGCGCTCGCGGCCGAGAACGACCCGCGGTTCCTGTCGGAGGCGTACGCGGTGCTGTCGGACGTCCTGCGCCGCCGCGCCACGGCGAACGAAGACCAGCCCTCAGACCGCCCCACCGGCCGGAGCACCGCCGGACCGGCTGAGCGGGGCGTCGAACGGGTCGGTGAGGGGGAGGAGCTCCTTCGATCGGATGACGGCGGCGGTGGGCCGATGGCGGCCCGGTTCGCCGACCTGGACGAGGCCGTCCGGGCGGCCCGTGAAGCCGCCGACATGGCCCATCTCGCAGCGAAGGCCCACGCCGCCCTGACCCCGGACCCCGCGGCGCCCCCGTCGGCGGAACCGCCGACCTCGAACGACGGCCCGCCGCCGGGATCGGCCACTCCGTCGACGCCGCCCACCGCACCGGGGCCGGCGACGCTGCCGGGACTGATCACCGCTCCGGGGCCGCGGGTGCCGTCGGTGCTGGTCAAGGGGTTGCTGACGCGGTTCGTCGTACGGGGCGACGGGCGGGATCTGGTCGAGGCCCTGGAACTAGCCGGGGACGTGACGGGCGGCGATCCCGAGCTCACCTCGCTGCTCCGCCTGGCCGTCGGCGGCCCGGACCGGGCGCCGGACGCGGCGCAGGCCGAGGCGGCGACCCGGCTGGCCCTCGTGGTCGACGACGAGGAGACGATCCAGGACCTGCTCCGGCTCGGCGAACGCCACGCCAGGGCGTCCGCGGTCCCGGCGGGCTCGCCCGTGGACCGGGCCGGCGCCGTGGCCGCGGGGGAGTACCTGCTGGGCGCGGCCTCCGGGATGGCCGGACGGGGGCGGCGCAGGACCGCGGTCGGGCTGCTGGAACGGGCCGCCCAGGCGTTCGCCGAGGCGGGCGAGGCGGCCAGGACGGCGGACGCGTACTCCCTGATGGGACGCGAGCACGAGGAGCTCGGCGCGTGGGAGGCCGCGCTGCGGGCGTTCGAGCACGCCGCCGACGGCTACCGCGCCCTCGGACGCGCCGGCGAGGAGGCGGCTCAGCGGGCCGCCATGGGCGACGCCTGCGCCGGGGCGGGGGAGCCGCGCCGCGCCGCCGCCTGCTACCAGCGGGCCGCCGACCTGTGCCGGGAGGCGGGCCTCGACGCGGACGAGGCCGCGTAC